>CAJCJI010000510.1 GCA_903970595.1 Verrucomicrobiota bacterium
TCCGCGAGCCTCCAGGATTGTCGGGAAAGTTGTCCGTACATATTTACAATAAATTCCAGAACTACCTACGGATAATAAGTGATTGTTGCAAGAAAATCTCGATATTTGTCTGGACCAGCTATATTCGTGTCTTGCTTGGGCAAGGCTCTGGAGTCCGTTCCCAAGAGGTTTTTTCGTCTCGGACCTGTTCCGGCGGCGCAATCGTATGCAGATCAGTTCCGGCGGGCCGGACTGGTTCGCCCCGATGCTGCATACCGTAAGCCGGTTCGTGCCGGCGTTAAAGTCGCCGACGCCGTAGCAGTTATCCGGATAGGTTCTTCACATATCTATTAATCATATGTTTTTAAAGATATTTTTAAATGCATCCTATGATAGGTGTCCGGACATATCCATGTTATGATCGGCTCGCCGAATCAATGTGTTTCACTGGAGGAGTGCACGCATTGCCATGGTGGGGTATGCCGGATGCGTATATCAGAAGCTTCGAGACTGCCGCCCGCCGCGGCTCCCATAAGAATTCACAGCAGATCATGGGCTCCAAGATTCGAACAAAATCGCTTCGATCCAAGCCATTGATGATGGGGCAGGGCCTCACACGCCCCGCCGATATCAAAGCCGACGGACATCTGTACCTTCAGGTGGCGCGCGCCCTGAAGGAAGAGATTGTAGGCGGCGTCTATCCCGTGGGTACCCAGCTGCCGACGGAAGACGAATTGTGTGAGCGGTTTTCGGTGAGCCGCTACACGGTAAGGGAGGCGCTGCGGCGGCTGCGTGAAGACAATCTGGTGTCTTCGCGGCAAGGAGCGGGCACCGTGGTCATCCCGCGGCTGTCCCTGGACTCTTATATCCAGGACGTCATGTCGATCAACGACCTCCTGGCCTTTGCCAGCGGTGCGCGCTTTGCAATCGGGTCCATGGAGATGGTGGTCATCGACCATTCGCTGGCATGCCAAACCGGGCTCGAGAGCGGCGGCGAGTGGCTGGCGGTCCGCGGCTTCCGGCAAATGGAAGGCTCAAAGGTACCGGTGTGTTGGACCGAGTACTACATCACCCGGCAGTTCGCGGCAGTTGGCCGGCTCCTGCAACGCCACACGGGCCCTATTTTTCCCTTGATCGAGGATTTGTTCGGCCAGCGAGTTGCGGAAGTACATCAAGAAATCGCCGCAGTCCTGATTTCTGCGACACTGGCGGATTCACTGATGGTCGAAGCAGGCACTCCTGCGCTTGAAGTACGGCGCACTTACAAGACCTCCGATGGAGAAGTGGCTCAGGTAACCGTCAATACGCATCCGGCATCGCGGTTTCGGCACTCGATGACGATGCGGCGCGTCAGAGGCTGAGAATGAAACCTGAGGAGAATTCAATAAAAATGAAGCGGAGCACGGCAAGTCTGCAGAGGAATATTTGTTCTTCGTTTGAAGTCCAGTACAGCGGCGGCGAAACCGTGCGAACCGATGCGCTGCGGAACTTCAAGGCCCTGGTTGCTGATCTCGGCGGCAAGCCGTCGGAGGTGCTAGGGCCATTCGGCATCGGGCCGGATTTGCTGGATGACCGCAACGCGGTTCTGCCTTACCGCACGATGGTTCAACTGCTTGAACACGCATCGTTGAAGCTGGATTGCCGGGATTTCGGCATGCGGCTCGCATCCATGCAGGGCGGCACCAAGGCCCTGGGACCGCTGGACGTGGCGATGCGCAACTCGCCGACGCTGGGTCAGGCGCTTCACTATTGCGTGGATCACATACAGGCTTACAGCACTGCCACCCAGCTTTATTTCGAGGAGCCGGCAGACGAACGCCGGGTCTTTGTACGGTTCGAGATCCTGCTGGAGGGGTTGCCGGCTCAGAGGCAGGCTGTAGAGCACACTTTGGCGCTCATGCAGCAGGCAGCGTTGGCCATCAGTGGACAGCAAGTTCATGCGCGCGAGGTCTGGATGACGCACGAGCCGTTTGCTCCGACGTCCTGCTACCGCGAAAGCTTCAATGCAACAGTGCGATTTGGCCAGAGCATGAATGGCCTGTTTTTCAACCGGCAGGACCTGGAACGGGCAGTGCCCGATTTTGAGCCGCGTCTGTACGAGATCGCCACCAGCTTCATCGATCGCCGCTTTCCCAAGGCGGCCGTATCGCTCAGCGCGCGGGTTCGCAGCGCGATCGCCCGTCTGCTGGTGGAAGGCAATTGCACCTATGAGCACGTCGCCGCCGCTCTTGGCCTGCATCCGCGCACGCTGCAGCGCAGGCTGAGGGAATCGGGTGATTCGTTCGAGGCGATCAAGGACAGCGTGCGCCGCGACGTCGCCCTTCGCTACCTGCAGGAACCCAACGTTTCCCTGGTGCGGGTGACCGAAATCCTGGGCTATTCGGAGACCTCCGTCCTGTCCCGCAGCTGTCACCGCTGGTTCTCGGCATCACCACGACAATTACGCGGTGAGCTGAA
Source organism: Verrucomicrobiota bacterium (assembly GCA_903970595.1). GTDB lineage: Bacteria > Pseudomonadota > Gammaproteobacteria > Nevskiales > Nevskiaceae > Nevskia. The sequence continues at coordinate 2,437 of CAJCJI010000510.1, forward strand.
CAGCTGAATCAAGCTGACAAGACGGGGGTTTCGCCATTGCGGATCTGGTTGGGTGAGGACCCAAACCAACGGTGACAGCTACGGCACAGCGCGGAGGTTTCCGAATAGCCGAGCATCCGGGCAATCCGGATCAGCGGAACGGAAGTTTGTTTCAGGAACCTGAGTGCGATATCCCGGCGTACGCTATCCTTGATGGTATCGAAGGATCCGCCCTCGGCCTGTAGCCGTCGTTGCAAGGTGCGGGGGTGCATGCTCAAGGCTGACGCTACCCGGATGTAGGTGCAGTTGCCGTCGAGCAGCATCAGTTCGATGATGCTGCGGACCCTGGTGCTCAGAATCGAAGGGGACTGTGGATATTGGTGCTCGATGAAATCCATCGTAAGTTCGTGTACCTGAGGGTCCACGTCGGGAATGGGCAGATCGAGGTCCTGGTTTCTGAACAGCAGGCCATTCATCGCCTGGCCAAATCGCACTTGAGTCCCGAAATACTCGAAATAGACGGACGGCGGCGACAGCGGTTGATGGGCAAGCCAGATTTCCAGTGCGCGGACCCGGCCTTTGCTGATCTTCAGTGCGCAATTCTGCACCAGCAGGAGGGCGCGCTCAACGCTCTGGGGGTGATGTGGCAGACGATTGACCAGGATCTGAAAGTGCAGGAATACGGTATCGGGGATATAACCCGCCTTGTAAACCGTGCGTGACGCGGTGCTGTAAACCTGGGGGCAGTATTTCTTGCAAAGCTGAAAGGCCTCGCGCACCGAATTGGAGTTGCACATCAGGAATTCGAGAGGGCCAAGCACCTTGATTCCGCTTTGGAGCGCTGCAAAGCGCATGCCGAAATCCGGGCAGTCCAATTCCGCGGCCGAACGTTCGAGCAGGAGCACCAGAGACCGGTAAGGAATGACCGCGTGCGGGTTGTTCAGGCTGGCCGGATCAATCTGCGCCTTGGACAGGAGCGAATCCGGACTTCCGCCGAGTCGTTTGACCACGTCGGAGTATTTTCTGAGGGCGTCGATCCGGACCATGGCCGGAATTTGTCCGAGCGCCCCGAAGTCGTCCTCCAGGGACTCGTCCTTCGGTAAAGCGGGGAATTCGAGTGCGTTGAGCGGGCTCATAACTTATGCAGTCAAAATCCTGGGACAAACGTGTGTTGCCGCAACCCCCTCATTATATGTTCAAGTCGACGTCATGTTGTAATCGGCTTGACCGGCTGCCGCTTTGCTCAAGGTTCGGACCCGCGGCCGAATCAGCGCCTTTCTTCGTTGACGGCTCGCTGCAATGCGGCATCGGGCCCTTGAATGCCTTGCGGATACCCCGCTGATACCGGACGAAGCGTCGCTACCTGCACGGATTCTGGCGCCGTGAATCAATACCGGCAGGCTTGCTTTTGACTACACTGCTTGTTGGAAAATCGAACCATTCCAGCCGTACGCCGAGTGTCAATGGGGACCTTACTCGTCATAATGGCGGGCGATCGGCGTCTTTTTTCGATCACGGTCTGGATGGGGCCGCGTCAGCTTGAGGAATGTCTTTGTGACACAGCAAACTCCGATGGATTCCACGATACACGGGCTTCCGCTCGCCGATGAGGTGCTCGGCGCGCTCACCCTGGGCGGCTTTCTGCGCGAGGTCTGTTCAAAAAACGCCGGCAAGGAAGCGCTGGTATTTCACCCGTCGCCGGATTCGGTGGTGCGCTGCTCTTACGCCGAGGTCTGGGATGAGGCTTTCGCCATAGCGCGCGCGCTGGTTGCGCGCGGCGTGACCAAGGAGACCCGTGTCGGACTGCTGGCCACCAACCGTCCGGAGTGGGTCACCACCATGTTCGGTATTGCGCTCGCGGGGGGCACCTGCGTGTCGCTGAGTACCTTCGCCAAGGGCCCCGAGCTTGAATACCAGTTGAGGGTAGGGGACGTCTCGCTGCTGGTGATGGAGCGCTCGGTTCTCGACCGGGATTTTGCGGCCGAACTGCTCGGGATTTGCCCGGAACTCCGCAGCGCCCAGGGCCAGGTGCAGTCGAGCCGGTTGCCGTTTCTGCGCCGGGTGGTCTGTATTGGAGCGGCGCCGTTTGCCGGGGGGGCATTCGAGGATTGGTCGGATTTTCTGAGCGCCGAAGCCATGGCGCCGGCCGCCCTGGTCGAAGCGATCGGCAATGAAATTGCGCCAACCGATCGTGGGCTCGTGTTTTTCTCCTCAGGTTCGACCGCAAAGCCCAAAGCTATTGTGCATTCCCATCGGGCCGCGGCCATCCAATGCTGGCGCTGGCGCGACATTGCCGCAATCGACCCGGACGTTCGCACCTGGGCGGCGAACGGATTTTTCTGGTCCGGCAATTTTGCCATGGCCCTGGGCGCGACCTTTGCCGCCGGCGGCTGCCTGGTTCTGCAGCGGTACTTCCTGCCGGGTGAAGCGCTCCGATTGATGCAGACCGAGCGCGTTTCAATGCCCATTGCCTGGCCGCACCAGTGGGCACGCCTGGTCGAGGATCCGGCATTCAAGGAGGTCGATCTGGGTTCTCTGCGTTACGTGGGCGAGACCTCCGCCCTGCGCACGCATCCCACGGTCCATTCCAGCTGGCAGGAGCCGGTATCGGCCTACGGCAATTCGGAATTCCTGACCCTGATCACCTGCTATCCGAGCGGCACGGCGCCTTCCCTGGCGGAGGGCAATCACGGTGTGCCCCTGCCGGGCAATACCGTTCGCATTGTCGATCCCATATCCGGCCAGGTGTTGCGGCGGGGGGAAGCGGGTGAAATTGCCGCGAAAGGCCCGACCATGATGCTCGGCTACCTGCGGGTGGCGGCCGAGAATTTTCTGGACAACGAGGGGTTCTTCCACACCGGGGACGGCGGGTTCGTCGATGCGGAGGGGCGCTTGCATTGGCACGGCCGCTTGAACGACATCATCAAGACCGGCGGTGCCAATGTCTCGCCTCTGGAGATTGACGCCGTCCTGGCCGAATGCCCCGGGGTGAAAATCGGGGCTTCGGTTGGCATACCGCATGACACGCTCGGCGAGATGGTTGTCGCTTGCGTGGTGCCCGATAGCGGCTCAATCCTTGACGAAAAGTCCGTACGAGCTTTCTTGTCCGTTCGTCTTTCAAGCTACAAGGTTCCGCGCCGGGTATTGTTCCTGGAAGAGTCCGACTTGGTGTTGACCGGCAGCAACAAGGTCAAGACCGCTCCACTGCGCGAGCTTGCGGCACGCCGATTGGCTGCCGGAATTTGATTTCGATCCTGCCGATGAAGCTTCGTCTGAGGCTTGAATCCACTCGACCGGAGGATCAGCGGTGAAACTCGATCAGATCCACCCGGAACTGCGTCAAAGCTTCAAATACATGCCTACTCTGCCGGTTTACAACCGGCTGTTTGTGGCTTTTGTGAACGCATTGATGAAGATTATTCCAGTGCCGAAGGCGGGGCCTGGTGTGGCGATAGAAAGCCGCAAGCTGAAAAGTGCCAGCGTGCGGATCTATCGGCCCGAAGGGGCACTTTCCGGAGCGGCTCTGCTGTGGATTCACGGAGGCGGCCTGATCATCGGACGTCCCGAGCAGGACGACCGCATGTGCGCCAGGTTGGCGCGCGATCTCAAGCTGCTGGTGGTGTCGGTCGGATATCGGCTTGCACCCAGGTACAAGTACCCCTGCGCCATCGACGACTGCTTCGAGGCCTGGCAGTGGCTGCAGGGTTCTGCGCAAGAACTCGGCGTCGATGCCGCGCGCATCGCCGTGTCCGGACAGAGCGCCGGGGGTGGTCTGGCTGCCTGTCTGGTGCAGCGCATCCATGATGGCGGCGGTACACAGCCGGCGGCGCAGCTGCTGTTTTGTCCAATGCTTGATGACCGCACTCCTGCGCGGAGCGAGCTCGATGGAATCCGCTATCCGTTGTGGACCAACCGCAGCAACCGATCAGCCTGGGGCTGGTACCTGGGGCAAGCGCCGGGAGGGCCAGAGGTGCCGGTCTATGCTTCGGCCTCAAGGCGGGAGAATCTGACCGGCCTTCCACCAACGTGGATTTCGGTTGGCGATATCGACCTGTTTTACGACGAATGCCGCGTCTATGCCGAACGCCTGAAAGATGTTGGAGTGCCCTGTCAGCTGCAGGTGGTGCCGCAGGCGCCGCACGGATTTGAGTCGATTGCGCCGGATGCGCCGCTGACCCGAGAACTGCTGCTGTCGGCAAACCGTTTCCTGGGCGAGTCCCTGAGGCTGGCGTTCGATCCCGGGCGCATTGCGCACGACAGCAGGATGTCATCGAGCACGGCCTGAGGGATATCCCGCCGCATGAAAGTGCGAGGGATACTGCGCCGGATCAATGCCGGGATTTTTTTGGATACAGCACACTGTCGCCGCGGGGCGACAGCATCCGTTCACAGGCGGGTTTCCGCCATCGGTGATTCGTTTGCTGTCTGTATCAAGCGACAAGACTGTAGACGAAAGGCATTGAATTTGTTACAGAAATACTGTCGATACGGGTGGCGCCGATTTCTTGCCTGGAATTTGTCTGCGGCCCTTGTCGCGACGGAACCGTTCGTTCAATACACAGGCCTAAGTCGATGCCGGCCAAGGAAGGCTTGCAGAAAAAGGACAAGGAATGTCATACGCGAGAAAGCTGTACGCGAACGAGGCGAGCCCCTCAAGGTTTCTGGAGGAGAGAGTGTCATGAAGGAGACTGTGACGACCGTCGGCAGTCATCGGCTGATGGGCATTCTCGCCGAGCCGGATAAAGTAGACGCCGGAAGCCCCGTGGTACTGATTCCGAACACCGGCATCGAGCATCGTGTGGGGCCAAATCGCCTGCACGTGGCCTTGGCGCGGGCATTTGCGCAGAGCGGCTACGTTACGCTCAGGCTGGACCTGTCGGGAATGGGCGATTCGCCGCCGGCCGGCGGCGGCGGTGCGGTGCAGGACCTGCAGGCGGCCATGAATGAATTGCAGGGCCGGGGATACGGCTCGCGGTTCGCGGCGGTCGGCCTGTGCTCCGGCGCGCATGATGTTCATCGGCTGGCGCTTGCCGACCAGCGCCTTGTCGCTGCCGCCTTTCTCGATGGGTATGCCTATCGTACCCTGCGTTTCGCTTTCACCTATTTGCTCCAGCGCATCATAGATCCGCAGCGTGTGTTCCGTTTTGCCCGCCGCCGCATTGCCCAGCGCCAATTCGAGGAATCGTTCGATGTGGACGATGTGGGCTATTTTCATCAACCCGACCGCCAGCAGGTCCAGCGGGATCTGGACACCCTGATGCGGCGCGAATTGTCCATGTGTTTCGTATACACCGGTCAGCTGCAATACACCTACAACTACGCCGAACAGCTCATCGATGCCTTTCCCGGCTTGAGAGAATATCCGGAATGTGAATCGCACTACCTGACGCATTGCGATCACACCTTCAGCCGGCCCGCTATGAGCTCCGATCTGGCAAAGCTCCTGGTTGCCTGGCTTGGCAAGTCACGGCTGGCGAAGCCGGCAGACTCCGTCCTGCGGATGAACGATGCGATGGCTGTGGCCTAGCCCTTTACCCGTTGGGCGCGCCAACGGCTCTTTGTTGAATGCAGACGTGGTCAGCTGTCCCGTAACGAGCTCACTGGTTCGATCGGCCGCTCCAGTACCCAGGGCGTTCGTAGTGGCGATGAAGCCGCTCCTCCGCCTCGCGGGTCAAGCTTGCCGCAAGATCGAACTCCGGGGCCGCCTTGACCTGTTCGCGGGTGACCGTTACGTGAACAAGCCGCTCGGGCCAGTCGACGCGGCTGATCCATTGCGGCGGAATGATCACGGTCTTGCCAGGCCACCAGTTGCGTGTGTCGATCACCACGTAGCGGATAGCCCAGGTATCGGCTTCAACCAGAAAATCTTTCACATGGCCGATCGGATGGTCGGTGGCCTGGATGTGATATCCGTTCACCTCCCCGGCGCTGCGAAGATTCGGGTCGAGCGGGGTTGTGTCGGCTACTTTCTCCGCCAGCAGATCTTCGACGATGGCGCCTCCTACCAGCCGGAAAGGATAGTCGGTGGTCCCCCACAACAGGGGACCACCCCAATAGTCCGGATAGCCGTAGTAGGTGAACAGGTCCAGCTCCTGTTGCCGCGACACCGGTTTTGCGGTGTCCATATCGGGGCTGTTCCTGACCTGCTGTTTCGACAGCCCAAGCTCGACGACATGTCGGTCCCAGGCGATATTTTCGACCGAATAGGGTGAGATCAACACCTTCCTGTCTTCCAGCCAACCGCCAGTATCGACCACAAGATAGCGCACCGCCCAGCGGTGGTCGTCGAAGTACACATCCTTGACCTTGCCGATATCGCCGTCATTGGCGCCGATCGACATCCCGGAAATGCTGTCCATGCGGTAAAGCATCGGGTTCACCTCGCATTGCGGCTGGCGGTGGATGCGCTGCTGAAGCGGACAAGTCTTGCGTTGGCAGCGCGTCAGGCTGTTCGTGCGGGAGCTGTTTGTGTACCTATGAAAGCCGGATAGTACGTCTGAAGTCATGCCGCGGCGCCGACTATACGTAAAGCATTGCTTGCGGCCATTGAAGGATCCAGGTCTGCCTCGGGTCTGCCGTGGTCGGCAGTCCGCGAGGCGCGCAGGCTGCGATAAAGGCGGACGTAGTCCCCAGCCATTCGATGTGCGGTGAAACGGCGATCGAACTCGGCCCGGATGCGCCGGCGATCGAGTTCCGTAATCTTCTTTGCCGCCTCCGCCGCGGCCAGTTCGCTGTCGGCCATGAACCCGGTGAGGTTGTTTTCCAGAACCTCGGGGACCGAACCATTGCGGAATGCGATAACCGGGGTGCCGCAGGCCATCGCCTCGATCATGACCAGGCCGAAGGGCTCGCGCCAGGCGATCGGGAACAGCAGCGCGGCGGCATTGCCGAGGAAATCGCTTTTTTCGTGCTCGCCGATTTCGCCAATGTATTCGACATGCGGTTGGGCCAGCAAGGGTTCGATTTTCTGCTCGAAATATTCCTGGTCAGCGCGATCGACCTTGGCGGCGATGACCAGTTTCATCCCGGCCATGGCGGCGATGCGAATCGCGGCGTCCGGTGCCTTTTCCGGCGAAATCCGGCCCAGGAATGCCAGGTAGCCGCCTGCGCCGCTTCCAGGCGCCAACAGGCTCTGCGGCAAGCCATGATGGACGGTGGCAACATAGTTGGCGTGCGGCAACGGCATCCGCTGCGCATCCGAAATCGACACCACAGGGACTTCTTTGTTCAGATGGTAAAGCGGCTGCAACTCCGGCATGTCGAGCCGGCCGTGCAAGGTCGTCACCGAGGGCACGCCCAGCCGGCGCAGCAGCGGATAGCCGAAATAGTCGATGTGCGAATGGATCACGTCGAACTCATGTGCGCGCCGGGCAACATGCTCCATCAGCATGAAAAGAGGGGCGAAATGGTCGCGCACAGTTGGATCCAGGCGCAGCGCGCGTGGCCAGATCGGCTCGAGCTGCGCCTTGGTCTGGCTGTCTCCGGAGGCAAATAGCGTGACTTCGTGGCCCATCTCGACCAGGGCATCGGAAAGGTAGGAGACCACGCGTTCAGTGCCGCCGTACAACTTTGGCGGAACGGCTTCGGTTAGCGGTGCAACCTGTGCAATTTTCATCACTTTGCTCGCTCTCTATCGGAAAGTGGGCAATCCCAGCGCACCGGGATCCGTTGTGTTATGTCCTTAATCCGCCCGCGCGCGCACCAAATCGGTACGCCGCCTGACGTGCGCCCAGGATTCGCATTCCATTGCTCCTGGCCTTCATGTAACCCTGCCGCCGGATTGCCGCCGCGGACGGTGTTGGATCAGGTCCCCGATCAAATTTGGAACGGAGCGCCTGAAACTGACTCTATATGCATACTGAAAGTTCCTCCGGAGATTGATCGATGCCGTCCGACGTAAAAGCAGTGCGCGCCAGAGCAGATGAGCCAGCGTCTGAATCGCGGCATGAAGTAGGAGTCGGATCGGAGTCTCCGGACTTCCATATTTCCGCCAGCATATCGCTGCAGGAGCGGCAACCGCATACGCTCAAGCACGGCGACACCTTTGCGGTGTTCGACGCTCGCGGCGACATCGGCGGCGATCCACGCAGCCCGGATGGTCTATACCACAACGATACGCGCATTCTTTCGCGCCTGGAGCTATTGCTTGAGGAGCAACCGCCGCTGCTGCTCAGTTCGACCAATCAGGATGACAATGCGGTGTTCACGGCGGATCTCTCCAATCCGGACCTGACGGTCGGCGGCAGGGTGGTGCTGCGCCGCGAACTGATCCAGCTGCACCGCCTGAAGTTCATCTGGAATCAGGCCTGCTACGAGCGCGTGCTGGTGCGCAACTTCAGCGATGAGCCGCAACGCCTGCGCTTGACGCTGCGCTTCTCTGCCGATTTCGCCGATCTGTTTGAAGTGCGCGGTACCCGGCGCCGAAAGCGCGGCACGACATCGGCGCGGCGTGAGGGCGCCGATGCCGTGACCTTGCGCTACCTTGGCCTGGACCAAGTGGAGCGCGCCACTTCGTTCCGCTTCGATCCGGCACCCGATGCCCTCGACACCGCAAGCGCTGAATTCGAGCTGAAGCTGCAACCGCACCAGTCGTGGCGCCTGTTCATGCGCATCGGTACGCCGTTGGCGGTGGACCAGGAGTGGAGCGGCCGCAGGTTCTATCGACAGATGCACGCGGCACGTCGCGCCCTGCGGCGCTCGGTCGGGCGCGCAAGCAGCATCGACAGTTCCAATTCCTTGTTCAACGAGGTGGCACACCGTGCGGTATCGGACCTGTACATGCTGGTCACCGATACCGAACACGGGCCATACCCCTATGCCGGCACGCCCTGGTACAGCACACCGTTCGGACGTGACGGCATCATTACCGCGCTGATGACGCTGTGGCTGGACCCTAGCCTGGCCAAGGGCGTGCTGCTTTTCCTGGCGGCAAACCAGGCGACGCGCCTCGAACCGGAACGCGACGCCGAGCCGGGCAAGATCCTGCACGAAATGCGGCACGGTGAGATGGCGCGCTTGCGCGAGGTGCCGTTCGAGCGCTACTACGGCAGCGTCGATGCCACGCCGCTATTTGTGCTCCTGCTCGGCGAGTATTTCCGCCGCACCGGCGACCTCGATACGGTGCGCACGCTATGGCCGCACGCAGAAGCGGCGCTGCACTGGATCGACCAGTTCGGCGACCGCGATGGCGATGGCTTCGTCGAATACTTCCGCATGACGGACGACGGGCTGGCCAACCAGGGTTGGAAGGACTCGCACGACGCCATCTTCCACAAGGACGGACGCGCTGCCAGCGGGCCCATCGCGCTGTGCGAGGTGCAGGGCTACGTCTATGGTGCCAAGCAATCCGCATCGGAAATGGCAGCGGCGCTCGGTCTGCAACAGCGCGCCTCGGAGCTACACACGCAGGCCGAAGCACTGCGCTGCTGGTTTGAAGAGACATTCTGGTGCGAGGAGCTCTCGGCTTACGCTCTCGCTCTCGACGGAGACAAGCAGCCCTGTCGCGTGGTGTCCTCCAACGCGGGGCAGGTTCTGCTCAGCGGCATAGCCGGCCAGGAGCGCGCGCGGCGGCTGTGCCAGACGCTGCTGGATCGTGACTGCTATTCCGGCTGGGGCATTCGCACCGTGGGAGTGTCGGCGCGGCGCTACAATCCCATGTCCTATCACAACGGTTCGGTCTGGCCGCACGACAACGCGCTGATCGCCCTGGGCTTTGCCCGCTACGGTCAGAAGGATGCCGTGATGACGGTATTCAAGGGCCTGTTCGAAGCCGCCGCCTACATGGATCAGCGGCGCCTGCCGGAATTGTTCTGCGGCTTCTCACGGCGTCGGCACAACGCGCCCACCCAGTATCCGGTTGCGTGTGCGCCGCAAGCCTGGGCCAGCGCCAGCATAATGGCTCTGGTGCAGGCCAGTACCGGTCTGGAGATGCGGGCAGGTCAAGGCGAGATCGGCTTCAACCGCCCGTGCTTGCCCGATTTTCTCGAGCAGTTGTGCCTGCGTGGTTTGCGCATGGGCGAGGGTTCGGCCGACGTGATGCTGCGGCGCCACGGAGACGATGTCACCGTGGCGGTGATGCGACAGAGCGGACCGGTTCAGGTGATGGTCCGCTATTGAGGCTTCCGGCTGGCGTTTGCGCCTGGGGCGATGCCGCGCCGTCCGCGTGTTCCCCGGCGCCGGGCTGCGGACAGGTTTCCGGCATCAGCGTCAGGACCAGCAGTGTTCCCAGCAGACCGACCGCGGCGAGGCCTACGAAGGCGGCACGGCTGCCGTAGTGATCCGCCATCCAGCCTGAGGCGGTGGTACTGAGCGTCGCGCCGATGCCGATGGCCAGGCCGACCACACCCAGGGACAGGTTGTAATGCCCGGATCGGCCGGTAATGTCGCTGGTGATCAGCGGCACCATGATGCCAAAGCAGGCAGCCGCTACGCCGTCGAACGCCTGTATTGCAAGCACCAGGGCAGGGGGCGGCAGCAGGGCGAACAGCAGGCCGCGCAAAGGCAGCATGCAGAAGCCGAGCAGCAGCGGCCACAGCCGGCCGCGCCGATCGGCGATGCGGCCCACCGCGGGCGATGCTAGCGCCACAATGAGCTGCGGAAGCACGATGCACGCGCCAATCAGCAGGCTGGCCATATGGCCTACGCGCGCGGTCAGCAGGCTCGCCGCCAGCGGCAGCATCGGCGCATTGGCGAAGGTGAACAACATGGCGCAAACGCCGAAGATCAGCAAGCGGCGATCCAGCAGGCTGCGCATCACGGCCTTCCGGTCCGGGGTGGGTGATGCCGCTGCGGAAGCTGCTGGCACCGCGGTCTGGTTTTGGGCCAGGCGACGCAGCGGCAGCAGCGCGAACACCGCCGGCAGCGTGACCGCCGCGGTCAGAAAAAACACGGCGCGCTCGGAGACGTAGGAACCGCAGGTACCCATCAGCGCGGCGCCGACGCCATTGCCGATCGACGCGTAGCGCGCATTGCGTCCCAGCCGTGTGCCCATCGCGGCGCGCCCCGCCAGGATCAGGCTCATCGCGGCCACCGCCGGGCCCAGCGTGCAGCTGGAGAATCCGTGGAGGACTTCAGCCAGGTAGACAAACAGGGGGATCGGGTAGACCGCGAACATCAGGGCGCTGCCGGTGAAGGCCAGCACGCTGGCTGCGGCCACGGCGGCTTTGCTGCGCACGGCGTCGACCAGGGCTCCTGCCGGAACCTGGCTTGCCATCGCGGTGATGGTGCCGACACTCAAGGCGATGCCGATCGCGGTCTGGGTCCAGCCGCGGCTGATCAGATATACGGCGATGAACGGCCCGAAGCCGGTCTGGATATTCGCGACGCAGAGGTTGAACCAGTCCAAGCCGCGATTGGCGGCGCGCTGGGAGTCCGCGACAGGGAGGGCGCCGGGCTGGCTGGTCTGGGACAAATCCGTGCCCCATCACCGCGATTGAGCCGGAGCACTGGCGGTCGGGTTGGCGACGATCGGCGGATGGGCGAGATCCAACTCCTTGAACTCCGGAGCGGCCTTGACCTGGTCACGGCTGAGGCTTAGAACAACCGGCTTGCCGAGGCTCGCTGAATCGATCTGCAACGAGCGCCAGTCCACCGCAACCCGGCGGTTGCCGACGCCGAGGAAACCACCGAAATCGATGATGGCGGCGCGTGTTTGACCTTCACTGTCGGCCAGCACGTCAACCACGTGGCCCAGGTCTTCGCCATCGCGGCCGACGACTTTCTTGCCCAGGACCGAGATCAGCGCCGGGCTTTCCGGCCGCGGCGGGGTTTGGGCTTCGGACGGGGCTGCTGCCGGTGGAGCGGCAGCGACCTGGGCCGAAGATTTGTGCGCGGTCTTGAGCTTCGCTTTCGACCAGTCGTCCGCGGGCACGCAGACGAAGGCGGTGGGCAGCTTTTGCGCCGCCGCCAGCGAGGCGGACGCTTCGGCGGCGCCGGCTTGGGCGGGTGCGCGCGCCGACGGCTGTTCGGAAGAGTCCTCCGGCTGCTGTAGGTCCGTCGGCTGGGCTTGGGATCTGTCCGCCGACTGAGCCGGCGTTGCGCTCGACGCAGAAGCCGCCGGCGCTTGAGCAGCGTCCGGACCGATCTGGTCAGACACGGGTTGCTGTGCGCAAGCCGCCATGGCCGCCAGCAGAACGTTCTGCAGCAGTGCCGGTACCCATAGCCTTGGTATTCTTGAGCGGCTCATCCCAGCGTCATTTGTTCCATCGGGGCGATTTGACGTGAATACATGCGGCTGTAAATGCCGCCTTTGCGGCGCAACAGCAGCGCGGGCGGCCCGTCTTCGACGATGCGGCCGTGATCCAGCACCAGAATCCGGTCGAAGCTGTCGAGCGTCGATAGCCGGTGCGCGATGGCGATGACCGTGCGTCCCTTGAACAGCCGCGCCAGCGCCTCCTGGATCGATTGCTCGGATTCGGTGTCGAGCGATGAGGTGGCCTCGTCGAGCAGGACGATCGGCGCGTCGCGCAGGAAGGCGCGGGCGATCGCCAGGCGCTGGCGCTGTCCGCCGGAGAGTTTCATGCCGCGCTCGCCGACGATGGTGTCGAAACCTTGCGGCAGCCGGTGGATGAATTCGGTGCAGCGCGACGCCTCGACCGCGCGGAATACTTCTTCATCGCTCGCCTCGGGCTTGCCGTAGCGCAGGTTCTCCAGCAGCGTGCGGTGAAACAGCGAAATTTCCTGCTGCACGACCGCGATGGAATTGCGCAGGCTCTCCTGCGTTACATGGCTGATGTCCTGCCCGTCGATCAGCACCTGTCCCGAGGCCGGATCGTAATGTCTCTGCAGCAGCGCCAGGATGGTCGACTTGCCGGCGCCGGACCGGCCGACGAGCCCGACCTTCTGGCCAGGCTGCACCTCCAGCTCGAACAGCTTCAATACGGGTTGCCCGCTGGGGTAACTGAACGAAACCCGGCGAAAAGCGATCGCGCCGCCGCGGGTCTGCAGCGGCCTGGCGTCGCCGAGATCCTGCATCTCGTGCGGCAAGCCGAGCACCTGCACGGCCTCGCCCAGCTTGGCGAATTGCTGAACCAAGTCCACCAGGGCCATTGCAAAATCACGGGAGGCATGCAGCACAGTGAATCCCAGCGTGGTGGTCAGCACAACGTCGCCGGTGGTGATCTGGCCCCTGCGCCATAACTCGACTGACCATGCCAGTACGCCGGCAGTGACCCCGAAGACGGTGAACGCGTGAAACAGCCGCAGCCGTTCCAACGAGCGCAAGCTGGCGCGCTGCGCCTTCATCTCGGTTTCGATCTTGTGGCTCAGCCGGGCCTGCTCGCGCGCCGCCGAGCCGAACGCACGCACCAGCCCGATGTTGGAGACTATATCGGTGAGGTCTCCGCTGACACTGGCCGCCTGACCGGCGAACGCCTGATGCAGGTCACGGCCGCCGCTGGCCAGCTTGCCGATGATCGCCCCGAGAACGATCACTACTGCAAGCAGTACCGCGGTGAGATGCCAATTGATCGTGCCCAGGACCACGATGCTGGCGAGCACCGCGGTGCCGGGCGGAATCGTGTTCCAGGTCACCGAGCTCTCGATGGTCCAGGCCGCGGTCGCGGCAACCGTGATGCGCCCGGCCAGCGCGCCCGGGAAGCGCTCGACGAAATAGCGCGTGCCGTGCCCCGAGAGATGGTTGAATAGTTCCAGCCGCATATCGCCGCCGACTGCGACGAAGGCGTAAGTGGAGACCCAGCCGGCCAGCCGCCACAGCAGATTGTCCCCGGCCACCAGGCCGAGCAGAATGGCTACGGCACTCCACAGGTCGAAGTCCGAGGGCGAGCCGGAGCCCAGGGTATCGACCAGCTTCTTCACCGCATATTGCGAACCGACCGCGCATCCAACTGCAGCCAGCACCGCGGCCAGCACCAGGAAATGGCTGCCGGCCCTGCGGATCACATAATGCAGTAGAAACCGGATCGCGCCGCGCGAGGCATATAACGGGAGCGACACGTTGCTATCGACACGCCGCAATGACCGCTGCATCCCGGTCTGAATTCATGGTGTTCTTCCTTGAGCACTGCGAAGTGAGACAATCCGGATCGCCCAAAGGTTTCCCCGGCGGATCAATCACACGGCGAACGGTGCTCCTGTTCATGTTCATACCGCATAATTGGCCCATTCCTCAGCATTGGCCGATACCGTGATACAGCGTCTATCGTTCGGGCGGGTCTTGTCAATTTTCAGGGGGTCGGATCCGTTCGATCAGGTACCGGCGCCGTATCGGGTGGCTGCGGCGGGCCTGGTGCTGGTCGGAGTCTTGCTGTTCAATATGTGGATTGCCCTGCAGTCGGCGCAGAACGTGTTCGATGACCAGGAACTCCTGCGCCAGGGACTCGCGGAAGAGCAGCACATACAATCGATCATGTCCGATGCCAAGGACGTCGAAACCGGTGTGCGCGGCTACCTGATCACCGGCGATCCGCAATTCCTGGAACCCTACGAGCGCGGGCGTCAGGCGCTGCGGGAGCAGCTCGACCGGTTTGAACAGGTCGCTCCCGGTTTGGGCGGCGACCAGGTCTCTGCGGCCTTGCTGGAGAAATTCAGGCGCGACGTTTTGTCGCTGCTGGAGCAGTCGCAGAGCTTTGTGCTCAGACGCGAGCAGATGTTCGACCGTGTCGGCATGGAAACGCTGGCGCCGCTGGTGTGGCGTCAGAAGAGCCGCATGGATGCGCTGCGCAGCGGTGCGGAGGCACTGAGCGCATACCGGACACAGACCAATGCGACGCTGGACGCGGCATTCGGAAAAGCGCGCCGGAGCGCGCGCGTCTCGATCCTGGTTCCCAGCTTCATTTCGACTCTGCTCGCCGCTTTTTTGTGCTATCTGATGATTGTCGATGTCCGCCGGCGGCAACTGCTGGCCTTGAACAACAAGCGCCTGCTCGAGCAGGAACGGCAGGCGCGTGCCGAGGCGGAGGCTGCAAGCCAGGCCAAGGATGAATTTGTTTCGACCGTTTCCCACGAATTGCGCACGCCGCTGCAGGCGATCCTGGGCTGGACCCAGTTTTTGTCGCGCCTGGTGAGGGGAAAGGATTCGCCGCCCATGATGCAAATCAGCACGCAGCTCCAGACCATAGAGCGCAATGCCCGATCGCTCGCCCGCATGATCGACGATCTGCTGGACGTGTCGCGCGCCATCACCGGCAAGCTGACCCTGGTGACGCGGCGTATCGATCTGGCCGAGATATTGCGCGCCGCGATCGAAGTGGCGCGGCCGGCGGCTACCGGCAAGAGCCTGTATCTGGGGCTGGAAGTGACCGATGCGCCGCTGTGGATGATTGGCGACGCCGATCGCTTGCGCCAGGTGGTGATCAACCTGGTCAACAACGCCATTAAATTCACTCCGGCGGGGGGCGCCATTCAGGTCAGCGCCAGGCGCGTCGGCTCGCGCCTGGAACTCAGAGTGCAGGACAGCGGCGTGGGCATCCTTCCGGAATTGTTGCCGCTCATTTTCGAGCGCTACGTGCAGGGCAGCGTCTCCAGCGCGCGCCAATATGGCGGCCTGGGCCTGGGTTTGGCCATCGTCAAGCACCTGGTGGAGATGCACGGTGGCCAGGTGAGCGTGCAAAGCGCCGGCAGCGGGCGCGGCGCGGAATTCACCGTCGTCCTGCCGATCCAGACCCAACAGCCGGTTGAAGTGGAGATCACCCAGGAGGCCTTGGGCGCACCTTCTGAGGAGGCGGCAGATCCGGAAGCGGAAACCGGAGGCGGGGGGCGGCGTCTGAGCGCCCGGCGCCTGTTGGTGGTGGACGACGATGCCGATGTGCGGCTGGTACTGACTTCGCTGCTGTCGGAGGAAGGGGCCGAGGTGGTGTCCGCTTCTTCCGCGGCGGAGGCGATGGAGCAGTTGCGCTCGCGGCGCATGGACCTGATCCTGTCCGACGTCGGCATGCCTAAAACCGACGGCTACGAACTCGCGCGCAGCATCCGCGCAATCGGTGAAAGCGCCACGCCGGCCGCGGTGCCCCTGATCGCCTTGTCCGCTTTCTCGCGTGCGGAGGATGCGCGGCGCGCGCTCGAAAGCGGCTTCGACCTGCATCTGGCCAAGCCCGTGGATCTGGAAAAGCTGATTGTGGTGCTGTGCCAGTACTGTTCCATCGGGAGTTCCAGGCCTCCGCCGATGGAAGCGGACCGACGCGGCGACCACGTCGTTTGAAGCCTGACACTCGCGTCCTGCCCGCGCAGCGCTCAGCCAATCGGGAATTCAAGCCGCAGCAGCCCTTGTTGAGGCAGCGCATCCAGGACGATGCCGGCCGGCTCCAATAACAAGGCGAATGCGGCAAGCAAGCCGTCGATATCGGTATCCGCGAGTTCTCGCGCCAAAGATCCGGCATCGAGAGCCGATTGCAGTTCCAGAACCGTGCCCTTTGCGCCGCTTGCGGCCGCCAGCGCGATCACGCTGCCGCTCTTGTTCGCTTCGTTGCGTTTCATCCCGGCGCAGGCGATCAACAGGGCGGCGAGCATTACCAGTTGCAGGCTCGCCGCATGGCGGCTTTCAAGACTCGGCGCGGCGAGGAGCTGTAGAGACTCACTGCGCAGCTGCAGTTCCTGGGTCGACAGGTAGGCGCGGATCAGCCGCAAGCTGGAATCGATTACCGTCCCCACCGGCTGCGGGGGGAGTACGGTCGTCGCCGGGTCCTCGAGCCATAGCGCGGCCACCGCATCCTGGCGCCGCCCGAGTTCCGCCAGCCGCTGCTTGATGACCTCCACGCTTGCCGCCAGCCGCTCCGCTGGCATCGGGGATCGGCCGGTCGGCAGCATGCGGCCGATCAGGTCGGCATGCAGCGAGACGGCGTTGAGAGGGCCGCGCAGCTCATGCAGCACGCATTCGCTCAGACGCGAGGCCAGCACGCTGCGCAGGCTCGCGAACAAGCGGCGGCGGCTTTCGCTCAATTCCT
>CAJCJI010000511.1 GCA_903970595.1 Verrucomicrobiota bacterium
GTGCAGGCCTGCGCGCGCGGCGGCCTGCCATGCCGTTGACGAATTCAAGCGATGCGGACACTTCCCCGGCGAAACGCGGGCCGGCCAGCAGGGTCACCAACCTGACCGCCAGCTCCGGCCGCTGGATCAGCAGGCGCATGGTCATGCTGCGCGGAAAGCCCCCTCGAGCCTCGGCGTCCGGCACAAGCTGCAGCGCGACGACCTCGCGCTGCAGCTGCAGTTGTTGGCAAATCGAGCGGCGTTGCTCGGCCAGCGATGATTTGCCCGCGTAGGTCATAGGTGCGACTTGAGCAATGCCGCGTCGGCGGAAAACTCTTCGAGCGAGGCCGCGAAAGCCCGTTCGCCCAGCACCGAACAGGCTTGAATGCGCCGCCACGCGGCGGCCACGCCGAAGCCGTAAAGCAGGATCAGGCACAGGGCCGCAGGGATGCGGTATGCCGTTTCCCAGCACACCACCAGCACCACGCCGCCGGCAAACAGCAGCAGGCACAGCAGGCAGGCAAAGCCGAACAAGCTCGCCAGCAGCAGCTGCAGCAGGCGATGCTTCTCTTCCTCCCACTCGACCCGCGCCAGTTGTCCATGCAGCAATGCCTGGACCAGCAGCGCCCCGCCGGCGGAATGCAGGTTCCGCACCGCTTCCAGCAACCCAATGCCGGCCGCTGCGCGGCTCGGCTCCGGGCTGGCGGAGTCCGCGGCCATCGCCTAAGCGCGGCGCGCCAGGACGAAGCCCAGCAGCAAGCCGACCAGCGCGCCGACGCCAACCGCCTTCCAGGGCTGCTCGTGCACGTAGGCGTCGGTGACGGCGGCGGTGTTGCGGGCCCGGTGGGCGATCGCGCCGCCCATCGCTTCGACGGATTGCCGCGCCGCGGCGACCCGCTCGCCGAGTTTGGCCCTGGCGCGCGCCAGGTCCTCGCCGGTGAGCGAAGTGGTGGCCTTGATCAGGTCCTCCATATCGGCCAGGAAATTATGAAATTCCAGGGTGACGCCGGAGAGATTGCCTTCGGCGGCGGGAGCGGCCGCAGTCGCGCCCTGCCCGTTGGCGCCTGAGCGCGGATTGGTCGATTCGGTTTGCATGAGGGGTACCTGATCAGCGGTGCCGTGAACCGGGCACCTGTGGAACATCGAGGCTCGCGACGAAAGCGGCTGGCGCGGCCAGGATTCGACAATGCCCAAAAAACCAGACCTTGTCTGTGCGCAAGAGCACCCATCTCCCTGCAGGCCGAGCCCGATCATGAACGGACCAGGCAGCCAGCCAAAAAAAGAGAACCCCTGGGAGCGGTCACCCGCGTCCAGGGGTCAATACTGAGTCCGGATCTGGCTAACGCCCCGGAATGAAGGGAAGGCGGTCGCCGCTCAGGGGATCGATGCTCGGACTCAGGTGATCTGAATATTCCTCCAGAAATGCAATGGAGTCTGTACGGAGTCGCACACAGGGCGCATCGGGGCTCTGCCGGACGCGGCCAACGCCAGCGGGCGCCGGCGCAGCGGCACTAGCGCTTGATGTGGGAGATCTTGGTGCCTTCGATGCTCAGGCTGGCCATCAGTCCCTGCTGGTCGAAGATGAAGGCATAGGCATCGTCCTTCAGGGTCGAGGTGGAAAGATTCTTGGCGACGCCTTCGTTCACCACCACCACCGTCGGACCGACGCCGATTTCCCAGCCGTGGGTGGCGTGGATGTAGTTCACGGCCTTGCGGCTCATCAGAAACACCGCGTAGCCGTAGGACTGGGCGCCCGCCTGCAAGCCCCAGGACGCCGCAACGGAATTGAAGTAGCTATCCACGTTCACACCCGAGTAGAGGACGCCTTCGCCGTAAGCGCCGCCGAACACCAGGCCGGCCTTGATGATGTTGGGGAACACCAGGATCGCGCGGGCTTTCTTGGAAATATCCAGGGCAACCGGATTGGTCTTGTAGAGGTTCTGCAAGGCTTGCGCGGCGTCCCGATCCAGATCCGCGGCGCTGGATTCACTGGCGCCGCTGGCGATCGCGGCAAAGGGCAGGATCGGCGCGGTCGCGAGGACCAGGGCCAGGGCGAGGGGTCGTAGATGTTTCATGTTGTATTCCTTGATCGGCTTTGAATTTGGCTGCGCACAATGCGGCTTGCGCAACGCTGGCGTCTGTGCGTTTGCGCACCCTGCCGGCCGGCGGCTCCGTCCCATGTGTCGCGCCGTACATAAGGATCGCGGCATCCCGGCTATTCTCGATCCGATGGACCGGGCGCTCGCCGCTGCGGCATCCGGTGGAATTCTTGGCGGCATTCTCGAAGATCGACTATGAGCAGTGACATGGATAGGACCGCGGCGATCGGCGGGCGCCTGCGGGCGGCCGTCGAGGTCCAGGAACAGGCCGCTGCGACCGGCATTTCCCCGGACCGATGAATAGAGGCTGGATGTTCGATGCCTTCCTCCGCAACAGCGCGATCCACTGGCTGGGGCTGCGCCGCGAGCAGTCCGTCCTCGACAATCCCGACGATCAGACGCCGTTGCGGGCGGAACTGTTCAGCGCCGACCAGATGGAGCAGCACGGCAAGGCACTGGCCGGCACCCATGCCCTGAGCGGCTCGGGCCGGCGCGACCGGCTGCTGCAGCGGCTGGCCGAAAATGAGCAGGTCCTGATCGGAACCTGCAATCTGTTGATCGCCACGGTCAAAGCGCAGCGCCGTATTGCGCCGGCGGGCGAGTGGCTGCTCGACAACTTCTACCTCATCGAAGAGCAGATCCGCACCGCCAGGCAGCACCTGCCGGCGAACTACAGCCGCGAATTGCCGCGCCTGGCGCAAGGTCCGTCCGGCGGCTTGCCGCGCGTGTATGACCTGGCCCTGGAGGCGATCTCGCATGGCGACGGACGGGTCGACGGGGAAACGCTGCGCCGCTTTGTCTCGGCCTATCAGACCGTCACTCCACTGACCCTGGGCGAGTTGTGGGCGATCCCGATCATGTTGCGCCTGGCGCTGATCGAGAACCTGCGCCGCGTCGGCGCGCGCATCACCGCCGCCAGGATTCACTCGAACCAGGCGCAGGACTGGGCCAACCAGATGATGGAGACCGCCGCCAGCGATCCGAAGAGCCTGATCCTGGTGATCGCCGACATGGCACGGTCGCAGCCGCCCATGGCCAGTGCGTTCGTGGCCGAGTTGACGCGCCGCCTGCAAGGTCACGGCCCTTCCCTGGCGCTGCCGCTGACCTGGATCGAGCAGCGGCTGGCGGAGTCCAGCCTGACCATCGAGCAGATGGTGCAGTCGGAGAATCAGCAGCAGGCGGCGGACCAGGTGTCGATGAGCAATTCCGTCGGCAGCCTGCGTTTCCTGGGGGCGACGGACTGGCGCCTATTTGTCGAGGCCATGAGCCTGGTCGAGCAGGTGCTGCAGGAAGACCCCGCCGGCGAATACCGCGCGATGGATTTCGCCACGCGCGATCGCTACCGGCGCGTGATCGACCGGCTGGCCAAGCGCAGCCGCCTGTCCGAAATCGAAGTGGCCCGCGCCGCGATCGGCCTGGCGCAAGTCCACGGCAGCATCGGTACCGGGGATCACCGCGCCCATGTCGGCTTCTATCTGATCGACCGGGGATTGCCGCAGCTGGAGCAGGCGGTTGAATTCCGCGTTCCGCCTCTGCAGCAGCCGCGCAGACTGTTCCGCCGCTTCCCTCTGCTGGTGCATCTGGGGATGATCCTGCTGCTGACCGTCCTGTGCGCCGGCGGCCTGCTGTGGCGGGCGCATGAGGACGGCGTGGCCGGCTGGCACCTGGCGCTGCTGGGCGCGCTCGCCCTGCTCGGCGCAAGCCAGCTGGCTTCGGCGCTATCGAACTGGTGCGCGACCCTGCTGGCGGTGCCGCAATTGCTGCCGCGCATGGACTATTCGCGGGGTCTGCCGGCGGAGTTGCAAACCCTGGTGGTGATACCGACCCTACTGGGCGACAGCCGCAGCATCGAAGCCCTGCTCGAAGCACTCGAAGTACGCTTCCTGGGCAACCGGGATGAGCAGGTCTACTTCGGACTGCTGACCGACTTGCCCGACGCGCAAGAGCAGACGCTCGCTGGAGACGAGGCGCTGTTGCAGCAGACCGGTGCCGGCATCGACCGGCTCAACGAGCTGTATCGCGGCGGCGGCGACCGGTTCTTTCTGTTCCACCGCCCGCGCCGCTGGAATGCCTCGCAGAAATCCTGGATGGGATACGAGCGCAAGCGCGGCAAGCTGGCCGAACTGAACGCGGCCCTGCGCGGCTCCGGATGGGAGCGCTTTTCCCTGCTGATCGGCGACTGCGCCTGCCTGTCCCGGGTCAGATATGTCATCACGCTGGACACCGATACGCAGCTGCCGCGCGATTCGGCCCGGCAGTTCGTCGGCGCCATGGCGCACCCGCTGAACCGTCCCCGTTACGACGACAAGCTGCAGCGCGTCGGCGGCGGCTACGGCATCCTGCAGCCGCGCATGGCCGCAAGCCTTTCGGCACGGAATCCCTCGCTCTACTCGCGGCTCTGCGGCAACGAGCCCGGCATCGACCCTTACACCCGAACCGTGTCCGATGTTTACCAGGACCTGTTCGGCGAGGGCTCGTTCATCGGCAAGGGTATTTACGACCTGGATGCGTTCGAGCGCTCGCTCGGCGGCCGCTTCCCGGACAACCGCATTCTCAGCCACGATCTGCTGGAAGGCTGCTACGCCCGTTCCGGCCTGCTCAGCGATGTGCACCTGTTCGAGGAATACCCGACCGGGTACGACGCCGACGTCAAGCGCCAGCAGCGCTGGATGCGCGGCGACTGGCAGATCGCGCGATGGCTGTGGCCCACGGTGCCCGGGGAAGACGGCCATGCGCTGCGCAACCCGCTGTCGGCGCTGTCGCGCTGGAAGATCCTCGACAATCTGCGGCGCAGCCTGACCCAGGCCGCGCTGACGCTGCTGCTGCTGTTCGGCTGGTCGGACCTGCCCCGGCCCTGGCTGTGGACGCTGACGGCGCTCGGCATCGTGCTGATTCCGCCGCTGCTGGCTGGCCTGCTGGACGCCCTGCGCAAACCCCGGGAAATCCGGCTGGCCCAGCACCTGGCCGCGGCGTCGAGCGCGGCCGGGCGCAACCTTGCGCTGGCCGGATTCAGGATCGCCTGCCTGCCGTACGAGGCCTGGTTCAGCCTGCTTGCGATCCTGCGCACGGGCTGGCGCGTGGGGATCAGCCATCGCCATCTGCTGGAGTGGAGCGTCTCCAGCGGCACCGAACGGCCGGCGGATGATGGCGTAGCGGCTTCTTACCGCAGCATGTGGATCGCTCCGTTCACCGCTGTCATGGCAGCGGCGACGGCCTGGCATGCCTCCGCCCTGGCGCTGACGGCGGCCGTGCCCATGCTGTGCCTGTGGCTCGCGGCACCCGCTCTGGCCTGGTGGTTGAGCCGGCCCTTGCGGCGCCGCGAGGCGCAGTTGAGCGCGCAGCAGACGGTCTTTCTGCGCCGGACGGCGCGCAAGACCTGGGGGTTCTTCGAGCGCTTCGTGGTCGCCGAGGACCACTGGCTGCCGCCCGACAACTTCCAGGAGCAGCCCGGTCCGCTGCTGGCCCACCGCACCTCGCCGACCAATATGGGCCTGGCGCTGCTGGCGAACCTGTCGGCCTGGGACTTTGGCTACATCACCGCCGCCGCCCTGCTCGACCGCACCGGCCGTACCTTCGACACCATGGCGGTGCTGCAGCGGCACCAGGGTCATTTCTACAACTGGTACGACACGCTCTCGCTGGAGCCGCTGCCGCCGCGCTACGTCTCGTCGGTGGACAGCGGCAATCTTGCCGGCCATCTGCTGACGCTGCGCGCGGGCCTGCTGGCCTTGCCCGATCGCAGGATCGCCGGCGCGCAGTGGTTCGCCGGACTGGCCGATACGCTGGGCCTGCATGCCGAAGCGGCTCCGCCGTCGATGCAGGCGCCGATCGCCCGGCTGCAAGCCTTGCTGGATGCCTGCGCGCTGCGCCCGGAAACTCTGCCGGCGGTATGGCGCGGGCTGCTGGAGGTCGCGCACGGCGAGGCGCAGGGGGGCAAGGCGTTTGCGGATCAATGCCATGAAGCACTGGAGGAGCTGAGGCTGCTGGCGCCGTGGCTGGCCTCGCCCGCGGTGCCGGACGGATTGCAGGGATTCGCCGATGCGCTGGCGCAACAGGCAGGCTTTGCCCTGCTCGGCGAGGCCGGCGCCATGCCGACGCTGCGCGACCTCGCCGGATGCGCCGACCGCCTGCTGCCGGAGATCGATGCGCGCCTGCGGCAGGAGGCGACGGCGCTGCAAAGCAGCTGGCTGTCGGCCTTGCGCCTGATGCTTGCGGCAGGCAGCGGGCACTGTGCAGCACAGATCGCCGCGGCGGAGAAGCTGGCGCGGGAGGCCGGCGGCTTTGCCGCGATGGATTACGGCTTCCTCTATGACCGCGAGCGTCACCTGCTGGCCATCGGCTACAACGCGGACGAATTCCGCCGCGACAACAGCTTCTACGATCTGCTGGCATCGGAGGCGCGGCTGTGCAGCTTCGTCGCCATCGCCCAGGGGCAGCTGCCCCAGGAAAGCTGGTTCGCGCTGGGCCGCTTGCGCGCCGCATCCGGCGGCGAGCCGATCCTGCTGTCGTGGAGCGGCTCGATGTTCGAGTACCTGATGCCGATGCTGGTGATGCCCAGCTATGACGGCACCTTGCTCGACCAGACCTGCCGGGCGGCGGTGGCGCGGCAGATCGCCTACGGCAACCAGCGCGACCTGCCCTGGGGCGTATCCGAATCCGGCTACAACACCCTCGATGCCGGCCTCAACTATCAGTACCATGCCTTCGGTATTCCCGGGCTGGGCTTGAAGCGCGGCCTGGCCCAGGATGCGGTGGTGGCACCCTATGCCACCGCGCTGGCCCTGATGGTGGCGCCGGAGGCGGCCTGCTCCAATCTGCAGCGCCTGGCAGCCGGCGGCCTCGCCGGCAGCTACGGCTTCTACGAGGCCATCGACTACACACCCTCACGCCTGACGCGCGGGCAGTCCGGCGCCGTGGTGCGTTCCTTCATGGCCCATCACCAGGGCATGATCCTGCTGTCGCTCACGCACCTGCTGCTCGACCGGCCGATGCAGCGCCGCTTCGAGTCGGACCCCCAGGTTCAAGCCACCCTGCTGCTGCTGCAGGAACGCGTTCCGAAAACTTCCGCCCTGCAGACGCGCGGGGCGCAGATGCCGCAAGCCGCGGCCTTCTCCAATGCCGCGCAGAACACCATGCCGGCCCCCATACGCGCCGGTACCGCGACGCCGGAAGTGCAGTTGCTGTCGAACGGCCGCTACCACGTCATGCTGACCAATGCCGGCGGCGGCTACAGCCGCTGGAAGGATCTGGCCGTCACGCGCTGGCGCGAAGACGAAACCTGCGACAACTGGGGCAGCTTCGTGTATCTGCGCGACGTGCAGAGCGGCGAATTCTGGTCGGCCGCGCACCAGCCCACGCTGAAGCAGGCGCAGAGCTATGCGGCGCTGTTCTCCGAAGCCCGCGCCGAATTCCGCCGGCGCGACGATGAAATCGAGGCTTACTCCGAGATCGTGGTTTCGCCGGAAGACGACATCGAACTGCGCCGGCTGCGCCTCACCAATCGCGGGCACAAGCGCCGCACCATCGAAATCACCAGCTACGCCGAGGTGGTGCTGACCGCACCGGCCGCGGATCTGATGCAGTCCGGCTTCGGCAAGCTGTTCGTGCAAACCGAGATCCTGCCCGAGCGCCGCGCCATCCTGTGTACGCGGCGGCAACGCTCGATCGACGAGCCGACGCCGTGGATGTTCCACCTGCTGACCCCGCACCACAGCGAAGTCGGCGAGGTCTCCTGCGAAACCGACCGCATGCGCTTCATCGGCCGCGGCCGCAGCGCCGCGGCGCCGCAGGCCATGCTCGATGCCGGCGCGCTGTCCGGCAGCGCCGGCTCGGTGCTGGACCCGATCGTGGCCATCCGCTGCCAGGTGGTGCTGGACGCCGGGGAATCGGCCACCGTCGACCTGATCTTCGGCGCGGCCGACGGCCGCGAGGCCTGCATGGCCCTGGTGGAGAAGTACCAGGATCGGCATCTGGCCGACCGCGTGATCGATCTGGCCTGGACCCACGGCGGCGTGATCCTGCGGCAGATCAACGCGGCCGAGTCCGACGCGCAGCTGTACCGGCGCATGGCCGGCTCGGTGCTTTACGCCAACGCGGCCCTGCGCGCGGAATCCGCCATCCTGCTGCAGAACCGGCGCGGGCAGTCCGGGCTGTGGGGCTATGCCATCTCCGGCGATCTTCCCATCGTGCTGCTGAAAATCGCGCACAGCGCCCACATCGGACTGGCGTCGCAGCTGATCCAGTGTCACGCCTATTGGCGCCTGAAGGGGCTGGCGGTCGACCTGGTGATCTGGAACGAGGATCACGACGGCTACCGGCAGCAGTTGCAGGACCAGATCATGGGGCTGATCGCCACCGGCACGGAAGGCCATGCGATCGACCGGCCCGGCGGCATCTTCGTGCGCTCGGCCGAGCAGATCCCGCAGGAGGACCGCATCCTGCTGCAGGCGGTGGCGCGGATCATCGTCGCCGACAATCGCGGCAGCTTGCAGGAACAGGTCGGCCGCAGGAATCAGGCGGAGAAGCGCGGCGCGCGGCTGACGCCAAGCCGAGCGTACCGGGCCGAGGTAGTAACAGCACCCGAGCCGCCGCGCGCCGCTCTCGTCCTGGCCAATCCGCTGGGCGGATTCAGCGCCGACGGCACCGAGTACCTGATCACGACCACGCAGGAGCGGACCACGCCGGCGCCCTGGGTCAACGTGCTGGCCAACCCCGGTTTCGGCAGTGTGGTATCGGAAAGCGGCCTGGGCTACACCTGGAGCGAAAACGCGCACGAATTCCGCCTGACGCCGTGGAGCGACGATGCGGTCGGCGCCTCCGGCGGCGAGGCGCTTTACCTGCGCGACGAGGAAAGCGGCCACTTCTGGTCGCCGACGCCCTGGCCTAGCGGCAGCACAGCGCCCTACCTCACCCGGCATGGCTTCGGCTACAGCGTGTTCGAGCACACCACCGCCGGCATCCGCTCGGAGCTGTCGGTGTACGTGGACCTGGAGGAACCGGTCAAGTTCTGGGTGCTGAAGCTGCGCAACGTCTCGGGGCGCAACCGGAAGCTTTCGGCCACCGGCTACGTGGAGTGGGTGCTGGGCGACCTGCGCTCGAAGTGCGCCATGCACGCAGTCACCGAGATCGATGCGACCAGCGGCGCGCTGTTCGCGCGCAACGCCTACAGCACCGAGTTCGGCGGGCGTGTCGCCTTTTTCGACGTCGACGATGTTTCGCGCACCCTCAGCGGCGACCGCGGCGAGTTCCTCGGCCGCAACGGCACGCTGGCCAGGCCGGATGCGATGTCGCGCACCCGGCTGTCCGGCAGGCTCGGCGCCGCGCTGGATCCCTGCGGCGCGATCCAGGTCCCGTTCGACCTGGCGGATGGGCAGGAGCGGCAGATCATCTTCCGCCTCGGCGCCGGCGGCGACCTGGCGCAGGCCCGCGAACTGGCCCTGCGGCTGCGGCGCCCGGGCTCGGCACGCGCCGCGCTGGAGAAGGTGCGGCACTACTGGAAGCGCACGCTGGGCACGGTGCAGGTGCAGACACCGGACCCGGCGCTCAACATGCTGGCCAACGGCTGGCTGCTTTACCAGACCCTGGCCTGCCGCGTCTGGGCGCGCAGCGGTTACTACCAGTCGGGCGGCGCCTACGGCTTCCGCGACCAGCTGCAGGATGTGATGGCGCTGGTGCATGCGGAACCGCAGCTGCTGCGCCAGCACCTGCTGCGCTGCGCCGGGCGCCAGTTCGCCGAGGGCGATGTGCAGCACTGGTGGCATCCGCCGGCCGGGCGCGGTGTGCGCACGCGCTGTTCCGACGACTTCCTGTGGCTGCCGCTGGCCACCTGCCGCTATGTGCTGAGCACCGGCGACAGCGGCGTGCTCGACGAGACCGCCCACTTCCTCAGTGCCCGTCCGCTCGGCGCCGAGGAGGAGTCCTATTACGATCTGCCCGGCAGTTCCGCGGAAGCGGCGAGTCTGTATGAACACTGCGTCCGGGCCATCCTGCACGGCCTGCGCTTCGGCGAGCGCGGCCTGCCGCTGATGGGCTCGGGCGACTGGAACGACGGCATGAACCTGGTCGGCATCCACGGCAAGGGCGAAAGCGTCTGGCTGGGATTCTTTCTCTACGATGTGCTGATCTCGTTCGCCGCGCTCGCCGCCGCCAGGGGCGATGCGGCGTTCGCGGAACGCTGCCGGGACGAGGCCGCGCAGCTGCGCGGCAACATCGAGGGCCACGCCTGGGACGGCGAGTGGTACCGCCGCGCCTGGTTCGACGACGGCACGCCCCTTGGCTCCTCGGCCAATCCGGAATGCGCCATCGACTCCATTGCGCAGAGCTGGTCGGTGCTTTCCGGCGCGGGTGAGGCCGCGCGGGTGCGCACAGCCATGGACTCGGTGGAGCGGCGCCTGGTGCGCCGCGCCTCGGGGTTCGCGGGGGGATTGATCCAGCTGCTCGATCCGCCGTTCGACCGCTCGCCGCTCAATCCGGGCTACATCAAGGGCTACGTCCCCGGGGTGCGCGAGAACGGCGGCCAGTACACGCATGCGGCGGTATGGGCGGCCATGGCCTTCGCCGCCCTGGGCGACAGCCGCCGCGCCTGGGAGTTGCTGGATCTGATCATTCCGGTGAACCATGCGCTGAGCGCGCAGGCGCTCGCCATCTACAAGGCCGAGCCCTACGTCGTCGCGGCGGACGTCTACGGCGTGGCGCCGCACACCGGCCGCGGCGGCTGGACCTGGTACACCGGCTCGGCGGGCTGGCTCTATCGCCTGATCCTGGAGTCGCTGCTGGGGCTGCGGCTCGAAGGCGGGCGGCTGCACTTCGCGCCCTGCCTGCCGGAACACTGGCAGGCCTACGCGATGAGCTATCGCCACGGCGAAACGATTTACCGCATCCAGGTACGCCAAACAGCGGCGCCGGGCGCACGCTCCACCACTTCCACCGTGGCGCTGGACGGTATCGTGCAGGCGGACCAGGCGGTCGCGCTGGTGGACGACCGGCACGAGCACCTGGTGGAACTGAGCATTGCGCGCGCCTGACAGCCGGCGCAATGGATGGATGGCGGCGCCGGCAGGCTGAGCAGCGGCGGGTGCGTGTTGCGTTTGGCACCGCACGGACGCGGCCCGCCGGGCGGCGTATGTTCGCGGAACGATCTTGAGCCGGCGCTGTCCGCCACCCGCTCGAAGAACCGCTCCGACAGCATAGGAAATCAATGCCGTGATCCGACACCCTGTTGCCCCGGACTTCTCCGCGGAGGAAACGGCATCGATGAACCTTCTGGACAAGTTCCCCGACAGTTCCAGCCAGACCAGCATTCCCGCCCGCGTGGAGGCTGTCCACAGCACTGCGCATGGCCATGCCGCGGGTTCCGGCCCTTCATTCGCCTACTACGCCGCGCCGCTGTTTGCCCTGTTGCTGGTAGTGTCGATTGCGGCGGTGCTGGCCCTGGTCAAGCTTCATCGGGAAACCGTGAAGCTGCGCGGCATCCGCGACCGCTATCGGGCGTTCCTGGCGCGCCCCGCGGCGGGCATCGGCGCAGAGACGGGTCTGCGATGAACGGCGCGATGCCTCAGATGATGGCTGCCGCCGCCCTTGACAATGTCGATGGCATGAAGGCCTACGTTGCCGACATGCAACAGATCGGCATGGTGCTGCAAGCGCCGTCGCCGGCTTTCTCCTGGTGGACCGCCGTCTTCCTGGTAGCGATATTCCTGGTCTGGTGCGCCGCCCTGATCACCGCGTGGTTTCTATTGAATCGGCGCTTCCGCGGCAACTCATCCGGACCGGCGGCGAATGCCGCCTGTGCGCAACTGCCCGCGCTGCCGTAGAAAGCGGTGAGCGGGCAAGCAGCTACTTTGGGAGAATTTGCATGAACAAAACGCCGGAACGCGGGACGATTCTCCATGCGAAGGTCCGCGCCGCGATGCTATGCGCCTGCCTGCCCGCGGCACTTGCGCTCGCCGGCTGCAATCAGCCGCCGGCTGCGGCGCCGCCGGCCACCGTGGTCGAGAAGATGCAGCTTGTCGTAGCGCCGGTAAGCCCGGAAGAGCAGACGCGCCGGGACGAAGAGCGCCGCTCGCGGCAGCCGCAGTAGAGGCGATATCCCGCTGGATCGCACTCGAGTTTGCCGCCGGTAGCACGCTGCGCTTGCCGGACCGCGAGGCTGCTTTCCCGCCGCCCGCCGTAGACCGCGGCTCCGACACAGCGGTTCTTGAACTGGATGATCGGGCTCATTAGCCTAGGCGGCAAAAGCTGGGGGAGCCCGCCATGTTTTTTATCGTCTGGGGACGGCGCGCGTATTCGCGCTCGCTGGGTTACGTTGCCGAATTCTGCCCGGCTTGCAAGACCGTTCGTTCCTTCAGGGTGACGCAGCGGGCCCTGAAAAGTCATGTGCTTTTCGTGCCGCTCAACTCCGGCAAGCCGCTCGGCTGCACCGGGCGGTGCGTGCAATGCGGGAATCAATATCGGGTGGAACCGAAGAATTACACAGGCTTCTGGCCCCGCGCCGAAGCGGATACCGCGGCCCTGATCGCCGCCACCAATCCGCGCCTGAATGCGGCCAAAGCCGCCGCGCCCATGCGTGCCGCAGCACCGGCCGCGGCACCTGCACGCTTGAGCGATCCGGCCGGGCCGACACCACCGGCGAGCCCGGCACAGCCGGCAACGGCCTTCAAACCCAAAATCGATCCTGAAGACCTCAAGCAGAGCTGCCGCACCCTGGCGGCGCTGTTGCAGCGCTACTCGGCGACGGAACCCGATGCCGGGCTGTGCCTGCGCGAACTGATGCCGGTTTTCCGGCAGGTCACGAGCGGCCAGATCGTCGAGCCACAGAAGCAGGCGGCACCCTGCGCTTACCATTTCGTCGAGGGAAGCCTGCGGAGACACCGGGATCTGGGCGAGGCCTACTCCCGGTTCTCGATGGCCTTGCAGGGCATCAGCGAGGCCATGGCAAAGCAGATGGTGGAAGAAGCGGTCCGCCGGTCACAGGCCCGGTCGAAGCTCGCGGCCGGCCCGCAAGCCGAGGCCAAACCCATGATCGCGGTGGACGGCGCCCTGCCCCTTCTCAAGACGCCGAGACCGGGTTGATTTGCGCGGCCAGCTCGCCGAGGGCCGCGCGGATCGAGGGCAAACTCTGCTGGAAATCGCTGGCGGGATCGAACGGCGCTCCCTGGCGGATCACCCCCTCCGGCAGCGTGATGCCCGGCGATGTCGGCACAAGCTTCATGTGCACCGCACCGGCCACCTGCCTGAACTGATCGGCACACTTGCCGCCGCCGTGACCGCCATAGCTGAGGATCATGGCGGGCTTGTCGCGCCACTCATGATAAAGGTGATCGACCGCGTTCTTGAGCACCGCCGGATAGCCCCAGTTGTATTGGGGGGTGACGAAGATCACTGCATCCGCGCTGCGGATCTTAGCGCTCCAAGCCTGCGTATGCGGCTGGACGTAGTTGCCCATCGCCGGGATGCCCGGCTCGTCGTCCATCGGCAGCGGCCAGTCCGCCAGGTCCACGATCTCGAAGGCATGGCCGGTCTGGGCACGGCCGATTTGCGCAACCCATTGCGCGATCCTGGGGCAGATGCGGCCGGCGCGGGTGCTGCCCATGATCAGCAGCACGGTTTTCTGGGATGCCACGGCGTCGCTCCATATACGTGTATGATGCATGCATCATAAGCAAGCGCAAGCGCGGTGTAAAGCATGTATAATACACATAATGTGGATGCGGTCGCCGCGGCGCTGCTGGACCTGATGGGCCGCATGAACAGTCCGCGGCATGACGAGGTGCTGCTGAAGGCGGCCGGCGTGCGTCTGGATCGTGCGCTGTTCCCCCTGCTGGTGGGCCTGAGCCGCTCGAAGAAAATCAGCGTTTCCGCTCTCGCCGATCAGGTGGGCCGCGATCCGTCCACGGTAAGCCGACAACTCGCCAAGCTCGAGAGCCTGGGCATGGTTGCGCGGCCTCCGCCCGGCGAAGATCTGCGCACGCGGGAGGCCGTTATTACCAAGGCGGGGGCCCGCGCGATCCTGGCCATCACGCAGGCGCGGCGATTCCTGTTGGGGGAAATCCTGCGGGAGTGGTCCGCTGAAGAGCGTGAAGAGTTTGCCCGCCTGTTACAGCGCTTTGCGGATTCCATGAAAGAGCCGCGTCGGTAAGCGCCGGTCTTGCAGGTATCGGCAGCATGCGGCTCAAAGCGGCCTGCCGCGAATGGCAGCTTTCTTGCCGCCCAAAATCGATCCGCCTTAAGATGGCGGCGTCTGGAGGTTCCGTCTCCAACCAGCCTTAGCCCCGAAGAGGCAACCGTGAAGCGTACGTGGACGATCATCGGCGTTGGCGACGTTGCCCTCAGCTTCAAGTGGTATCAGTCGCTGCTTGGCCTGCCGCGGACTTCTCCCGCCCACGACTATTTCGGACAGATACTGGACACGGACGGAACCGTCCTGCTGTGCCTGCATTCCTGGGGCGAGCACGAACATCCTCCGTTGCTCGGCCCCAGCGACTCCGGGCCCGGTAATGGATTGCTCCTGTTCTTTCGCGTGGATGATTTCGACGAAGCCTTGCCGCGAGCACGCACGCTGGTGACCGCCCTCGCGGAGGAACCTCATCTGAATCCAGCCACGGGGACCATGGAATTCGCCCTGCACGATCCGGACGGCTATTACGTTATGATCAGCGCGCTCTCCACCGACTAGGCATTCATTCAAGCCGATCCCGCTTCGCGGCGCGGCTGTCGAATTGCGCTGGCTTCCTGCCCGCACGCATTTTTAATCCGAGATGGTGCGAAACCCCAGGTGCGCCGCCGGCAGATCGAATTCCTCCGCCTGGCGCGAAGAGGCACGCGCTCGGGCACAGTAGTCGAGGGAGCACAGGTAGGAGCCGCCCTTGATCACACGGCGCGGAGCTCCGCTGCGCACCGGCATGACGGTCTGGCTTTCGGCCAGGCCGCCGCCGTGGTGGTCCTGGTAGATGTCGCTGGTCCACTCCCATACGTTTCCGACCATGTCCTGCAGGCCATTTGGGTTGGCGGCATAGCAGCCAACCGGGGCGAGGCCGGTGAAGCCGTCTTCGCCCCGGTCCTGCAGAGGGAATGCGCCCTGCCAGAAATTTGCCTGGGGACGGCCCTGGGCATCGCGCAGCGCGCGGTCGGCCTCCGCGTCGCCGCGGCCCGCCTTGGCGGCATACTCCCATTGGGCTTCGTCCGGCAGGCGATGGCCCAGCCAACGGGCATAGGCCTGCGCGTCGGCGTAGGTGACGTCCACCACGGGCTCGTGTCCACGGCCGGCGATGTCGCTGCCCGGCCCTTGCGGATGGCGCCAGTCCGCGCCCTCGACCAGGTGCCACCAGCTGCCGGGCGTGAGAGCGGAATTGGGGTCGACGCGGAACACGGCCGCACTGGGATGGCGTTCCGCCTCGGTGATGTAGCCAGTAGCTTGGACAAAGCTCTGAAACTGGGCGTTGGTCACCTCGGTGCGGTCGATCCAGAAGCCCGCGATATGCGCGCGCACCACGGGGCGCTCCTCGCCGTAGCCGCGTTGGCTGCCCAGGCCGAAGTCACCGCCGGCGATGCGCGCCATTCCGGCATGCCGGTCCTCGCCCCAGGCCTGCGGCAAGCCACTGTAGGCGGCACAGCGCGAACGATCCCCCAGCGGCGCAAGCTCAGACCCGGCCGGCGAGTAACCGTCGGCGGCCCAGATTCCCGCGCCCGCGAGGACCGCCGCGATCAGGGCCGCACCGGCCACCCACAGGCCGCGCCGGTTCATTGGTCCATCGGCACCAGGATGGGCGGCAGCACCGGGTTGACGGCGCCGACGCGGGCGACATAGGCCTGCCACTGCGTCTCCAGGTCGGCGACCACGTCGGGGTAGAGGGCGTAGACATCGGTGGTCTCGCCGCGATCGCTGTCCATGTTGTAAAGCTGCCAGTCGTGGTTCAGCAGCAGGGCCGCCGACGGCAGCATGTAGTTGACGATGCGCGTCATCTTCCAGGGTCCGCGCCGCACATAGCGGATGTCGTCGACCTCGTCGGCGATGACGGCGGTGTCGTCGTGGACTTCGGTCTGCGTTCCGTTCAGTACGGGCAGCAGCGAGGCGCCTTCGAGCGGGGCGATGTCGTGGCCGCGGTAGGTCGCGCCCGGCGCGGGCACAGCGGCGGCGGCGAGGATGGTCGGCACCAGGTCCAGCAGCGAGGACACCGCGCCGCTGGGCGGGACCGGCGCGGCGCCGCCGGGCATGCGGACAATCGCCGGCACGGAGATGCCGCCTTCCGCGGTGAAGGCCTTGAACAGGCGCAGCGGCGCGGTGCCGACCTCGGCCCAGCGGGTGCTGCGGAATATGAAGGAGCCGGGCTGGCCATAATTCGCCAGCGTGTTGTTCATATCGGTGTTGTCCTTGCTGTCGACATAGGGGATGAAGCCGTAGCCCATGCCGTCGGCACCGTTATCCGATACGAAGACGATCACGGTGTTGTCGTACTCGCCGATCTGCTTGAGGTAGGCGACCAGCTTGCCGACGTTGTCGTCCATATCGGTGAGCATCCCCGCAAAAACCTCCATGATGCGCGCCTCGCTCTGCTGCTGGGCCGGCAGCAGGGTGTCCCAGGCCTGGTTGAGCAGGACACCCGGCTGTCCGAAGCGGATCATCACCGCCTCGTCGCCGGGATTGGGATTGAAATCCTGCGGAATCAGGCCCAGGTTTTTCTGTCTTTGGATGCGCGCGGCACGGACCGCGGCATAACCGGCGTCGTATTTGCCGGCATACCGGTTCAGGTAGCTCGCCGGCGCCTGCAGCGGGAAGTGCACGGCCTGGAATGCCAGGTAGGCAAAGAACGGCTTGCCGTCGCCGTGATCCTGCCCGATGTACTGCTCCAGCTTGGCGGTGAAGTAGTCGCTGGAATAAAAGTCCTCCGGCAGCGTGGCCTGCACGCCGTTTTCGAAGTAAGGCTCTCCGCCCGGGTTCTTGCCGCCGTTGGCGGTCGGCGAAAAATTGCTGGCGAAGGCGGAGGCGTAGTGGAGCGAGAAGGACTGCTCGAAACCGAAATTGACCGGCCCGCCCCCGCCCAGGTGCCACTTGCCGGCCATGTAGGTGTGATAGCCGGCATCCTTCAGCAGCTGCGCGATGGTCGGCGCGCCGTCATTGAGATTGCCCTGGTATTCATTGTCGTCCGGATAGAACGCCGTGCTCTCGGGCAGGGTGCCCATGCCCACCAGGTGGTGATCCACGCCGGTGAGCAGCTCGGCACGGGAGGTGGCGCACAAAGGCGTGGCATGGAAGTCGGTGAACAAGCGGCCCTCGCTGGCAAGCTGGTCGATGTTGGGGGTGCTGATCTCGCTGCCGAAGGCACTGAGATCGGAATAGCCGAGGTCGTCGGCCAGTATCACTACCACATTGGGCGGCCGGGCCGATGCGCCAGCCGCCGACGAGCCTGCCTGCGCCGCCGCCGGCGCGACCGAGCTGCCGCAGGCCGCCAGCAGCAGATGGCCGGGCAGCAGCAGCGTAAAGGCCAGAGCCTGGGCCCTGGAGGATGTCATGCCGCCACACTTGGAGGTCTTCGGGTGGACCATGAGTATTCCCTGATTGATGCCTTCCACTATAAGTACGGAGCCCGATTCAGCGGGACGAATGACTATAGAATCTTTTGCGCGGCAATGAGGATAAGCTTTGGCCATGCCCACCACTCCCTATAACCGGATCGCCGGCGGCAGCCTGGAGCGCGTCGCCGCCCTCAGCGATGGCGTCTTTGCCGTAGCCATGACCCTGCTGGTGCTGGACCTGCATGCGCCGGCCGCGGCGGCGGTCCACTCCGAGGGCGAGCTGCGGCAGAAGCTGCTGCCCTTGCTGCCGCAGCTGGTGGCCTACCTGATGAGCTTCCTGACGCTGGGCATTTTCTGGGTGGGGCAGCAGACGCAGCTCAACCACTTCGCGCGCGCGGACCGCAACCTGGCCTGGGTGCACCTGGGCTTTTTGTTCGCGGTGACGCTGCTGCCGTTTTCGACATCGCTGCTGGCGGAGTTCATCGAGTACCGCACAGCCCTGCTGCTGTACTGGCTCAACATCGTGCTGCTGGGGTTGATGCTGGCGGGGAGCTGGCTCTATGCCAGCCGCCACGGGCTGGTGATGGAGGATGCGCCGCCGGACTTGAACCGGCTGGTGCTGGGGCGCATCGTGGTGGCGCAGTCGTTGTACGCAATCGGCGCGGCGCTGTGCTTGTACAGCACCTACCTGAGCATTGCATTCATTGTGGTGATTCAGTTGCATTATGCGATTGCGCCGCGTACCAGCAGGTGGTTGCGGTATTGATCCCCCATGCGATCCGGTAGGGCGGCCCGT
>CAJCJI010000512.1 GCA_903970595.1 Verrucomicrobiota bacterium
GCTTCGTCGCCGTCGGTCTCGGCGATGCGTACAGCGCGGGCCGGCACGATGGTGGAAATCGCGTGCTTGTAGACCATCTGGCTGACCGTGTTCTTCAACAGCACCACGAACTGGTCGAACGATTCGATCTGGCCCTGCAATTTGATACCGTTGACCAAATAGATCGATACCGGAATGCGCTCTTTGCGCAGGGCGTTCAAGAACGGCTCCTGCAGAGTCTGTCCTTTAGACATTTCTAATCCTTTTTCAATTTTTTGAACTGCGACAGTTGCCTGTCTATGCAGGGAAAGTGTAGCACGCGACGTGGAGTCCATTCGGCCGTAGCTCATGTTCGGGCTGAGTCGATCAAATTCAAGACAACGTCCACGGAGTTCGGTTCCGTAGGATCGACCCAGGCCCAGCCGGATTCGCCGCGCAGCCAGGTCAGCTGCCGCTTTGCATACTGGCGCGTGGCCGCCACCCCCAATTCGACTGCATGCTCCGGGCCAAATTCGCCTTCCAGGTGCCGCCACAGCTGCCGGTAACCCACCGCGCGCATCGACGGTAGCGCCAGATGCAGATCGCCGCGCGCGCGCAGGCGCGCCACCTCGCCGAGAAAGCCCTGCGCCATCATCTGATGAAACCGCTGCTCGATCCGCCGGTGCAGTTCCTCGCGCTGCGGCGGACATACCGCAATGCGGATCGCCGCGCCCGCCCAGGCCTGCCCCCGGGAGCGGAGAAACTGCCGGCTGGCCGGCACCCCGCTCAGCTCGTAAATCTCCAGCGCGCGCTGGATGCGCTGCGCATCGTTCGGATGAAGCCGCGCCGCGCTGGGCGGGTCCAGTTCGGCCAGGCGGGCATGCAGCGCGCCCCAGCCGAGCCTGGCCGCCTCGCGTTCAATGCGGGCGCGGAAGGCGGGGTCGGCCGCCGGCAGCTCGCTCAGCCCCTGCAGCAGCGCACGAAAATAGAGCATGGTGCCGCCGACCAGCATGGGCCGGTTGCCGCGGGCGCGGATTTCGTCGATCAGCCGCCTTGCATCGTCGGCGAAGCGCGCCGCGGAATAGGCTTGCGCCGGATCGATCAGATCCAGCAGATGATGCGGGATCCGCGCCCGCGTCTGCGCGTCGGGCTTGGCGGTGCCAATGTCCATGCCGCGGTAGACCTGGGCCGAGTCCACGCTGACGATCTCGGCCCTGCCCTGCAGCCGCTCGAACAGTTGCAGGGCCAGCGAGGACTTGCCGGCAGCGGTCGGGCCGGAAATGGCGACAATCGGCGGGGATGTTGCGCGTTCAGCGGAATTCACCGGCGGAATTCTATCCGGACCATCCGTTATTGGGGCGGCAGGCGGGCATCGGCTTGGCGCAGGCGCAGAATGCGCTCGTGCGTCGGCGGATGCGAGGACAGGTAGCCCGAAATCGCATTTTCCGTTCGATCCTTGTGGTGATCGCGCTGTTCCACCATGCGCTGTAACAAATCCGCCAGGCGCGAGGGCGGGATGCCCAGAGCCAGCAGCGTGTCGGCGGCATAGGCGTCGGCCTGGGCCTCGAAATCGCGCGAATAGCGCGCCTGTAGCAGGCCCGTGGGCAGGGTGGCCAGCAAGGTCGAAACGTCGCCGACCCAGGCCGTCATCAGCAAGGCCACGGCGGAACCCTGCAGCAGCAGGCGCATGCCGTGGTGGTAGTGCACGTGTCCCAACTCGTGCGCCAGCACGCCATAGATTTCGTCGTCGTTCTGCGCCAGGGCCACCAACTGGTCGAGCAGCACCACGCTGCCGTCCGGCAGGGCAAACGCGTTCGGCCCGATTTTCGGGCTCGAGCGGAATTCCAGATTCGCCGAAACCGCCGTGTCCCCGGCCGGATGCAGGCGGGCGAAGCCGCGCGTCAGCCACTCGCGCCGCGCGGCGTCCAGCTTGCTGGGCTCGAGCAGAACCTGGTCCAGGGCCTGCAAGGTCGAGTCGCTGATCTGACGGCTCACCGCGGGCGGCATGCGCGCCGCGATCAGCTGCGCCCCCAGCGGTATGCCCCAATAATACGCGGCCCAGGCCGCCAGCACGCACAGCAACAGCGACAGCGCGGCAGCGCGCCAGCTGTGCTGCAGACGCTCGACCAGACCCTGACGATGGCCGGCCTGCGCCAGCATCGCCTCCAAAGCGGCATGATCGCGCACCTCGCAATGCGCACCGTCGTCGAATTGCAGCCGCCGCGGCGCCTGACCCAGGCGCTCGGAAATGGACACCGCCGACAGCGGCTCGCACCGTTGGACGCCGCTGCCCTGCACGGTCAGCAAGCCGCCCTCGATTGAAATCTCCACCTCGTAGCGGCGAGCCGTCTGACCGTCGTAATAGGCCGCCGCCGCCATGGGATCAGAAGGAGATGTCGATATCGAACACGCTGGCGGTCTCCTCGCCGATGGCCCCGACCTGTTCCTGCTCGTCGGCGACGATGCCGGCCAGGGGCGTTGCTGGAATGAGCGTCATGCTCTCCGCCCGGTAGCGCGCCAGGCGTACCATTGCCCAAGGCGAATAGAAGCCCAGGCTCAACACCACACCGACAAAATTGCTGACATAGATCCACAGCAGGCGGCGCGCGGACAGGCAGTACTCGAAGCGGTGCTCGCCGAGCCGCGTGTGGGTCCAGATCAGGCTCTGCAGACGGGCGCCGAAGTAGGCCGCCAGGAAGAAAACGACGGGCAAATAAACCACGAACGTCAAGAACATCAGAAACGGGAGCATCGCGAGCATCGCGTGAAGATCGGGCTTGGCGCCCGCAACACGGGGCGGCATCAAGCCGTGGAACATGAATGCGGCTCCGCCGGCCAACAGCAACAGCAGCACGAGCAGGCCCAGGAACATCAGCACCCCGCGCCCGTAGATCGAATAGAACTGGCCGACCGAGGCATTGAAGTTGAAGCGGGTGCGGCCGTACCAGGAATTGTCGTGCTGGTATTCCTTTAGCAGTTTGTGGAACAGCGGCAGGAGCAGGTACAAGCTCAGCACCGATCCGACAGCACCGCCGAGGAACACGCCGTAGGCACCGGCGGCACTGCCGGTAAAACGGAAGCGCAATCCGCGGTAGCTGCTGTTGTAGAGGCGAAAGCGCAGGGAATTGCGCAGCAGAATCGGCAGCAGTGCCGCCAGCAGCAGCAGCGACAGCACGCCGACCGCAGTCGAGATCTTGAATCCGAAGCGATACAGCAACAGCAGCAGCAAGCCGACGATACGCCCCTTGAGGATGGTCAGCGGCTTGCCGTGATATTCAAACGAGGCGCCGGCAAGCTCGGTGCAGCGGTAAAAGTACTGCAGGCGCCGCACCTTGGCCCAGGCCGAATAGATTCCCAGGGTGAGGATGCTCAGCAGCAAATTGACGATCCAGATCTGGAAATACTCGCTGCCGCTGCCGTGGAAGCGCACGACTTCGGGTTCCGGCCGCAGCGGCTGGGTCTGATCGAATTCCACCATAGCCCCCTTCAGCTTGGATTTGAGCGGCGCGGCCCCACAGCGCCAGCGCCCTCACAATAGCGTAATTGCGGGCGCCGCAGCCATCCTTCAGCGCCCGCGCAGGAACATGCGGTCCAGATCTTCGACCGCGACTTGCACCCAGGTGGGCCGGCCATGATTGCATTGACCGGACAGCTCGGTGTGTTCCATGTCGCGCAGCAGCGCGTCCATCTCCGGCAGGCTCAGGCGGCGGTTGGCCTTGATGGCGGCACGGCAGGCCATGTCGGCGAGGATGCGGTGCTGGGCGTCGAGCACCTCGCCGAAATGATCTTCGCTTTCACTGTCTTCGCCGCACAGCGCGCGCAGCAGCGCGCCCGGATCGGTTCTCGCCAGCAGCGGCGGGACTGCGCGCAGCGTCACCGATTCGGGTCCGGCGCGATCGATCACCAGCCCCAGGTGCGACAGCTCTTCGCGCTGCGCTTCCAGGCTATCCGCCTCGGCCGCGCCGACCCGGACGATTTCCGGCACCAGCAGCGCCTGCGCGGGGATGCCGCCGGCTTCGAGCTGATGCTTGTAGCGCTCGTACAGGACGCGTTCATGCGCCGCATGGGCGTCAACCAGCACCAGCCCCTGGCGGCTTTCCGCCAGGATGAATACACCGTGCAGCTGCGCCAGAGCCCGTCCCAGGGGCTGCTGCGCCACGGCGACGCCGGCGTCGGCCGCCGCTGCCGCACTGGCGCTGTCGTCCGGCGCCTTGTAGAGCGGCCAGGCGCTGGCTGCCGGCTCCCTGATCTCGAGGTGCGCGCTGCCGCCGCGCGGCCCGGCGGCGGCGTAACGCAGCGGCTCTTGCGTGGGCTCCGCCGGGGCTGCTGGCAGGTGCAATTCGACGCGGTGATGCTGTTGCGGCTCTGGGCGGATGCGGCGCAGCAATTGATGCACGCAGCCGAACAGGAAATCGTGCACTTGCGCCGACTGCCGGAAGCGCACCTCGCTCTTGGCCGGATGCACGTTGACGTCAACCGCGGCCGGCGCCAGTTCCAGGAACAGCACGAAGGCGGGATAGCGGGTCGAATGCAGCACGTCGGCGTAAGCACGGCGCAAGGCGTGGCCCAGCAGCTTGTCGCGCACCATGCGGCCGTTGACGTAAAGGAACTGCAGGTCCGGCTGGGCGCGGGCAAAACCCGGCAGCGCCACCCAGCCCCACAGCCTGAAGCCCAGGCGCGACTCGTCCAGCGCCACGGCATTGGCCAGGAACTCCGCGCCGCAGACCTCGCCGATGCGGGATTCGCGCGCGCCGGCATCGGTGGCCGGCGGCAGCTCAAGGGTGCGGCGGCCATTGTGCCGAAGGCCCAGGCGCAGATCGAAGCGGGCCAGGGCCAGGCGCCGCGCCAGCTGGTCGATGTGGCGGTATTCGGTGGATTCGGCGCGCATGAACTTGCGCCGCGCCGGCGTATTGAAGAACAGGTCGCGCACCTCCACGGTGGTGCCGGGAGGATGCGCGGCGGCCTGCGGCTCCCCGCCTTCCGCGGCGCCGGCGCCGGCGATGCGCCAGCCGTGTGCGTCCCGAGCGGTGCGCGAGGTGATGGAAAAGCGCGACACCGACAGGATGCTGGGCAAGGCTTCGCCGCGGAAGCCGAGGCTGGCGACGCTTTCCAGGTCCTGCAGCGATGCAATCTTGCTGGTGGCATGGCGCTGCAGGGCCAGCGCCAGCTGTTCGCGCGGGATGCCGGCGCCGTCGTCCCGCACGCGGACCAGCCCGAGGCCGCCCTGCTCCACCTCGATCTCGACCTGCCGGCCGCCGGCGTCGAGGCTGTTTTCAACCAATTCCTTGACCACAGCCGCGGGTCTTTCCACGACTTCGCCCGCGGCAATCTGGTTGATCAGCTGGTCTGGAAGAATCTGGATGGACACTGCGCGCTCGACTGGGGGCCTCAGTCAAGCATAAAGGAAGGCCCGGGGGTTGCACGCCCGGGCCAAATGCTCCGAAGAATCAGTTGTCTTCAGGTGTACGCGCGTTGTGCTCGTAGCTGACCGGCACCGCCCGGACGCGGCTGCTATGACGCGGTTCGGCGTCCCGCGCCGGCTGTCCGGCTGCCGCCACCTGCTGCTGCAAGGGACGGTAGCGCGAAAAATAACCCTTGATCCCTTCGAAAATCCCGTCCGCGAACCTGGCCTGGTAGTCCGGACTGCGCAGCATCTGCTCTTCGCGCGGATTGCTGATGAAGGCCGTTTCCACCAGTACCGAGGGAATGTCCGGCGACTTGAGCACCAGGAAGCCGGCCTGCTGCACGCTGGGCTTCTGCAGCTCGTTGACCTTGCTCATCGACTCGATCAGGCGGTTGCCCAGATCGAAGCTCGCATCCATGGTGGCGGACTGCGAAATGTCCAGCAGCACCGCGGCCAGGCGATCGTCCTTGTCGTGCAGATCGACGCCGCCGACCAGGTCGGCCGCGTTTTCGTGATTGGCCAGCCAGCGCGCCTGCTCGGTGCTGGCGCCGTGATCGGACAGCACGTAGATCGCGGTGCCGCGCATGTCGTGGTCGCGGTAGGAATTGGCGTGGATCGAGACGAACAGATCGGCCTGGGCCTTGCGCGCCTTGATGGTGCGCTGGCGCAGGTCGACGAAATAATCGCCGTCGCGCGTCAGCACCGCGCGCATGCCGGGCTCGGCGTCGATGCGCCGCGCCAGCTGGCGGGCGATGGCCAGGGTGACGTTCTTTTCCTGCAGGCCGCTGCGGCTTTCCGCGCCGGGATCGTCGCCGCCGTGTCCGGCATCGACCGCCACCACGATGGTT
This sequence comes from Verrucomicrobiota bacterium, assembly GCA_903970595.1. GTDB lineage: Bacteria > Pseudomonadota > Gammaproteobacteria > Nevskiales > Nevskiaceae > Nevskia. The sequence goes on from CAJCJI010000512.1 coordinate 6,211, forward strand.
TTCGCGGTCAGCGCGACCGCGCCGAGCGCGGCGCCGGACGGCTCGGCCCTGGAGATCATTCCGTCCGGGGTGATTTTTCCGGAGGAAGAAGGCGCCAGCGCGGGCATCGGCGCCGGCGGCACAAAAGCAGGGGTGGCCACAGCGGGGACAAGCCGAGCGCCGCCCGGCCCTTCCGCCGCAGCCGGGGCCGATGCAGAACGCTGGGCCACGGGTATCGGCAACGGCGCGGCTTCAACCGGCGCACCCGCCGCAGGAGCAGCCAGGGGCAGGCCCGGCTCCGCGCTGGCGGTGACCATCGCCGGTGCCGCCGCCCCATGGTCCGGATACAGATCGAGAATCAGGCGGTAGCCATAACCGCCGCTGGGCTGCAGGCCGAAGCTCTTGGGCGTGGCGGCCTGGTTCAGGTCCAGCACGATGCGCAGGCCGCCGTCGTGCAGCCCGGAGCGCACGCTCTTGACGATGCCGGTGGGCGCCGGATGCAGATTCAGCGCGTGCCCCCGCTTGGCGGCGGCGATATCGATCACGATGCGATCGGGATCGGTCAGGGTGAAGACATTGTTGTCGGCGCGGGCGTCGAGATCGAACACCACGCGGGTGCTTTCCGCGCTGTCGAGCAGGCGCAATTCACGCAGCTCGCTCGCGTGCGCACCGGCGACCGACAGCATGAAAATCAGCCCCACTATGCAACGCATAAAGCCCCCGACGGGCGGTGATGCGGTGAAGATAGCGCCGCCAGCGGAATATTACAAGAATTTTCTTTTTTTAATCAATGGGTACAGCAATAGACTTCATGTCTATTGTGGAATTTGTGCAGAAACTGTGTCTGCCCAGGGCCGCAAGCGGCCTGAAGACCGGCCCTTGCAGCGGCCAACCCGAATGGAACCTGGCATCAGGCCGGGAAATCGCCGGAGGCCGCGAGCAGCCGGCCTACCGCTTCGCCCGCTTCCAGCCGCAGTTCCCTGCCGCCGGCGGCGACATGCAGGAAGATGCTCAGATCGGGCGGAGGCAGTTGCCCGGCGCCGCGCTCAGGCCACTCGACCAGCCAAGTCGAGCGGTCCGGCGGGGTGTCGTACAGGCCTAGCTGTTCCAGCTCGGCCGGATCGCTCAGGCGGTAAAGGTCCAGGTGCAGCAGGCTGCGGCCGTCCGGCTCGTAGGGCTCGACCAGGGTGTAGGTCGGACTGCGGATGGTGCCGGTGACGCCGAGCGCGCGCAGCCAGCCGCGCACCAGGGTGGTCTTCCCTGCCCCCAGGTCCCCGTGCAGATACACCACCAGGCCCTGGCGCGGCACTAGGGCGCGGGCCAGCTTTGCACCGGTTGCCTCGGTAGCGGGAGCATCCGGCAGGATCAGAGGCGCCATGTCGCCACTCACGGATTCACGATCGCGCGAAGCGCCTCGATCAGGTCCGAGGGCGTCAAGCCGCGTTCGCCGGCGGCGGCGGCGCGATCTCCGGCGAGCGCGTGAGCCAGCGCCGCGGCGCCGGCGGCGGTC
>CAJCJI010000513.1 GCA_903970595.1 Verrucomicrobiota bacterium
CCCAGCTGCTCCGGCATGCTGGCCGCCTGTTTCGCCGCCGCCGCCGATCCGGCGCCGTCGCAGCTGGATACGGTCACCGTCACCGCCACGCGCATGGCCGACGCGCCATACAACGTCCCCGCCTCCATCGACCCGGTGCCCGGCGCGGCGTTCCACGACGATACCCTGGCGGTGAATCTCTCCGAAGGCCTGTCCGCCACCCCCGGCCTGCTCGACCGCAACCGCCAGGACTACGCCCAGGACGAGCAGCTGTCGATCCGCGGCTTCGGCGCCAATTCCACCTTCGGCGTGCTCGGCGTGCGGCTTTACGTCGACGATATCCCCGCCACCCAGCCGGACGGGCAGGGCTCCTCGACCAACTTCAACCTGGCCTCGGCCGAGCGCGTGGAAGTGCTGCGCGGCCCGTTCTCGGCCCTGTACGGCAACTCCGCCGGCGGCGTCGTCGCCATCTACACCGCGCCGGGCAGCGCACCCCTGCTGCTGTCCGGCGGCGCGGCCGGCGGCAGCTACGGCACCTACCGCGCGGACATCGGCGCCAGCGGCGCGCAGGGCAATGCCGCCTACGACCTGGACTTCACCCATTTCCACACTGACGGCTACCGCCAGCACAGCAGCGCCGATCGCGAGTCCTTCAACGGCAAGCTCGACCTGCAGTTCGGCGCGCATAGTCACTTGAGCCTGCTCGGCAACGTCCTGTCCGCTCCGGACGTGCACGATCCGATGGGGCTGACCCCGGCCCTGTTCGAAGCCGACCCGCGCCAGGCCGTCGCCTCCGCCAGCAGCTTCAACACCCACAAGAGCGCCGAGCAGGACCAGCTCGGCGCGGTTTACGAGTACCAGCCCAGCCAGTCGCAGAGCTTCCGCGTCCTTGCCTACCTCGGCGAACGGCAGATCACGCAGTACCTGTCCATCCCGGTGTCCAGCCAGTCGCCGCCGCCCAGTCCCGGCGGCATCATCAACCTGAGCAACCGCTACGGCGGCAGCGATGCGCGCTGGACCTGGCACACCCAGCTGGCTCAGCGTCCGTTCAGCGTCGTGGCCGGCCTGAGTTTCGACGACCTGCGCGAGCATCGCCGCGGCTTCGACAACTTCACCGGCAGCGGCGCCAGCGCCCGGACCGGGGTGGAGGGAACAGAGCGGCGCAACGAGATCGATACCGTCTACAACCTGGACCAGTACCTGGAAGCCAACTGGGAGTTCACGCAGCGCTGGTCGGCCCTGGCCGGCGTGCGCCGCAGCCAGGTGGATTTCGACTCCGCCGACCTGTTCCCGGTCGATGCGCAGCATCCCCACACCAGCGGCAGCGTCAGCTACGTCGCCGCCACGCCGGTCGCCGGCCTGATGTTCCGCGCGGCGCCCTGGGCGCACTTCTACGCCTCATATGGATCGGGCTTCCAGACGCCGAGCCTGGACCAGCTGGCCTACCAGCCCAACAACGCGCCGGGCCTCAACTTCGGCCTGCAGCCCGAGCGCAGCGGCAGCGGCGAAGCCGGGGCCAAGCTGCGCCTGGGCGAGCGGGCGCAGGCCGAGTTCGCCGTGTTCGACACCAGCACGCGCAACGAACTGGTGGTCGACACCAACGCCGACGGCCGCTCCACCTACCAGAACGCCGGCCGCACCCGGCGCGAAGGCCTGGAGGCAGGGCTGCAAACCCGCATCGCCCGCGACTGGAAACTGCAGCTGGCCTACACCTACCTCGACGCCACCGTCCGCGATCCCTATCTCACCTGCTCCAGCCCCGGCTGCGCCACGCCGGTGGTGCCGGTCGCCGCCGGCAACCGCCTGCCCGGCGTGCCCGAGTCGGACGCCTACGCCGCCCTGCGCTGGGGCGGCGGCGCCGGCTGGCATGCCGCGCTCAACGGCCAGTACCTGAGCAAGGTGCCCGCCAACGACAACAACGCCGTCTCCGCGCCCGACTACGGCCTGCTCGGCATCGACGCCGGCTACGTCTTCGACCTGCCGAACTGGCACATCCGCACCTTCGCCCGCCTCGACAACCTGCTGGACACCCGCTACGTCGGGGCGATCAGCGTCAACGACGGCAACGGCCGGTTTTATTACCCTGGATCGGGGCGCAGTGTTCTGGCGGGGGTCAATGTCGACTGGAAGGAGTAGGAAGGCGAGGGCAGGCGCGGCTTCAGACTCTCACTGCTGCAAATGTTCTCAGCGGACAATGGGGTCTCCGATCCCTTAAATCCCGGTGCGAGTTCAGCTGCGTGAGCGGCAGTGGGTTTAAGGGTTTTTAGCTGTTACGTTGTTAAATTATTGATAGTTAGATAATTATTCTGCACGCCGGCAATCGAATTTTGCTGTCCTAATAGTGCTATTGAGCCACCCAGAAAATACCCCCAAAAAATCACCCCCAAAAATGACCCATTTACTTGACGCGAATTAACTCTTTAGGCACATTTCACACATGCGCGGCCACCTTGCCAAAGCATTCTCTTCATTCGCTAGCAAGCGGATGCGTCGGGCTGCCTGGAATAAGTTCTGTAAAATCAGCGGCTTGTCTGTAGAGGAATGTAATGAGGCAGCAAGTATTATCCCCCCTGGCGCCTCCATAAAAGTCCTAGATTGGCCGAGTCTGTAGGCTCGAGCGGCTACGGTTGGTTTACTCCGGCCGATCTTCGAAAAGTATTTAGCGCCATTCATACGGTGCACGATTGGACGCGTGTCATTCTCGTGGGCGGGCAGTCGCTTACTACGTGGGTCAAATACTACAAAATAACCCTTCCGGCTTTTGAAGGACCTTATCTCACCGCGGATGCCGACTTTCTGGGTACAAAAGTCGAAGCGGAGGTCATCGCAGACTACCTCAAGGGCACTGTGAGGGTAGCAGCCTTAGACGATCACACCATCAATACGGCAACCATAGTATTCAAGGGAGAGACGGGGGAGAAACTCAATATTGATATCCTCGCCGGATTGATTGGAGTCGAACGTAAGGACGTCGAAAAGTTGGCCGTTCCTATCCAAATCGATGACTACGAGCCAGTTATGGTCTTGCATCCGCTGCTCGTACTGGAGAGTCGCTGCGCAAACCTTGAGCGGCTAAGCTACAAACGGAATAGCAACGGTATCACGCAAGCGCAGGTCGCCTGCACCGTAGTAGCTCAATACATAGACGATTGTTTGTCCATTCCGGAGCGTCGTAGAGAGGCTTTAAATGCCGCCAGAAGGATAGCCACCTTGGCACAAAGCAGTGCCGGTGTTTTTGTGTGGAAGGAATGGGGCATTGATGTCATGGATACGATCGATCCGGCGAAAATGCCGGGTGAATTCATGCGAGCTTGGCAGCATGAAATCGCGGAAGTAACGCGAAAGCGGGAAATGGCCGCTCGCTCGGCCAAACGTAATCGCTAGCCCATTGCTCCCCTGCGCTCTCGCACCGACCTCCTGTCGTTAGCAGTGACGCCTGAACGGTTGCTGTCGGCGGACAAGGAATTGCTTTAATGCTTACAAACGTCAATCACGACCGCATGATTGGAGTTGAGCACCTTACCAGGATCCATGGCTAGAAACACTCTGCATCCAGACGGGGACACAGAGGCAAACCGCACCAATCCGCCTAACAATGGAGTGTAATGTCCACCGCTAAAAAGCGCCACACCACGTCCGGTCATTGGGTCACGGTCTGCAAGCTTTTGGGAGTAGAAGCCCACCAGGAGCGGCCCAGCATGCGTTAGATAAACCTGATTCAGAAGAGTCGTCCACTGCGACGCAGGCAAGTTGATTTGTTCTACTTGATTGGATTGCGGATGCCATACGTATACGTGTCTGTAGGGCCCCGGCGGTGGCAGACCTTGTGTTACTGCAGAAATAATTTTTTCACGTTCGTGCTCTTCGGGCGTCTGGGCCGATGCCGCGTCGTCTAGCACATACCCCTGTTTGTAATCCGACCAATAAAGATACGTTTCAAAAGGGTCCTGAAGTCTGACCGGCATTGTTGAGATTACCCCGTGGTCGTCAACTAGCCTAACTTCGATCCCACTTGCTTCATTCTTGGCTGTCGGCGCGAGATATATGAACTGCTGGGCCTTGCCAAGCCATTTAAGCCGGAAGCCTGCGCCTTCGTTAAGACCAAGCGCTCCCTCAGCCGTGCTGACCGAAAATTCTGGAACTGGTTGCGCCCTCTCTCCATTTGCTGGGATGTCGCTGATGAAAACCTCGGAGCCGGGATTTGCTTGTTCGAATGAGGAAGTGTCGGATTGTGCTGCGTCTAACTGCAACACTCCATTGGAGATTGATAGCACTCTCCATTTCACATCCTGAAAACGCCATTTATTCGCGGCATATTCAGGGTCGCGTGTTCTTATAAGAATCCTGTCGTGACTAAGCCACTCAGGATCACCAGTAAATCCAAGGGCCAGGGCCAAAGAGGGCTGACCTTGCCCAGGCTTCCACAAATACGCGTCCCCTGGTTGGTAGCCCTGCTGTCCACCAAGCAGCAAGGTGTCGTCGTCGAGCCAGAGCACGCCACGAATAAATAAGCCGTCCTGCACGCCAACAATGGTGGGGGCACTGAAGAAAGCGGCGTCAGAACTGCTGGCAAGAGCCTCATCCCCCTCCTGCGTCATCCCGGATGGCTGCGCAGCGGAATCAAATACCGGCTTTACCCGTCTGCAATCAGGACCGTCAGGCCGTCGACAAGTTTTGCTAGATGCCAGCATTCGAAATTGACCATCCGGATGTGCATCGAAATATTTCGTACAGGCTTCTGGATTTCCCACGTCACATCCACCTTTTACAAAATCATCCAAATCGGCCTTTTGCCCTTGCCTCACCGCGGGCGAGAATTCTGGCCAACGACTCCACGACTCGATATGTTGGCAAATTGGATAGACGAGGCAGTCCCAATAGTCTTCATGGATAGTGAGCGAATTGTCTGTGGCACGGTCCGCAACGATTGTTGTCTTTGAATTGACGACAATGCGATTGTCTGCCCAGTGGCATGCACGCTTTAGCGACGTATGCTCTATGATTTGGTCGTTTGCATCCAGCACATTCACGAGATAAGTACCTGGATCGGCCAAGGAAATGCGTATATGCGAGGCCCGTAGGGACTCGTCGTACCTTAACCGATTGGCCACTGTATTATCGAAACCCAGCAAGAAAGGCGCTGAATTTTCCCAGTAGCCCCCACCGTGTATATGAGCAGCATCAGTGGCGTCACCGACAAATCGATAGTCTCCGGATACTTCAGAGCATTGCTGCCAAAAATGCCGACTCGGATCTGGAGCCCATTTGTGCGGATAAGGCGCGACTTGATAGTCACAACCCGAAAATCCAAATACCAAAAGCAGGGCAACGATTAGCTTCTTCCAAGTCCTCGTGATTTGCAGTGATTTCCGGTCAATAGCCATGTCGGATTGTATCTATAACTGGGCCGGCACGGACTCGGCGTCGCTTGGTTTCTGTAACGTCAATCTAGCCGCTTTCCGGCGACAAACTCTAGGGGGCGACCGACCGATCCTGGCGCGCTCCGGCCGGTGGCATAGCTTTGTTGCGGCCGCCGGTGGACGGGTGAAGTCTTGACCGCCACCAAGGGCGATGCCGATGCCCGGGGCCAGGAGGATCGCAAGACGCTTACGGCCCGTCCACGGGCCTCGGCCTGCGGCCTCGCTACGCTTGCTCAAATACGTTCCCGACGCATTTGTCCGGCTTTCGCCGGAATGACGATTACCGGATTATTCAGGCCTTCCCCAAATCAAAAGCGCTCTATAACCGCCGAAGCCCTCCCGGAACCTCCCGGGACACCAACAGCCTTAATAGTCGACCAGGGACGTCCACGGACCATCGATTTTCATTTTCACCCATGCGTAACAGCACCAAAAAACTGTTACGCATGTAACGCATGGTGAATTTCTGTCACGCATGGGGGAGTCAGGCTAGAGCATTTTTTCTAACCACCCCCTTCCTCCCCCAACCGCAACAGCGTCCGCTCCACCTCCTCAAGCAAGGCCAGCGGGTCACGCATCTCCAGCAAGCCCTGCTTGCGCTCCGGTTCCACCGGCAGCAGTTCGCACAGCCGGTAGCCGAGCCAGGCGGCGTCGTCGAGCCGCTGCGGCCGGGGAAACCGCTCCGCGCCATGCCGCTCGATCAAGGCCGCCAGCCGGTCGCGCAAGCCCGTGTGCCGCTCCGGCAGCGGCACCGGGTCCGGCGGTTCGCGCAGTTCCACATCGGCCACAATCAGGCCGCTTTCCAGGACCCTGCGCCGCAGAATGCGGAACACCGACTCGCCCTGGGCCAGCAGCGTGAAGCGTTCCGGCTGGGTTTCCTTCCAGTGCAGGATGCGCGCGGTGCAGCCCACCTCGCAGGGGATCGCCGGCTTGCCCACCTCGAAGCCGGCCTGGATCAGGCTCACGCCGAACAGCGAACGCCCGGCGATACAGTTGCGGGTCATCTCCACGTAGCGCGGCTCGAAGATGCGCAGCGGCAGCAGCCCCGCCGGATACAGCACGGTGCCCAGGGGGAAGATCGGAATTTCCAGCGTGGTGTCCATGGCTCGGCCGGTCCGCTCGCGGCTACACTGCCGCCTCGATGCCCACGATCATACTTTGACCCCGCCCGTGCCGTTCAGTGCCTTCGCCACCCATCTCAACCGCCCCGCCGGGCCGGTGCCGCCGCGCCTTAACGCTCCCGTGAGCCTGCGGCGCGACCAGGCCTACACCCCCTCCGGCACGCCGCCGCTGCTGGCCGACGTCTACCTGCCGCAGCT
>CAJCJI010000514.1 GCA_903970595.1 Verrucomicrobiota bacterium
TCAACTTGATGAGCTCCCGTTCCCATCGCGCAAATACCGCCCCTCCATCTCGCTCGAGTAAATCAACCGTAAGCGCGAATTTCGGCGCACGTGGCCGGCATTGTCGGCAAGTCGCGGGGTGAGGCTGTGATCGTGATTGGCTGTTATCTGCGGGCTTGGCAGATCAGGTAGTGTTTTCAGCTGGCGGGCCGTCTTTGGCCGCGAAGTTGAACGGGAACAGATCCTCTATGTCGGCGTCTGGTCCGCGTTGGGGCAGTTCGGTGAGGACGTGGGCCAGCCAGTCGTGTGGATCAACGCCGCATGCCCTGCATGTAAGCATGAGGCTGTAGATGGTGGCGCTTGCCTTGGCCCCGGCAATAGTATCGTTGAATAGCCAATTTTTTCTTCCGGTTACCATCGCCCGTTCATTCTGCCCATGTCGGTGACGAGCTGGAAGTCCGATATCGATGGCATCCTTACTACGGCATCACGGTCAGGGTGGAGCGAGCGGAGCAGCGAGCGATAGGGCGCTTCCTTAAGGTCCAGGGCCCGACGGGCGTCGTAGTCTCGATTGCTGGTTGGATGGTCGATCCGGCGGTATGCGCTGGAATGACCATCGGGCCTCCGCAAGTCGATCTGGCAGCGCTGATGGATCTGCAGCAGGTATTGATGCACGCCGCCAACCGCACACACTCCCGTTGCGATCATGGAATCGCTTGGGAGAAAGGCAATGAAGCATCTCAAGTTACCGGCGACGGTTTCACCCCGACAGATGAACTTGATGTTCGACCGCAGCGATCTGGAGGGCCTGAGCTCTTTGGAGCGGGGCAAGGTCGTAACGGCTCTGGCCCAGATCCTGCTCCAGGCAGCCGGCGTCGATGCAGAGGAGTTCGCCAATGAGTGGCGCTGACCTGCTTCCGGCGACGGTGCTCAAACGCAAGGCGGTCGTCTACGTGCGCCAGTCAACGCAGTCCCAGGTCATGACCAACCTGGAAAGCCAGCGCCGGCAATATGATCTCGTGCAGGTCGCGCGCGAGCGCGGCTTTGTCGATGTTGAGGTCATTGACGACGATCTCGGCCGGTCGGCCAGCGGCACAGTTGCACGCCCGGGCTTCGATCGCCTGGTTGCCTGGTTGTGTGCGGGCAAGGTCGGCGCCGTGCTGTGCTTCGACGCATCCCGGCTCGCTCGAAATGGCCGCGACTGGCATCATCTGCTTGAACTGTGCGGGTTGGTCGAAGCGAGGGTGATTGATCTCGACGGGGTGTACAATCCCTGTCGCCCGAACGATCGCCTGCTCTTGGGCATGAAGGGCAGCATCAGCGAGTTCGAGCTCGGCGTCTTGCGGGCTCGGATGCTCGATGCCGTGAGATCGAAGGCGCGCCGGGGCGAGCTGCGCCTGTCGGTTCCGTTCGGCTACATTTGGCATCGCGAAGCGGGCCTTGGCTTCGATCCTGACATCCGCCTCCAGAAAGTGATCCAACTGATCTTCGCTCGCTTCCGCGAGCTGGGCAGCGCGCGTCAGGTGTTGCTGTCGATGACGGCTGACCAAATCCACTTCCCACGGCCCTCCGACGCAGGCCGCATGACCAACTTCACCTGGGTGCCAATCCGCTACCGCAACGTCATCGCCGCTCTGAAGAACCCGTTTTACGCTGGCGTTTACGTGTACGGGAAAAGCGAGAGGCGTACCTCGATCATCGAAGGGCGAGCGCGGCGCAGCTACGGACATGGCAAGCCGATTGGTACCTGGGAGGTGATGATCAAGGATCATCACGAAGGCTACATCAGCTGGGACGAGTACGAGCGCAACCAGGAGCAGCTGGCGCTTAACAATTACGGTCGCCGGGGAGGCGTAAAGTCCGGCCGGGGCGGCAAGGCGCTGCTGGCGGGAATGCTGACCTGCGGCCGCTGCGGTCGGCGGCTGAGTGTCGCCTACACCGGGAATCCGCAGAGGCTGCCGGTCTATCGCTGCGACCAGCCCAACCTGATGATGGGCTTGCCGAGGTGCATGACTTTCGGCGGCCCACGAGTCGATGCCGCGGTTGCGCACGACCTACTTCGGGCGGTAGAGCCGATAGCAATCGAAGCCGCGTTCGAGGCGGAGCGGATGCATCGGGAACGACAGCAAGATCAGAAGCACATCCACGATCTGGAACTGCAGCAGGCCCGCTACGAAGCCAGTCTCGCGGAGCGTCGTTACGCTGCCTGCGATCCGGAGAATCGCCTCATTGCCGCGCAGTTGGAGAAGAACTGGGAGACGGCGCTCCGCCGCATACGGGATATGGAAGCGCGGCCACCGGTTGAAAGACCATCCGACATCGAGGTCGATCCGGGTGCCTTCGCAAATCTGGCAGCCAATCTGGCCGCGGCTTGGAACGCGCCCGATGTGACGATGCGCGCTCGCCAGCATCTGCTCCGCACGCTGGTCGCCGATATCATCGTCGATGTCGACGATGCGGTGCGCGAGGTCGTACTCACGATCCATTGGCGCGGCGGGCGTCACTCAGAGCTGCGCGTGCGTAAGCCTCGTTCCGGCGAACATGGTTGCGCGACGTCCGAGGATGCACTGGCGGTGATGCGCAGAATGGCCGGCCGTTGGTCGGACGAACATATCGCCGCGTCGCTTAACCGCATGGGCATGCCCACGGGCCATGGGAAGACGTGGACAGCGCTCCGCGTCTCTGCGGTTCGCCACGTGCGCGGAATCCATGCTTACCGGTCCGCCGAAAAAGACAGCAAATGGTTGACCATGACCGAGGCGGCGAGGTCGTTGGGGGTTACGAACCACCGCATACGCCACCTCATCAAGACAGGGGTTCTGCCTGCCGAGCAGGTCGTTCCAGGCGCGCCTTATCAAATCCGAGCCGCAGACCTTGCTTCGATGCCGGTTCAATCCGCGGTGACCCGAAAAGGTCGCCCGTGTCGGGCCGACGATGCCGGAACGCTTCCAATGTTTACAGATACTTGAGAAGGAGCTGCACAATGACACCTGCGTCACAAAAACTCTTATATCTCGTTCCAGCAAATTGTTATCGATCGGCGCGCGCCCATTGCTGGCATAGCGGGTCAGATAATCCCATTGGTTGCGGGCGTAACCTATCGCCTCGCCGGTCAAGCTATTGGGCAGGACCTGCGGGGCTTGCTCATCTAGCCATGTCTTGAATGCAGCCAGCACCGGCACGCTGTGCTGTTGGCGCAACCGCAGGGTGTACTGCTCGCGGGTTTCGCCCTCGGGCAGCGTCTGGCCTGCCAGTCGCTCGACCTCATAGAGGGCTTCAAAGAATTTGAGCGCCGCGACCGATGGGCCACCGGGCTTCTTCCTGCCCTTGATCGCGTCGGTAAACTTCCTGCGTGCATGGGCCATGCACCCCAGATGGGTGGCCTCCGCCAGCGCGCGCCATGCGTCATAGCCATCGGTCATCAGCAGGCCGTTGTACCCGGCCAGAAAAGCTTGGGGGTACTGCTTCGCGCGGCCGGGCTGGTATTCGAACAGCACGATCGGTTCCTGGCTGTCTGCGGCGCTGCGATAGCCCCACATGTAGGATTTGGTCTGGGCGTGGCGGCCCTTCTCCTTCAGAACCTGGACCCAGGTTTCGTCGCCGTGGATCAGGTCCTGACCCTTCAGCTTTTCTTTCAGGCCGTCATAGATCCGCT
>CAJCJI010000515.1 GCA_903970595.1 Verrucomicrobiota bacterium
CGCTTGCGCGGGCGGCGCCTCTCCGATTTGCTGCACTGTTACTGCGTCATCACTGCATACGGTTACCCGTTGCGAGGCATCACTTCGCACTCGCTTCGTTGGAGGGCAAGCTGCTGCCCTGGGTGCCGTGGTTGTAGGCCTCGACGAAGAAGTAATACGTCTGCGCCGGGTTGAGTCCGCTGATGACCGTGGTCGGCGTGATGGCCGCCGGGGCCTTGGTCATTTCCTTGCCGGACGCAGTGCCGTAGAACACGTAGTAGTCGGTCGCTCCGGCCGAGGGGTTCCACTTCAGATACACCGATCCCGGGGCGGTCTCATAGGCGATCAGACCGCTCGGCGCCGGCAGGCTCAGGCCATTGCCCACGTTGATCGGAGCCGCCGGGTAGTAGCCGGGTCCGAACAGCGCTGCGCCGTCGCGCTCGAAAATCGCAGCGTGCGGTTTTGCCGCGCCCTTGGCGCCGCGCTCGCCGGGCCACAGCCAGGCATCACGCGCCGCACTGTCGAAGTCCAGGCAGGGCGTGCCCAGCAGTTCGTCGGTGAAGGACGTATCCATCACGGTGGCGCCGGTCTCGCGGTCGGCCAGGCCGAGACACACGGTACGGTCGCCGTCGGAGCCGGTGCCGGGCAGCGGCACGTGGTTCAGTTCGACGAAGTACTGGATGAAGGCGAAACGCTCGGTGCCGGTGGCAGGCGGCTGGCCTTCCACTGCATCGGCCGGTACGCCCTGCAGGCCGGAACCGTCGTTCTGCGGCACCAGGTTCAGATAGCCGCCCTGGCCGGACGGTGTGGTCTGGTAGCCGATGCGATCCATCACGGTGAAGTGCGGGCCGCCATGGGTGTAGAAGTTCTGGATCGAGTTCAGGTTGCCGCTGCCGGGTCCGCCGCCGGTGTTGCCGGAAGGCTCGCCGCCCACCTGCGCCGCATCGAGGAAGATGTTTTGCGGGGTGCCGGATTCGGTTTCCTGGATGGTCTGGCCCAGACGGTAGTAACCGACGCCGGGCTCGTTGGTGTTGGAGGACTCGGTGGTGGCCAGGCCCTGGCCCAGTACGCCGGTTTCGAACTGGCCGATGGCGCCGCGAACGCGCGGGCAGTCGTCCGCCTCATCGTTGTGCTTGAGGATGTTGAACTTGCCGCTGACGCCGCCGGAGGCATCCGCGCGCGTCGCCGCCAGGCCCAGGGTGGTGTTGGCGGTGCGGCTCGCATCAGGCGGCTCGAAGTCGCAGGCGATGGCCGTGGCGACGGTGTCGGCATGGCCCTTGGACAGCAGCGGACGGATGTCCAGGGTCAGCACGCGGCGGCTATGCTCGCGTGGATAGTCGCGGTCGAACTCCACCGCGCCGTCCGCGTCGACCGAGGCCGGGCTTTCGATGCCGGAGATCGGCAGGATCAGGAAGCGGTCGTCGTCGGTGAGGTTGAAGTAGGAAACGCCGGTGCAGGGGCCGACGTCGTAGATCGCGCGCCAGTACGGGCCCTTGCCGCCGAACACGTTGGTGGTATTGCCGTCGAGCGTGATGTCCGGGCTGTAGAACAGCACGCCGCCGCACATCGCCGCGGCGAAGGCGCCGTCATGCGGGATGTAGTTGGGGTCGCCCGGCGGGTAGGTGGTCGTCGTGACCGTGGAAGCGGCATTCGCCGCCACGCCGGCACTGGACACCGCCTTGTCGTAGCTCGGATCGCCGAGATTGACCCAGCCCTTCTGCCCGACGTTGTGATGCGACTGGTGCGGCAGGCCGAAGGCCATCAGGCCCTCGTTCTCCTCGTGGAAGATCACTTCCTCGTGGCGCGGGCCGTCCGGCACTGCGCTGACCGAGCGGATGTAAGGATTGCTCTTGTAGATGTCGGCCTTCTGCAGCGAGTCGATGGTCTTGCCGTAGGTGTAGCTGTTGCTGGTGGGGTAGACGCGCACCGAACTGCCGAAGGTGCTGCCGCAGACGCCGAGCGGACCGGCGCTGATGCTCTTGCCTCCGGTAACCAGCGGTTCCTGGTTGCACAGGCCGCGCAGGGCGCCGTTGATGGCGGCGGCGCCGATGCTGGCGGCGACGGCATAGTCGGACTGCACCAGGTACTTGCCGTCATAGGTCAGCGACATGCCGTGCGGCAGGGCTTCCAGGCCGACGTCCTTGTTGCCGAAGTAGAACACGCCCTCGTTCCAGGTGCGCTGGATGCGCGTATCCGGATAGCTGGTGTACTCCTTGGGATTGCGGGGCTGGTGGGCCGCCACGATGCCGGGGTACTCGGTGATGCCCTTGTGGCCGAGCAGGGGGTTGTTGTCCGGAACATCGGCGCCGGCCGTCAGCTCGCCGACCAGGCCGAGCTGTTCGGCGCTTTGCAGCACCGGTATCGGAGCGGGAACCGAGGGCAGACACACGCCCAGCGCGGTCGGGGCATTGCGGCCCGGATCGATTTCCGTGACCGTGCCGCCGGGGCCGTACACATAGTTGCTCATGTAGGTGTACATGATCTTGTGGTTGGGGCCCGGCGCCGGCATGACCAGGAAGTCGTCGGTCAGCGAGGAGCGGCGCGGCTGGGTGCCGCAGACCGCGATGTCCGCCGTTTGCAGGTTGCGCACGCTGGTGATGTCGTAGCGGAACACGTTCTTGGAGATCACGCCGCCGGCGAAGCTGTACTTGTGGCCCGCCTGCAGTCCGTCGCCGCCGCCGGAAATATAGGAGGTGTAGGCGGTCATGTGGTGCGGATCGTTATGCGAATCCGAGGACAAGGCGCCATTGAAGTTGCCGGCCACGTCCGAAACCAGGACGTGCGGCAACTCCGCGGTCCAGATGACGTTGCCGTAGGTGGTGGAGTTGGGCTCCGCATCCACCACCGCCATGAAGTCCTGGCTGGTTTGCGGATCGCACAAGGGCGTGGAGCAGCCGTCGCCGGTCCATACCAGCATGACGGCGCCGTTCGGAATGATCTGGCCGGTGTACTTGTTGATGGCCTGCGGCGCGCCCGCAAGCAGAGAGGCGGCAGTGGTCGGGGTGGCTTTTCCGGTTGTGGCAATGCTTTCGAGACTGTCGACGAGGTTGAACACCGTGCCGCCGATATCGGCGCCGGGTCCGTCCGACCCGGTCAGATCGTCGAGTATGGTGGTGAGCGATTGCGCCGATGCCGCGCCGGCGGCCCCAAACATGACGGTGGCGGCACCGAAGGCCAGCCAGCGTCCAAGCGATCTCGTTCTCTGCCGAGAGTGCGAAGTCATGATCCTGCTCCTGAGCAAATATCCCTGATAAAGAGAGGTGTCCGGCACAATCCGCTGTGCCGCCTCCTCCCCCCTTTCCAACGGACCCGTCCCACTTCCGCGGAGTTAGGCAGCACAATACACAGGCGATATTTGCGGCGTTGCCCCTTATTTAGACTTTTTATTCAGCCCCTAATACCAGCGGGAACTAGACACACGCATGCCGGCCGCATCGGGCCGTCCCACGGGGTTATTGCCCCGATTTGCCGCTGCGATCGATTGATCCAGCGATACCTCGGTGCTGAACTTATGCCCCACGGTTATGAGGATAGCCCTGCATAAGGGGATCAATCCGGTTCGCCGCCTGAAGTTCCCTGGACCGCGGCCTCGCCGATCAGCCGCCGCAGCGGCGCGGCGGCGAAGCACTTGAACAGCAGCGGGGTCAGGAAGCTGTCCAGCAGCGTGCCGCCCAGCAGGCCGCCGAAAATGACCAGGGCAACCGGATGCAGGATCTCCTTGCCGGGGGCGTCGGCCGCCCCGAGCAGGGGCAGCAGCGCCGCGGCGGCGATCACGGCAGTCATCAGCACCGGGGTCAGGCGCTCGCCGGAGCCGCGCAGGATCAGCGCGTCGCCGAACGGCTCGCCCTGCCGCGCCAGCTGCAGGTAACGGCTGAGCTTGAGGATGCCGTTGCGCGCGGCGATGCCGGCCAGGGCGACGAAGCCGACCAGGCTGGCTACGGACAGCGGCGTATGCGTCAGCGCCAGCGCGGCGATGCCGCCGATCAGCGCCAGCGGCACGTTGCCCAGGATGATCAGGCTGAAGCGCAGCGAGCGGTAGCGCGCGTAGAGCAGCGCCAGCATCAGCAGCAGGGACAGCAGCGCCAATCCGCCGATGCGGCGGGCGGCGGCGGCCTGGGCCTGGAACTCGCCTTCCAGGTGCAGCTCATAGCCGGCCGGCAGCGGCAGCGCGGCCAGCCGGGTGCGGGCGATCTCTACCGCCTGGTCGAAGCGCCCGCCGTCCGGGAAGGCGGAGACGGCGATGCGGCGGCGCAGGTTTTCGCGCAGGATCTGGCTGGGGCCGGCGGCGGATTCGACATCGCCCAGCCAGCGCAGCGGCACCGCCGCTGCCGGGGTGTCGATCAGCACCTCGCCGATGCCGGCGGGGTCGAGCGAAGCCTGCGGCAGGCGCACCACCAGGTCGAAGCGCCGTTCGCCTTCGACGATGCGCGACACCG
>CAJCJI010000516.1 GCA_903970595.1 Verrucomicrobiota bacterium
CAGCGAGTGTAGCGGCCCGCGCGATTTGCGGCATCCCGTTGCCGCCTACCCGGCACCCGAATTAGGCGATAATAGCCCCGCCGGTGCTCCGGGCGTCTCCAATTTTCTTTGCCAAAACAATGGCACGCGCGCCCGCTACAATGGCGGTTCGCCATGCGATCCGACATGAAAGCCGTCCGCGACTATAAATCACCCCTGCTCGCCGCAATTTCCCTGGCGGTGTTCGTAACGGCCCTCTGGGTGCTGCGCCACAGCCTGTCCAAGCTGCGGCTGTCCGACGTGCTGGCCAGCATCCAGGCCGAACCCTGGCCCCGGGTGGCCGGCTGCATCCTCTTCAGCGCCTGCAGCTACGGCATGCTGACCTTCTACGATTACCTGGCGCTGCGCGGCGTGCGCCATCCGCTGCCCTGGCGCCAGGTGGCGCTGCCCTCCTTCATCGCCTTCGCCATCGGCCACAGCGCCGGGCTGTCCTTCCTGTCGGGCGGCTCGGTGCGCTACCGCTGCTACTCCAGGTATGGGCTCAATACCCTGGAAATCGCCGGCGTGGTGGGGCTGATCTCCATCACCTTCGCGCTGGGCATCGGCACCCTGCTGGGGCTGTCCCTGCTGCTCGAGTCGCACCAGGCGGCGCACATCCTGCACCTGTCCCACGCCTGGGAGGCACGGACGCTGGGCGCGACGGTGTTCATCCTGATCCTGGGTTACCTGTGGCTGACGCAGCGGGTGAAGAGGCCGCTGCGCATCCGCGACCGCGAGTTCCGGCTGCCGCCGTTCCACATCAGTGCCGCCCAGATCCTGGTTGCCAGCGTGGACCTGTGCTTCTGCGCCGCATCGCTGTACGTGCTGCTGCCGGCCGACATCCCCCTGCATTTCTTCAGTTTCGTCGGCCTCTACGTGCTGGCGCTGCAGTCCGGCGTGCTCAGCAATGTGCCGGGCGGCGTCGGCGTGTTCGAGTCGGTGCTGATCCAGCTGCTGCCGGGCGGGGCCACCGCGGAAATCGTCAGCGCGGTGCTGCTGTACCGCTTCATTTACTACTTCGTCCCGCTGGTGCTGGGGGTGGGCTTGTTCGCCGGGCGCGAGGCCATGCGATGAAGCAGTGGCGCTACGCGCAGCAACTGGGCAACGCGCTGCGGCCCTGGCTGCAGCGCTTCGCGCCGCAGGTGGCGGCCGGCGGTGTGTTCCTCGCCGGCGTGATCCTGCTGCTGTCCGGCGCCACGCCGGAAATCGACAGCCGCCTGGAACTGCTGCGCGGCATCGTGCCGGACCCGGTGCTGGAGCTGTCGCACCTGATCGGCAGCGCGGTGGGCGTGGGCCTGCTGATCCTGGCGCGCGGCCTCTACCAGCGCCTCGACGGCGCCTGGTGGACCACCATGGTGCTGCTCACCGGCGGCATCGCCGCTTCCCTGCTCAAGGGCCTGGACTACGAGGAAGCCATCGTGCTGTCGGCGGTGGGGCTGGGCCTGTGGGTGACCCGCGACCGCTTCTACCGCCGCGCCTCGATGCTGGACCTGCGCTCCTCGCGCGCCTGGGTGGTATGCATCGTGCTGGTGGTGGGCGCGGCGGTGTGGGTGTCGATGGTGTCGTACCGCGACGTGCAATATGCGCACGAGCTGTGGTGGCAGTTCGCCTTCGACGACGACGCGCCGCGCGTGATGCGCGCCGGCCTGCTCACCGTCCTGCTCGCCGCCGGCTACGTGCTGTGGCAGCTGCTCAGCCCGCAGCGCGAGCAGCCGGAGCTGCCGGACGCCGCCGCCATGAGCAAGGCCGCCGCCATCGCCATGAGCAGCCAGGACACCCTGTCCTACCTGGCCCTGCTCGGCGACAAGCAGCTGCTGTTCAGCGACGCCGGCGACGCCTTCATCATGTACCAGCGCTCCGGCCGCTCGATGGTGGCGCTGGGCGATCCGGCCGGCAACCCCGCCCGCTTTGAAGAGCTGTGCTGGAAATTCCGCGAGCTGTGCGACCGCCATTCGAGCTGGCCGGTGTTTTACCAGGTCAGTTCGGAACGCCTGCCGCTGTACCTGGACCTCGGCCTGGAACTGGCCAAGCTGGGCGAAGAGGCGCGGGTGCTGCTGCCGGAGTTCTCGCTGGAGGGCTCCAAGCGCAGCAGCCTGCGCAACGAGTACCGCCGCGGCGCCAAGGACGGCGCCAGCTTCGGCGTGCTCAGCCCGACCGAAGTGGAAGCGCAGATGCCGCGGCTCAAGGAAATCTCCGACCAGTGGCTGCACCTCAAGTCGGCGGCCGAAAAGGGCTTCTCGGT
The DNA here is from genome assembly GCA_903970595.1 of Verrucomicrobiota bacterium. Taxonomy (GTDB): domain Bacteria; phylum Pseudomonadota; class Gammaproteobacteria; order Nevskiales; family Nevskiaceae; genus Nevskia. Next base: position 2,261 of record CAJCJI010000516.1, read on the forward strand.
GGGGCGCTTCGAGGCCGATTACCTGCGCCGCTTTCCCTGCGCCTGCGTCTACCGTAACGGCGGCATCGTCGCCTTCACCAACCTGTGGCTGTCGCGCGCCAGGGACGAGTTCTCCATCGACCTGATGCGCTACGGCACCGAGGCGCCCAAGGGCGTGATGGATTACCTGTTCATCGAGCTGATGCTGTGGGGCAAGAGCCAGGGCTACCGCTGGTTCAACCTCGGCATGGCGCCGCTGGCCGGCCTGGAAAACCATCCGCTGGCGCCGTTCTGGCACAAGCTGGGCCGAATCGTGCATCGCTATGGCGAAACCTTCTACAACTTCGAGGGTCTGCGTCGTTACAAGGACAAGTTCGGGCCGCAGTGGCGGCCGCGCTACATGGCCTCGCCGGGCGGGCTGGTGCTGCCGCGGGTGCTGCTGGATACCGCGGCGCTGATCGCCGGCGGGGTGCGTGAAGTGGTATGGAAATGAGGAAAGACATGAAAGCAGCAGTAGTCGCCGCTGTCCTGGCGCTGTCCCTGAGCACGGCCTGGGCCGCCGCTCAGCAAGCGCCCGTGCCGGCCAAGCCCCCTTCGGTAAAAAAGGCGGCCGGCGCGCCAGCGCCGGCCGCCCTGCCCGCCAACGCCGAGCGCATCAGCCACGGCCGCTTCCAGGACATGGTGGTCTACCGTCCTGCCGGCACGCCGACCAGCTTCGTCATGTTCCTGTCCGGCGACGGCGGCTGGAACCTGGGCGTGATCGACATGGCGCAGGCCCTGGTGCAGAAGGGCGCGATGGTGGTGGGCATCAACACGCCCAAGCTGCTGGCCGGCCTGGACCAGAGCAAGAACGCCTGCGAATACATCGCCGGGGATTTCGAGAACCTGAGCCACTACGTGCAGGCGTATTACAAGCTGCCGATCTACCTGGAGCCGATCCTGGTGGGCTACTCCTCGGGCGCGACGTTCGCCTATGCCATCCTGGTGCAGGCGCCCACCGATACCTTCGGCGGCGCCATCGTGCTGGGCTTCTGCCCGGACCTGGACCTGCATGAGCCGCTGTGCAAGGGCCCCGGCCCGGGCCTGCTGGAATCAACCAAGCGCGCCGACGGCAAGGGCGTGGACCTGCTGCCGTCCAAGGGGCTGAGCAATCCGCTCACGGTGATGCAGGGCGAGATCGACCAGGTGTGCCCGGCCGATGCGACCAAGGCTTTCATCGCCCAGGTGGGCAAGGCCAGCCTGATTTCGCTGCCCAAGGTCGGCCATGGCTACAGCGTCACCAACCGCTGGCAGCCGCAGTACCTGGATACCTTCGACAAGCTGGTGCAGTCGCTCAAGCCGGCGCAGATGACGCCGCCGCCCGCCAGCCTCAACGGCCTGCCGGTGATCGAAGTGCCGGCCAAGGCCGGCGCTGCGGATACCGGCGCCTTCGCCCTGCTGATGACCGGTGACGGCGGCTGGGCCGGGCTGGACCAGGAAGTGGCCTCCGCCTTGTCCGCCCAGGGCATCCCGGTGGTGGGGCTCGACTCCCTGCGCTATTACTGGACCCCGCGCACGCCGGAATCGGCGGCGGCCGACACCGACCGCATCATCCGCTACTACCTGTCCCACTGGAACAAGCAGAAGGTGCTGCTGGTCGGCTACTCGCAGGGCGCCGACGTGATGCCGTTCATCATCAACCGCCTGCCGGCGGAGACCCGGGCGCACGTGGCGCTGGGCACGGTGATGGGCCTGTCCGAGCACGCCCTGTTCGAATTCCACCTCGGCAACTGGGTCAATGCCACCCAGGACCAGGGCCAGCCGACTCTGCCGGAAATGACCCGTATCACCGATACCCCGATGCTATGCATGTACGGCGAGCAGGAGACCGACACGCTCTGCCCCAAGCTTGACCCGAACAAGATCCACCTGGTCAAGCTCAAGGGCAGTCACCATTTCAACGGCGACTATCAGAAACTGGCGCAGGAAATCCTGACCACCGCCAAGCTGCCGAACCTGCCGGCCGCCGCCACCGCCGATTCAGGCGCAGCGGCGCAAACTTCCGCCGCCGCCGCGGGTCAAACCGACACCACCAACGAAGAAGAAGGCTCCGCCATGGTCTCGATTCACGCTTTCGCCTCGCCGATGCTGTCGCTGATCGCCGGCATCCTGATTCTGGTCATGCCGCGGCTGCTGAATTACATCGTGGCGATTTATCTGATCGCCATCGGCGCGCTGGGCTTGATGGCGCATTTCCACTAGAAAACAAGTGGTTGGTTCTTGTAGGTTGGGGTGAGCAGCGAAAGCCCAACCTACACGACTACGGCCGGCTGTAGGGCGGCCCGGTGGCCGCCGGCTTTTCTATCAACGGTGGCGCAGCGGCGGGCATGGCCCGCCCTACTATCAATTCCCCGGAATCTTCAGCGTGCTGCCGACGCGCAGCAGGTCGGCATTGCCCAGGCCATTGACGCGGCGCAGGGCTGAGACCGAGGTGCGGTAGCGCCTGGCAATGCTGTCCAGGGTCTGGCCCGAGCGCACCTTGTGCAGGCGCGGCGAGGCCTTGTGCTCGGCTGCCGCGACGTGCACCACGGTTTTCAGCACGTGCGGCTCCGGCGTGTCGGCGGCGGCGACCACCGTGGTGGGGGCGTCGCGCGGCGGAATTTTCAGGTTGGAGCCGGCGCGCAGGCGGGCGCTGCTCTGCAGGCCGTTGGCGGCCAGGATGGCCTGCTGGCTGACGCCGTAGCGGTGCGCCAGCTTGGCGATGGTCTCGCCGCGCTGCAGCAGGTGCAGGGCATAGTATTGCCGCTGGTGCTCGAAGCGCTGTTCCCCGCCGAGCGAGGCGTAGGACAGCTTGAAGCTCTCGGCGGCGCCGGCCGGCACGCGGATCAGCTGGCCGGGCGGCACGTACAGGCGGCCGTCCACCACCTCGTCGTTGTACGAGGGATTGAGGGTGCGGAAAGTGGTTTCGTCGGCGCCGCTGAGGCGCCGCAGGATGCCGTAGGGCACGTAGTCGCGCGTTTCCACCGTGTCGAACTGGGTCGGCGCGTCGCGCTGCAGGTCGCCGAAGTGCCTGCGCCAGTCGCGTTCCACGTCGCTGGCGGCGAGGAACTCGGCGTAGAAGTTGCGCGAAGCGAAGCCGAAGCTGTCGCCGTCATAGCGCTCCAGCAGATCGGTCAGGGTGGTGCCGTTGACCTTGACCAGGCCTCGCGCCACGCCGCCGCGGCCGTGGTTGTAGGCGGTGACGGCCAGCGGCCAGCTTTGCAGCGCCTGGTAGTCGTCGCGCAGGTGCCGGGCCGCGGCGTCGGTGGAGAACCAGGGGTCGCGGCGGTCGTCGGCGATCTCGTCCAGGCGCATGTAGATGCGGGCGGAGGAAGGCATGAACTGCCACAGGCCGGCGGCGCCGACCTTGGAATAGGCCTGCAGGTTGAAGGAGGACTCCACCAGCGGCAGCCGGGTCAGCCGGGTCGGCAGGCCGTAAGACGCGAAAATCTGCTCCATCTGCGGCAGGTAGCGGCCGGACACCTGCAAGGCGTGGGCGGTGCGCTCGCGCAGGCCGCGTTGCACCCGGAAGCTGCCGATGGCGTCGCGGAAACGCCGCGGATCGCGGCTGTCGGCGAACATGGCATAGATGCGATGTTCCTCCGGGTCCATCTTGTCCGGAGTGGCCTGCAGGGCGTCGACGCGCTTGAGCAGTTCGTCGATCTGCGCCTTGGCCTGGCTTTCCTCGCGGCCCTTGAGCAGGCTCAGCTGCATCGCGTCCAGGGTCTGGGCCTGTTCGGTGAAATCCAGCACCCGGTAGACCTTGCTCACGTCGTCCATGCAATGGACGATGCTCTGGTTCTCCGAGTACTCCGAGAACACCTTGGTCCAGAACTCCACCTGCGCGCGGAGGATGGGCAGGTGCGGAAACAGGGGGTCGTCCTGGGGAACCGCCGGCGCGGCGGCGGCAACAGGCGCCGCCACGGCAGCAACGGTCGGAGTGGCAGCAGGGCTCGCCGCCGGCTGGGCGGTCACCACCGCAGCAGCACCCTGCTGCTGGGCGGCGTATTGCGGCGCGGATGCCGGATCGGCGCCCGCGGCACCCGCTCCAATCAAAGCGGCCAGGCACAGCAGTCTCATCTTCATCGTCTCTATCGTCGCCCCGGCGAAGGCCAAGCCCCAGAACATTGGCCAGACCGCTTGTTGGGTCCGCTATGGTACGGGACCGCAAAGCAGGCCCCCGATCTCGCATCGATCTTAGCGGCAGTCACCTGCGGCTTCAATGGATTATGGCGTATAGCTGAAAATGTTTAGAGCTTGCGGCTGGGTCTGTTGACGATCAGCAGCCCCTTGCATGAATCGCGCCGGCCGGCGAATCCGGTAAGCTCATGCTTCAGTCAACGGAATTCCCCATGGCCCAGCCGTATCCGCCGATCGAGCCGTTCCGCACGCAGCGCCTCAAGGTCTCCGCCCTGCACGAAATCTATGTGGAGGAGTGCGGCAATCCCAACGGCCGGGCCGTGGTATTCGTCCACGGCGGGCCGGGCGGCGGCTGCGAACCCTGGCATCGGCAGTTCTTCGATCCCAAGCGCTGCCGCATCGTGCTGTTCGATCAGCGCGGCTGCGGCAGGAGCACCCCGCATGCCGAGCTGCGCGAAAACACCACCGGCGACCTGGTGGCGGACATGGAGCGCATCCGCGCCCTGCTCGGCATCGAGCAGTGGGTGGTGTTCGGCGGCTCCTGGGGCAGCACCCTGGGCCTGGCGTATGCACAGGCGCATCCGCAGCACACCCGCGCCCTGGTGTTGCGCGGCATCTTCCTGCTGCGGCCGGAGGAGATCCGCTGGTTCTACCAGGAAGGCGCCAACTGGATTTTCCCCGACGCCTGGGAGCACTACCTGGAGCCGATCCCGCAGGCCGAGCGCGGCGACCTGGTGGCGGCCTACCACCGCCGCCTGACCAGCGAGAACCCTGCGGTGCGCCGCGAGGCGGCCCGCGCCTGGAGCACCTGGGAGGGTGCCACCAGCAAGCTGCTGCAGAGCGAGGACATGATCGCGCGCTACGGCAGCGACCAGTTTTCCGAGGCCTTCGCCCGCATCGAATGCCATTACTTCGTCAACGGCGGCTTTTTCCGCTCGCCCAACCAGCTGCTGGAGGACGTGGAGCGGATCCGCCACATCCCCGCCGTCATCGTGCAAGGCCGCTACGATGTGGTGTGCCCGATGAAGTCGGCCTGGGACCTGCACCGCGCCTGGCCGGAAGCCAGCTTTGCCGTGGTGCCGGACGCCGGCCATGCCGCCTCCGAGCACGGCACCCTGGGCCGGCTGATCGAGGCGGCGGACCGTTTCGCCAGGATGTAAGCCCGATAGCCGGGGACGGACCTATGGCCAAGTTACAGCCAGTCGTGTATTCCCTGCACCCCGCCGTGGCCCACGCCCAGGCCATGGCGGAGAACCTGGCGAAGACCACCGGCCGGCCCCTGGCCGAATGGCTGAAGCTGGTGGCCCGGCAGAAATTCGCCGATGCCAGGACCATGCGCCAGTGGCTCAAGGATGAACATGGCTTGGGCATGTCGTCCTGCGGGCTGATCGCCGATGCCGCGATCGAGGGCCCCGACACGCTCAGCGTCGAAGCCTACCTGCGCGCGGCGCCGGCGTATGTCGACGCGCTGTTTGCCGGCCCCAAGGCCGCGCTGCGGCCGCTGTACGAGGAATTGTTGGGCCTGGGCCTGAAACTGGGGCCGGATGTGAAAGTCAGCCCCTGCAAGACCTTCGTGCCGCTGTACCGCAAGCATGTCTTCGCCCAGCTCAAGCCCAGCACTCGCACGCGGCTGGACCTGGGTTTGGCGCTGGGCGGGCTCAAGGCCACCGGCAGGCTGGTCGATACCGGCGGCTTCGCCAAGAAGGACCGCATCACGCATCGCATCGGCATTTCATCACCGTCCGACCTTGATGCGGAGACGCGCCGCTGGCTGGAACAGGCATATCAACTGGACGCCTAAACCAGCGCACAGGCCCTTGCAGTTGTAGGGCGGCCCGTGGCCGCCGTGCTTCCGCGCCTTCGTCCAGGAAAGCCGACGGCCACGGGCCGCCCTTGTGTGTGACGCAATGCCAACCGCCGGCTTCTACTTCAACGGTATCCCCTCGTCCTGCTTCACCGCTTCCAGCACCAGGCTGGACCGCACGTCCTTGACGCCCGGCAGGCCGATCAGCACCTTCATCGAGAACTCGGCGAAGGTTTGCAGGTCCGGCACCATCACGTGCAGCAGGAAATCCAGGTCGCCGGTCATGACGTAGCAGGCGCGCACTTCGGGCTGGCGCTTGATGGCATGCTCGAAGGCCTCGGTGACGTCCTTGGATTGCCGCTCGATGCTGACGCGCACGAAGGCCTGGATGCGCTGGCCCAGCGCCGCCGGGCTGAGCACCGCGGCGTAGCGCTCGATCACGCCGCCGTCCTCCAGCCGGCGCAGGCGCCGCTGGCAGGCGGTGGGCGAGAGCGACACCTTCTCCGCCAGATCCACCACCGGCATGCGCCCGTTCTTCTGCAGCTCGCGCAGCATGCGCAGATCGATACGGTCCAGTTCGCTTTGCACGATTTGCACGATTTTTCAAGGATTTGTAGTGAAAAGATGCGCCAATAGTAACTCTATTGTGTGATTTGGCAAGGAAAGCGCAGGGGATTCGCGTTAGAGTAATCATTCCTTATTCCCCGTCCAGGTGTCGATCATGGCAAAGCAGACCAAGTACGTTTCACGCCTGCCCGACGCCTCCGGCGTGATTGCTTATACCGATGCGGAAAACGCGATCTGGGCGGAGCTGTTCGCGCGCCAGAAGCTCGCCATCCGCGGCAAGGCCTGCGCGGAGTTCATGCAGGGCCTGGACCTGCTGGGCCTGCCGGAGGACCGCGTGCCGCAGCTCGGGGAGGTCTCGCAAAAGCTCAAGCGCGAGACCGGCTGGGAGGTGGCCTATGTGCCGGCGCTGATCCCGTTCTCCGAGTTTTTCGCCCTGCTGGCCGACCGCAAGTTCCCCGCCGCCACCTTCGTGCGCACCCGCGAGGAACTGGACTATCTGCAGGAACCGGACATCTTCCACGAGATCTTCGGCCACACGCCGCTGCTGACCAACCGCTATTTCGCCGACTTCACCCACGCCTACGGCAAGCTTGGGCTGGCCGCCAGCCGCGAGGACCGCGTGTTCCTGGCGCGGATGTACTGGTTCACGGTGGAGTTCGGCCTGATGCAGAAGCCCGGCGAGCCTCTGCGCATCTACGGCGGCGGCATCCTGTCCTCGATCGGCGAGACCGAATACGCCTACAACGGCAGCCAGGCGCAGCGCCGCCGCTTCGACATCGTCGATGCGCTGCGCACGCCCTATCGTATCGACATCATGCAGCCGCTGTACTACGTCATCGAGGACCTGCGCGAGCTGTTCGAGATGAGCCAGCGCGACATCATGGGGCTGGTGAAGCAAGCGCGAGGGCTTGGCTTGCACCCCCCCCTGTTTCCGCCTTCGGCGAAAACAGGGGAAATCAAAAGCCCGCAGAAACAGGAAGCCGTTTGAGCAGTTTGCGAATTCGGCGTATCAAAGAATCATTGGTTTTATCTATACGGAAGCGGCGCAGCCGGTTCCGAGCGGCGGAGAATCAGGATGAGCCCTAAAAACTTCAATCCCCTGCAAACAGACGGCTTCGAGTTTGTCGAATTCACCGCGCCCAACCGCGCCGGCATCGAGGAGCTGCACCGGCTGTTCGGACTGCTGGGCTTCACCGCGGTGGCGCGCCACCGCAGCAAGGACGTGACCTTGTTCCGCCAGGGCGACATCCATTTCCTGGTCAACGGCACGCCCTATACCCATTTCGCCCAGTTCGCGCAGGCGCACGGCCCCTCGGCCTGCGCCATGGGCTGGCGCGTCAAGGACGCGGTCAAGGCCTACGCGCACGCGGTGGCGCAGGGCGCGGTGCCGTTCGACACCAAGCCCGGCTTCATGGAGCTGAACCTGCCGGCGGTGTACGGCATCGGCAACAGCGTGCTGTATTTCATCGACCGTTTCGGCGATAGGACCATTTACGACGTGGACTTCGTGCCCATCGCCGGCGCGGAGCAAAACCCCAAGGGCGTGGGCCTGAGCCTGCTCGACCACCTGACCCATAACGTCGAGAAGGGCAATATGGATGTGTGGGCGGGCTTCTACGAGCGTATCGCCAACTTCCGCGAGATCCGCTACTTCGACATCGAGGGCAAGCAGACGGGCCTCGTCTCGCGCGCGCTCACCAGCCCCTGCGGCAAGCTGCGCATCCCGATCAACGAGAGCGCCGACAACAAGAGCCAGATCGCCGAATTCATCCGCGACTACCGCGGCGAGGGCATCCAGCACCTGGCGCTGGCCACCGACGACATCTACGCCACGGTGACGGCCCTGCGCGAGCGCGGCGTGGTGTTCATGGACACGCCGGAGACCTATTACGAGAAGATCGACGGCCGCGTGCCCGGCCACCACGAGAGCGTGGCGCGGCTCAAGTCGCTGCGCCTGCTGATCGACGGCAGCGTGCAGGACGGCATCCTGCTGCAGATCTTCACCTCTACCGTGATCGGGCCGATCTTCTTCGAGATCATCCAGCGCAAGGGCAACGAGGGCTTCGGCGAAGGCAATTTCAAGGCCTTGTTCGAGAGCATCGAGGAAGACCAGATCCGGCGCGGGGTGTTGAAGGCCGAGACGGCTTGAACCCATGAAAAAATGGATCTACCGTCCGCATGTCGAAGGCCAGGCCTCGCGCCAGGCCCATGCCGACCTGCCCGAGGGGACGGTCGAGCGCGAACTGGGCAAGGAGGGCTTCTTCGGCCCGGCGACGCACATGTACCATCCGCGCCCGCCGACCGGCTGGACCTCCTGGGAAGGCCCGCTGCGGCCGCGCGCCTTCGACTGCGTCAAGCTGGAAGCCGGGGGGCCGTCGCCCTGGGACGCGGCGCTGCTGCTGCATAACGCGGCGCTGCGCATGCGCTTCTGGACCTGCGCCGCCTCGATGAACCACCTGGTGCGCAATGCCGACGGCGACGAACTGCTGTTCATCCACGCCGGCGGCGGCGACCTGTATTGCGATTACGGCCACCTGGCGATCGAGGCCGGCGACTACATCGTGCTGCCGCGCGGCACCATGTGGCGCATCGAATGCGCCGCGCCGCTGCAGCTGCTGCTGATCGAGGCGACCAATTCCAGCTACACGCTGCCGGACAAGGGCCTGGTGGGCGAGCATGCCATCTTCGATCCGGCCATGCTGGACCTGCCGCGCATCGACGAGGCGTTCACCGCCCAGCAGCACGGCCCCGCCATGAAGCGCGACTGGGCGGTGCGGATCAAGCGGCGCAACGCGCTGTCCACCGTGGTCTACCCGTACAACCCGCTGGATGCGATCGGCTGGCACGGTTCGCTGCACCCGGTGCGCATCAATGTGCGCGACATCCGCCCGCTGATGAGCCACCGCTTCCACCTGCCGCCCTCGGCCCACACCACTTTCGTCGCCGGCCGTTTCGTCATCTGCACCTTTGCGCCGCGCCCGTTCGAGACCGACGCGGGCGCGATCAAGGTGCCGTTTTTCCACAACAACGACGACTTCGACGAAGTCATCTTCTACCACGCCGGCGACTTCTTCTCGCGCGACAACATCCACCCCGGCATGATCACCCTGCACCCCTGCGGCTTCACCCACGGCCCGCATCCCAAGGCGCTGGGCAAGATGCTGCGGCAGACCAAGCCGGGGACCGACGAGTACGCGGTGATGGTCGATGCGCGCGACGCGCTGGAGATCGGCGAAGCGGCCACGGCGACGGAGTTCCTGGATTATCACCGCAGTTGGCGGCAGGCGTAGGGCGGG
>CAJCJI010000517.1 GCA_903970595.1 Verrucomicrobiota bacterium
AGAAAGCCCCCGCCTTCGCAGGCAGGGGCTTTCGTTTAACCGAATAACCAGAAAAATCAGCCCCCGTCGGCGAATTCCGGGAACAGGGTCATGCCGCCATCGACGAACAGGGTCTGGCCGTTGACATAGTCGCTATCGTCCGACGCCAGCCACACCGCCGCCTTGCCGATATCGATCGCCTGGCCGACGCGCTTGTAGGGGATCAGCTTCAGCAGCGATTCCAGCGCCTCCGGCGTTTCCCAGGCCGGGCGGTTGATCGGGGTGGCGATGGCGCCGGGCGCGACGTTGTTGACGGTAATGCCCAGCGGCGCCAGCTCGATGGCCAGGTTGCGCATCAGCATCTTCAGGCCGCCCTTGCTGGCGCAATACGGGGAGAAGTGCGGAAACGGCAGTTCCTCGTGCACCGAGCTGATATTGATGATGCGGCCCGGGCGCCGGGTCTGCTGCAGGTGCTGGGCGAAGGCCTGGCTGGTGAAGAATGCGCCGCGCAGGTTGACGTTGAGCACCAGTTCATAATCCTGCTCGGTCACCTCCAGGAAGGAGGCGTTCTTCTCCACGCCGCCGTTGTTCACCAGGATGTCGAGTCGGCCCATCTTCGCCACCGCATCGGCGACGACGCGCCGATCGTCGGCCACAGTGCCCAGATCGCCGGAGACGACGCAGCCGCGCCGGCCCAGGGCCTGGACTTCGGCCAGCGTGGACTCGGCGCGGCTGTCGTCGGCGCGGTCGTCGACCACGATATCGGCCCCTTCGCGCGCCAGGCGCAAGGCGATGGCGCGGCCGATGCCCTGGGCGCTGCCGGTGATCAGTGCGACTTTTCCCTCCAGTTTCATGCGCGTCTCCTTGAGAGGCTGGTCTTCATGGACATCGCCAGGGGAACGATTGCTGCAATCGGGCGTCTTTAATCTGGTGGATTTCTCTCGCAAGGCGCAATCATGGCAGGCAAAAACGGCACATCTGCGCAGCATTTCGCCGGCCTGGGCTTCGGCGAGGCGAGCCTGTCCGGCGTGTCGGAGGCCGACACGCTGACGCCGGCCGACCGCTATCAGGAACTGTTCGTCGAGGTACAGACGGCGCGCATATTTTCCGACAGCAAGACTTTCGTCGACTGCGCGCCGCGGCGCGATCCCCGCATCATCCTGGAGACCTATCGCCAGGAGAAGCCCGCGCCGCACTTCGATCTCGCCGCGTTCGTGCAGCGGCATTTCGAGCCGCCGCCGGCGCACGACAGCCACTACGTCTCCGACCCCGACCAGTCGCTGCCGGATCACATCGACAGCCTCTGGACGGTGCTGACGCAGCACCCCGACAATCATCCGGCGCGCTCGTCCTTATTGCCGCTTCCAAACAAGTATGTGGTTCCGGGCGGGCGCTTCGGCGAGCTGTACTACTGGGATTCCTACTTCACCATGCTGGGGCTGGCGGTGAGCGGCCGTCACGACCTGCTCCGCGCCATGGCCGACAATTTCGCCTACCTGATCGATACTTATGGCCACGTTCCAAATGGTACCCGGAATTACTATCTGAGCCGCTCGCAGCCGCCGCTGTTCATCCTGATGGTGGAGCTGTTCGAGCGGCATGGCGTCAAGCCCGCCGTGCGCTACCTGCACCAGCTGCGCAAGGAATACGACTACTGGATGGATGGCGCCGAGCAGCTGCAGCCGGGCGAGGCGCGCCGGCACGTGGTATGCCTGGAGCATGGCGCGGTTCTCAACCGCTACTGGGACGACCGCGACACGCCGCGCGAAGAATCGTATGCCGAGGATGTGGCCACCGCGCAGGTTTCGGGCCGGCCGGTGCACGAGGTGTGGCGCGATCTGCGCGCCGCGGCCGAATCGGGCTGGGACTTCAGTTCGCGCTGGCTGGCGCAGCCGGACCGGCTCGGCAGCATCCGCACCACCGCGATCCTGCCGGTGGACCTCAATGCCTTCCTGCACAAGCTCGAATCCAAGCTGGCCGATCTGAGCGAGGCGACCGGCGATCCCGCCGAAGCCGCCAGGTTCCGCGGCAACGCGGACCGCCGGCGGCTGGCCATGAACAAACTGCTCTGGGACGAGGGCATCGGCGCCTTCCTCGACTACGACTGGATGCTGGGCGAGCGGCGGCCGCAGTTGAACGCCGCCGCCCTGGCGCCGCTTTTCGTCGGGCTGGCGTCCGCGCCCCAGGCCGGCCGCACCGCCGACATCGTCCGCGCCCTGCTGCTGGACGAGGGCGGCATCGCCACCACGCAGTTGCAAAGCGGACAGCAATGGGATCAGCCCAACGGCTGGGCGCCGCTGCAGTGGATCGGCATCAGCGGCTTGAGGGACTATGAGCTGCACGACCTGGCCAACGATATCGCGCATCGCTGGCTGAAAACCGTATCCGGCCTTTACAGCCGCGAGAGCAAGCTGGTCGAGAAGTACGCCCTGTGCGGCGGCGGCGGCAGCGGCGGCGAATATCCTCTGCAGGACGGATTCGGCTGGACCAATGGCGTCACGCGCAAACTGCTGGAACTGTATCCGGACCACGACGGCCATCGCTGCAAGGCTCCTGGCAAACGGCGGAGCAAGCGCTCGGTGCGCGGATTGGACGCCTCGTCGGTATAGAACCTGGACCGCGGCACGAAGCGCCCGGCGCCTTGAACGAATAGGCGCTAAAGCGGCATCGACAGCATCACCACGAGGCGGTTGAGGATCTCCGCAACTTTCTCGATCGAGAACGCTTCGGCGGGCTGGGTCAGCCACCACGCCAGGGTTTCGAAGGTCAGGCTGACCGTGCAGTTGACCGCCAGCTCGACCGGAATCCAGTGTTCCTTCGGCGCCCGCTCGCGCGCCACTTCCCGCGACAGGCGCAGGAGTTCTTCGCGCATCGCCCCGGCCGCGCCGCCGGTCAGCAATGCCGACCACAGCTTGCGATGATCGTTGATGTAGGTGCACTGCGCGACGAACGCCGCGCGGCTGTCGAGCTGATCCAGCACCGGCATGCACAACGCCACCAGGCGATCGATCTGATCGGCAGCCAGATGGTCCAGCAGCGCTTCCTTGGTCGCATGGTGGCGAAAGAAGGTGGTGTAGTGGATGCCCGCCACGGCGGCGATCTCGCGGATGGTGATCTGCTCCAGCGGCTTGCGCTCCAGCAGCCCCAGCAATGCAGTGCGCAGCGCCTCGTCGGTCTTGACGATCCGGGCGTCCACCTTGCTTGACACTTCAGAATCCATAGAATTATGCTTCATTGTGTAGCTTATTTATGGGCGCTATAGTGTTGCATATCTTTTAGGCCTCCGGGCCCGCTCGTATTTCAGCCAGGCTTCACCCCCGCACAGAGCACCCCTGCAGAAGCAGGATTCTTAATATAAAAGAGGAGCTTAAGTATGCCCCAACTGTTTGTGACGACACGCAAGGGCGAGGAGCGCAGCGTCGAATTCGAACCGGGTTCGACGGCCATGCAGGCCATCTACGACGCCAATTTCGCCGACATCCTCGCCCTCTGCGGCGGCGTGTGCTCCTGCGCCACCTGCCACATCTACGTCGACCCCCGCTTCGTCGAGGCCCTGCCGAAGATGAGCGCGGACGAGAACGACCTGCTCGAGGGCTCCAGCCACCGCAACGAACGGTCGCGGCTATCGTGCCAGTTCCGGCTGTCCCCCGAACTCGACGGCTTGCGCGTAACGATCGCGCCTGAAGATTGAACCGGGCGCCGCCGCGCCTTCCCTTCGCCGGCGGGCTTTCGAGCCAATACCGCCAGCTTGTTGCATCCTGAACATGAAGTGAGACCAATGACCGATCAAGCCACTGCCGAACGGGATTATTTTTCCGACCCGTCGGTGCTTAAAGATCCCTACGATTATTTTGAAGAGATGTTTTCGAAGGGGCCGGTGCATCAGCTCCAGAGCCGTGACATCGTCATGGTCACGGGCTACGACGAGGCGCTGGAGGTCTTGAGGAACACGCAGGACTTTTCTTCCGCCATCTGCGTGGTTGGCGCCGCCTATCCCCTGCCCTTCGAACCCAGGGGCGATGACGTTTCGGAACAGATCAAGGCGCATCGCCACGAAATTCCCGGCAGCGACCTGCTGGTGACCTACGATCAGCCGCAGCATCCCGCCAGCCGCTCGCTGCTGAACCGCCTGTTCGCGCCCTCGCGCCTGAAGGCGATGGAAGGGTACATGTCGGGGCTGGCCGACAAGCTCCTGCAGGACGCCGTGGCCAGGGGCGGCTGCGAGCTGGTCAAGGAGATTGCCGTTCCCTACGTGACCTATGTGGTCGCGGACCTGCTGGGGGTGCCCGCCGCGGATCGCGATTTGTTCAGGGCCGCGCTCGATCAGTCCGCGCCTCCCGGCAACATGAACGACAGCGAGAAGCCGACGGAATTTTCGGCGCTGGAATACATGGCCGGCTTCTTCGTCCGCTACGTGCACGAGCGCCGCGCGGCTCCGGGGAACGATGTCCTGTCGGAATTCGCCACCGCGAAATATCCGGACGGCTCGACGCCGGACGCGATGGAACTGGTCCGGCTTTCCACCTTCCTGTTCGGCGCGGGGCAGGACACCACCGCCAAGCTGCTCGGCAACTCCATGCGCTATATCATCGACACCCCCGGCTTGCAGCAGCAACTGCGCACGAATCGCGCGCTGATCCCGGCCTTCATCGAAGAAGTGCTGCGCCTGGAGGGCTCGAGCAAGGTTACCTTCCGCGTGGCGCGGAAGAAGACCAGGGTTCTCGATACGGAAATTCCCGCCGGGAAAAGGGTTGTGGTTGCTCTGGCGGCGGCCAACCGGGACCCGCGCCGCTGGGAAGAACCCAAGGCGTTCAAGCTCGACCGCCCGAAGATCAGGGAGCACCTCGCCTTCGGCCGCGGCGCGCATACCTGCATCGGCGCGCCGCTCGCGCGCGCCGAGGTCCGCATCATGCTCGATCGCTTGCTGGAGCACACCTCCGACATCGGCTTCTCGGAGGCGTACCACGGCAAGCCCGGCAATCGCCGCCTGGACTATGAGCCGAGCTTCATCATCCGCGGCCTGGCGCAGCTGCACCTGGAATTGAAAGCGGCCTGAAAATCGGCGCAACCGCGGCCTTTCCAATCATGATCCAGGAGAAAACAATGAACGCAAAACGCGTGGTCGTCGTCACCGGCGGTGCCTCGGGTATCGGCCTGGGCATTTGCAAACTATTTTCCGAAAACGGGCATCCGGTGGCGATGCTCGATGTGCAGGTCCAGGCCCTGGAGCGTGAGGCCGCGGCGCTGCGCGCCGGCGGTGCAAACATCATTGCCCTCAAGGCCGATGTATCGAGCCGCAAGGAGGTCGAAGAGGCCTATGCGGCGGTGCGGCGCAGCCTGGGCCCGATCAGCATCGTCGTCGCCAACGCCGGTTACTCCAGGGCTGAAGCCTTCCTGGCGATGTCGCAGCAGGCCTGGCAGCAGATGATCGATGTGAACCTGAACGGGGCCTTCCACAGCATCCAGGCCGCGGTGCCCGACATGGTGGAGCACAAATGGGGGCGGATCGTCACCATCTCCTCGAATGCCGCGCAATGGGGCGCGGCGGACCGCGCGCATTATGCGGCGGCAAAAGGGGGGGTCATCGGCCTGACCAAGGCCCTGGCGCGGGAACTGGCCGTACACGGCATTACCGTGAACACCATCCCGCCATCCCTGGTCGATACGCCGCTGGCCCGCCGGGGCGCGGCGGCCGGCGAAGTGCCTCCGCTGGAGGTCATCGCACAGCACATTCCGATTGCGCGGCCCGGTACGCCGGAGGATATTGCCAATGCCTGCGAATTTCTCTGTTCGGACAAGGCCAGCTACATTACCGGGCAGGAAATCAACGTGAACGGCGGAATCTACATGTAGATTCCGCCGGGGG
>CAJCJI010000518.1 GCA_903970595.1 Verrucomicrobiota bacterium
GATCAGCCTGCCGCTGCTGGAGGCCGCGCTGTTCTACGATGGCCCAGTGAGCCGGTCGGCGCCGGAATGGCCACTATTTAGGACAAAAAGTGAACGCGTTGGGGTGATTGTCAGCCACCGACGACTGCATGGGTTGCGATACGGCTGATTGTGGCGCGGTGAACGCGGAAGAGGCGGGCGACGTCTGCGGCTGAGCGGCCCGCGGTCAGCATGGCGAGCACTTCGGCTTTCTGCTGAGGCGAGAGCTTTGGTTGCCGGCCACCGCGGCGCCCCTGGGCTCGCGCTGAGCGGAGTCCTGCCTGGGTTCGTTCGCGGACCATGGCGCGCTCGAACTCAGCGAAGGCGCCGAGCATCTGCATCATCATGCGGCCGGAAGCCGTGGTGCTGTCTATGTTTTCGGTGAGCGAGCGAAAACCGGCGCCGGCCTTTTCGACCTTGTCGAGAATGAGCAGGAGATCCTTGAGGGAGCGCGACAGCCGGTCGAGTTTCCAGACGGTGAGCACATCGCCGGGGCCGAGCCGGTCGAGCAGGCGATGGAGTTCTGGCCGATCCCAGCGGCCGCCTGAGACCCGTTCCTCGTAGACGCGCTGGCAGCCGGCGGCGTGGAGGGCCTCGATCTGGGGGGCGGTATCCTGATCTTCGGTCCTGGAGACGCGGGCGTATCCGAGCAGGGCAGGTGATGTCGCATTTTTCTGTTGCCTTTGATCTTGGTTTGGCAACTGCTTTTTGCGACGAGTAGGGTGTTGTTTCTGCTGGGGTGGTTTGGATGCTGCATAGACGTTCGTTTGCGCACGCCCCGGAAGCGGTGATGTCTGCCGCGTCATGCGGCCATCGGCAGATCGAGGTCGATGTGCCGGCTGAGGTCGGCATCGAACCGGCCATAGGGATTGATGTGAGCATGAATGGCAGGCGTCAGGCCGCGATGGTCCTCTGCTGTCATGCGCTTCAGCCACGCCGGTTCGGTCAGCACCCGCTGCAGCATCAGCGTGTTCACGTAGACCAGGCAATTCTGCAGCAGATGAAGCGCCAGTACTGAGAGCTCCTGGTCTTCCAGGCGGTTGCTGGCGACCTCGCCGCCCTTGCCGAAGAAGATGAAGCTGTGCGTGCCGTTCCAGTTCTCGACCACGTTGAGCCCGGCGTGGATTTCGCGGCGGAGGTCTTCCGAGCCGATGTAACGGCACAGGAAGATCGTCTTGATGACCTTGCCGAGTTCGGCAAGCGCGGCATAGGTCGGGTGCTGGACCGCCGCTCCGGCGAAGCGGCGCAGGATTGCTTCAGGGTCCGCCGTGCGATGCTGCAGGGCGGCGGTGTATTTGATCATCTCGTCATACTGGCGCTCGATGAGCGCCCAATCGATCACGCGGCTGAGGATCGGCGCCAGGTTATCGAGCGACCCGCGCAGTTCCGCGTCAGGCAAATAAAGCTTCTGCCGCGCGATCGCCTTCAGGCGCGGGGAGAGTTCGAAGCCGAGAAGATGGCAGAAGGCGAACGCGACCTCGCTCTGACCATGGCTGTCGACATAGTGGCGCTGGATATTCATGTCGGTGCAATGCCGCAGCACGCCCTCGATCATGGCGCTGACCTCGGACGAGGAACAGCGCTTGAGCTGCGAATAGATGCACGTCGCCTGGCGCTCCATATGCCAGTAGATCATGACCCCGCGCCCCTGGTAACGAACATGCCATTCGGCCATCAGGTTCTGGTTCCAGGCGCCGACCTTCGTCGAATCCGACGCGGAGACCGTGCCCGCTTCGCCCCAGATGCGCCGGTCACGCATCGCCAGGATTGCATTGGTCACCAGCGCCGTCGCACTGCGGAGCGCTTCCTTGTGGATGAAGCGGTGCCGGACATGCAGCAGCTCGGCATAGCTCGCATCGACGGTGCCAGCGCTGATGCGCTTCAAGCCGGCATTGGTGCCCAGACCATAGAGGCATAGCACGAGGCGCTGGCGCAGCGTGTCACCATCCAAGATGACGCGATCTCCGGAGGTGGCGAACGCATCGAGGAATCCTGTTTGTCGGGCGGTCTCCATCAACACGTCGATCAGATCCGTCATCGGCCAGCGCCGCTCCAGCTCCGCCTTGATCGCATCCAGATTTGGCGGCGCGGGGAGAGGTTCGAATGGCGTGATCGAAATCCGGTTCTTGCCACGCCACAAGATCCTGACCTTGGGGTTCCGGGGGCTCTGCGCGTTCAACATCCGCAGCGCCTCGGTCATCTGTGCCTGAAGACCGGCAACGCAGGCGCGCGCATCCTGACTGCGGCCGAGATCTCGATAATAGTCGGCCCGGCGGGCCTCGAAGTCTTGCGGCAGATCGTCGTCGGGATTGCGATAGCGATCTGCGCCCACAACCCAGATTTCTTTGCAGCGCAAGCGCTCGCGAAGCGCCGTCAGCACGCAAATCTCGTAGTTTACGCGGTTGACCCGCACGCCCCCTTCCGGGTCCTTCTCCAGGATCAGGTCGCGCCATTTTGGTGGCACGACACCGTCGAGCGGGACGCCATCTTCCGGCCGGATGATCCGGCGGCTGTCACTCCCTGTACGGCGTAGCCAATCGATCGCATCCAGCACCGGACGATGCACCGCATTGTTGGAGCGGAATTCCAGCACGCCCAGCACCACAGGCAGCATCCGCCGATAATGGCGCAGGTATGAGGCCCGCAGCACCCTGTGAACCTGCCGCTCGAACCCGCCCGACGCTTTGTGTTCCCGCACAATCGCCGCCAGCACGCCACCGCCCCCAGCCGCCGGAAACACGACATCGCGCACGATGCCCTCGGGCTGAAGGCAGGAGGCCTCGGCAATCTTGACCAAAAGCCCCTCTTTGCCGTGGACCCGCTCGATCTCCGTGGTGAAAGCCTTGACCACGCGTTTCTTGGCCTGGTTGCCTACCTTGTGGACAACCTCGATGAGCAGATCGACCAGGCCGTCGGTGAGTTCGCGTTCCCGATGCACCAGAAAGAGCGCGTAAAGAGCGTGTCGTCGGCCGTCCGGGTGCTGCCGCATCCGCCAGGCCGTCTCATTGGCGACACGCCGCCGGAGTATTCGGATGACCGGATCGCCTCCATCCGGCATGGCGGAGGTGGGCAGAGCAAGCTCCTTCACGAAGGAAAGCCGCCGAGCGATCAACAGAACATTGTCGAGGTTGGGCTGTCCGGGATCAGCCTTCAGGCCAGAAAAGCTGGTTACACCACCATCGTCGGCCAGCGCCGCGTCGAGCTGCCGCCGATGCTCCAATGAAAGCGAAGCGGCGATGGCTCCCAAAAGATCATCCTCGAAGGTGCGCCGGGCCGTTGCGATCAAGGAGGCCAGCGTCTCCTCGGCAGGCGCGACAACCTGTCGTCCAACGAACCAGACCAACAGCCGCTCTTCCATATCGCCAATCGATAGCCCGAGCGGACACAGTTCAGCCCTGGCCCAAGCCGAAGCATCGCGCAGGTCCTGCCTTGCCGCGCGACGAAGTCCAAGATGATCCAGAATCTCGGCACGATGGCGCCGTCCCGAACGGCCCAGCCAGTCATAATCGGCCAGATCCGACGGCTTGGTTCCCGTTTGCTCCGCCAGATAGGAGATCGCCTCCGCCGAAAGCGCCTCCGCATGCAGGGCAAATCGACCGGTGCGGCGATACATCATGAGCTGGATCGCCAATCCTAGCCTTACGGACACCCGCTTGGCGGCCAACATCGCGCCATCCTCAAAGCTGAGGCTCCATGCAGCCGCCAGATCGATCTCTCCACTGCGAACCACGGCCCATCCTCCGAACGAGCCCGACCTCACCCGAATTCAATGCAACAAGCAATTGCGAAAGAAAGTTCGCTATACGTTCCAAATAGTGGCCATTCCGGCGCCGACCGGCTCACCAGGCCTATTACCGGGTCTCGACGACCCAGCAGGGTCGGAGCGGCCTTGGCCTGGAGGCGCAGCGGGAAGCCGTG
>CAJCJI010000519.1 GCA_903970595.1 Verrucomicrobiota bacterium
CGCCCTCGCCGGCCGCGCGCATCGCCAGTGCGCGCAGGAAGCGCAGCGGCATCGCCTCGCCGCTGTGACCTTCCGCCAGCAGCGCGGCGGCGTGGGCACGCCGGATGTCCGCCGGGCTGAGATCGTCGCGCCGCGCGATCACCGCGCGCACCTGGGCGTCCTGCTCGCAGCCGCTGCCGTAGCGCGCCAGCATGGCCAGGCGCACGCGGGCGGGCGGATTGGGCACGCGCAGCACCAGGGCGAAGCGGCGCAGCAGCGCCGGGTCGATGGCGTGGATCCAGTTGCCGATCCAGATGCCCGGCACCTGGCTGTCCTCAAGCAGGCGGTTCTTCCAGGCCTTATGCGGGCTGCTCGGCGGCGCGCCGCTCCAGGCGCGGTTGGAAGCCAGCATCTCCTCCACTTCGTCCAGCACGATCAGCGAGCGCGGCTGCTGCGCCAGCAGCCGCTGCATGAAGGCATAGCGGCGCAGGCGCACGTCGGCGCCCAGCGGCGAGCCGCCGCTGCCGGCGTCCGGCAACAGGTAGGCCGCGGCACCGGCTTCCGCCGCGATCAGCCGCGCCAGCTCGGTCTTGCCCACCCCGGGTTCGCCGTACAACAGCACCTGGACGCCGCGGCCATCCTGGCCGTTGCCTTGCTCCAGGGCGCCCTTGATGACGGCGATGGCCGTCTCCAGCTCGCCACGCAGATGGCTCATCTCCTGCAGCCGCATGCCAGGCGCCGGCGCGCGCGCCAGCCAGCGCTGCTCGAACGGCAGCGCCTGCTCGTCCTCCGCGAACGAGGCCGCCATGCCGTCGATCAGCTGCAGGCGGTCGCTCAGCTCGTAGTTGCGCTGGTAGCGCTGCACCAGGCCGCTGCGGATCAACAGGCCGCCGGGCGAAAGCGCTGCGCGCACTGCCGCCAGCGGCAGCGCGGTGGCCACCGCCGTGAGGTGATCCAGGTCGTTTCCGGCCGCCGCGGTGCCGGACGGAAGCGCGTTGTCCAGGTAGCTGTCCGCCCCCGCCACCACGGCGAACAGCAGGATGCGGCATTCCTCCGCGCTCAGCCCGAAGCCGGCACCGAAGCGCAGCACGCCGCGCGCGAGGGGGCTCTCCAGCGGGCTCTCGCCCTGCTCCAGTTCGGCCAGCCGCTGCACGATCTGCGTCAGCAGCGTGGCCGGCTTGCGCCGGGTCAGGGCGGATTCATCCGCGTTCAGCACCGCCGCCAGCTCGGCGCGGTCCTTCATCATCAGGCGCAGCGGACGCTGCGTGCGCGCCGCTTCCTGGAACAGCCGCAGCATGTAGATGTGCGACAGCCGCTCCAGCGGCGGCATCTGCCACGACAGGGGCAGAGGTGACTCGTTCAATGTGTCCATGACCCGATCCGGGCCAAAGCCCGTGAGTTGGTGAGCCCAAAGAAAACGCCCCCGGAAGAAGCCTTCCGGGGGCGTTGAGCACATCCACGGAAGACCGGCATCGCGCCGGTCTCCCTTTTTGATCAGGTCAGACGGGCGCGACGCGCAGGGCTGGCTGGCCACTACCCAGCGGTACGCCGGCGGCGGACAGCCACATTCGCCTCTCGCCGTTAAGCGAGCAGAGCGATGTGTTGCGTGTCGGTTGAATCAGCAATGGGTGATCCTCAAGGCGGCGCGGGATTGCGCCGCGGGGCCGGACTCTACGCCGGTTTTTGGAGGAAGGCAATAACAAAAGCCCAGGGCAAAGCCGAAAGATGGCAATGGCCCCGCGGAAGCCGTCTTGACCAAAAAGGAAGCCGGACCCGGCCCGGGCACCGACCGGGTAAAATCAGCCGTCATGATCAGATCAGCGCAGGCCAGTCCGTGAGGTCGACGCG
This sequence comes from Verrucomicrobiota bacterium, assembly GCA_903970595.1. Classification (GTDB taxonomy): domain Bacteria; phylum Pseudomonadota; class Gammaproteobacteria; order Nevskiales; family Nevskiaceae; genus Nevskia. The sequence goes on from CAJCJI010000519.1 coordinate 1,828, forward strand.
CGGCACGCCGCGGCAAGAGGCTTCCCCGGGCGGCAACGGCATCTTTGCCCCGCTGCGGCAAGCCACGTTCCGCAACATGTGGCTGAGCAACACCCTGTCCAATATCGGCAGCCTGATCCAGAGCGTGGCGGCGGCCTGGACCATGGCCGGCATGTCCACGGCGGATGACGTGGCCCTGGTGCAGACCGCGAGCTTCCTGCCGCTGGCGATTCTGGCCCTTCCCGCGGGGGCCATCGCCGACAACTACGATCGCCGCAAGGTGCAGATCGCCTCGCTGTCGCTGGCTTGCGCGGGCACGGCGCTGATGACGCTGGCTTCGATTATGGGCCTCATGAGCCCGTGGGAGCTGCTGGGTTTCTGCTTCCTGATCGGCTGCGGCGGCGCGATCACGGGGCCGGCCCGCGGCGCCTCGGTGGGCGAACAGGTGCCCAGGGAACTGCTGTCGCAGGCGGTGGGACTCAACAACATCAGCTACAACGTCGCCCGCAGCGTCGGTCCGGCTCTCGGCGGGCTGATCGTGGCGACGTTCGGCGCAACGGTGGCCTTCGCGGCCAATACCCTGTCCTATCTGCCGATGCTGATTTCGCTGCGCCGCTGGAAGCGCGTTGCAGAAGCGCCCCGGCTGCCGCCGGAAGGACTGGTCCGCGCGGTCAATTCCGGCGTGCGCTACATGGTCAACATGCCCACGGTGCGCCGCGCCGTGCTCAGGGGCTTCCTCGTCTGCCTGCTGGGCGGCGTGCTGCAAGCACTGCTGCCGCTGATAGCCCGCGACCTGCTGCACGGTGATGCCAGGACTTTCGGTCTGCTGCTGGGCTGCTTCGGCATCGGCGCGGTGTCCGGCATTTTCGTGCTGCAGCGCGTGCAGAAGGCGATCGGCAACGAGCATACCGTGCGCGCCTGCTGCCTGGTCATGGCGGGAACCCTTGCCGTTCTGGCCTACAGCCGCATGGTCCTGCTGGACATCGCGGTGCTGTTCGCGGCGGGGATGGCCTGGATGGTCGTCACCACCACCATGAGCATCGCCGTGCAGCTGTCGGTGCCGCGCTGGGTGATGGGCCGCGCCATTGCGACGTTCAGCGCATCGACCTCGCTGGGCGTCGCCGCCGGGGCCTGGCTATGGGGCCTGGTTGCACAAGGGCACGGCGTGTCGGCCGCGTACCAGCTCGCCGCGGCTGCGCTCCTGCTGTCCCCGGCGCTGGGCCTGTTCCTGCGCATCGCCGATCGCAGTTCCTCCACCGAAACGGACGACCGGGTACTGGGAGATCCGGACGTGAAGCTCGAAGTCGGCGGCCGCAGCGGGCCGATCAGCATCGAGCTTGAATACCGCATCCCATCCGACAAGGCGCAATCCTTCTACAGGCTCATGCAAGAGGTGCAGAGCGCCCGCACGCGCAACGGCGCCTACGACTGGTCGCTGTCGCGCAACCTCGCCGATCCCGAGCACTGGTCGGAGCGCTTCCGCTGCCCCACCTGGGACGACTACCTCAGGCTGCGCGGCCGCCGCACCCTCGAGGACAGCGCCTTGCATCGGCGCGCCAACGACATGCATATCGGCATCGAGCCGATCAAGGTGCAGCGCTGGCTGGACCGCCCTTTCGGCTCCGCCCGCCGGCGCGACGAGGGCAACCCCGCGCGCATCGAGGCCTGAACAGAATTCGTCGGCACCTGCACCGTGCCGGAAGGGCCGGATGAGGCGCGGTGAAAAGCGTGCAATGACCTCCATTGGCGCAGGTGCCGACTGCCGGCAACCAAGCTTGACATGCAAGTCAATACTTGCGTATTATTCAGGCAAGTAATGACTTGCATATAACGCATGACAGAGGGCCGCGATGCCGACTTGCTGTTCAAGGCCCTGGCCGATCCGAGCCGCCGCATGCTGCTGGACCTGCTGCATGCGCATGACGGCCGCACGCTCAACGAACTGTGCGAACACCTGGATATGACGCGGCAGGGCGTGACGCAGCACCTGGACTTGCTGGAAACGGCGAACTTGGTCGCCACCGTGCGGCGTGGCCGCGAAAAGCTTCACTTCCTCAATCCGGTACCGCTGCAGCGGATCTACGAGCGCTGGATTGCCAAGTTTGAAAAGCCGCGCCTGAAGGCGCTGGCCGATCTGAAACGACGACTGGAGAAAGCCGATGGCTAGATCAAGCTTTGTTTACGTCACCTACATCCGCACCACGCCGGAGAAGCTGTGGTCGGCTCTGACCGACGATGCGGAGTTCATGAAGCAGTACTGGTTCGGCGTGCACTGCGAAAGCCAATGGACCCCAGGATCCCCGTGGAAGATGGTGTCCGTCACCGGCCAGATCACCGACGCCGGCGAGATTGTCGCGTCCGAGCCGCCGCGGCGCCTGATGATCCGCTGGCGGCACTTGAACAAGCCCGAGCTCGAGGCCGAAGGCGAGTCGCTGTGCGCGATGGAACTGGAGCCCTGCGGCAGCGCGGTCAGGCTCTCCATCACCCACACCATCGAGCGCGAACCCTCGGGGTTCATCGTGGCAGTGTCCGGCGGATGGCCGAAGATCCTGTCCAACCTGAAGTCCCTGCTGGAGTCCGGTTCCATCGCCCTGCAGGACCCGTACCCCGGCCAGAATACTGCCTCGGCAAACCGCTGATCAAGGCAAGGGTCGCGGTGGAGATCCCGATCGACGCGCTGGTGCGCCGCACCGATCGGGCGCTCTACCGCGCAAAATCCGGCGGCAGAAACCGCGTCGAACCGGCGCCGGCGGATTGAGCTTGGCCAGGCCGGGCCGCCTCCCCCGGAAAAGGCCTTAAGGCCATCGGCAGCAGGCAATCTGCGCTATATTCTGCCGCAGCGGCATAGCCCATATTACGGCTATTTGCGGCCGGGGCATCGGGGATGGGACGGGCCATGGAGAATCAATACGACGCTGTGGTCGTGGGCGGCGGCATTGCCGGGTGCGCGGCTGCAGTCTTGCTCGCCCGCCGGGGCTTGCGGGTCGCCTTGCTGGAACGCCATGGCAATCCCGCGCATTTCAAAAAGCTGTGCACGCATTCGATTCCCGCCAGCGCCACCGGGACCCTGCAGCGTCTCGGGCTGGCCGAGGCGATCGAGGCGCGCGGCGGAATCCGCAACTGCAACGACATCTTCGTGCGTTGGGGATGGATCCGCGATCCGCAGATGGATCCCTCGCCGCATGCCGGCCACGGCTATAGCATTCGCCGGGAGGTTCTGGATCCCCTGTTGCGGCAGCTCGCGCTCGATACCCCCAACCTGGAATTGCTTGCCGGCCATGCGGTCACCGGCTTGATCGACGAGCAGGACCGGATATGCGGCGTTGTCGCAACGGACAGCCAGGGCGCCTCCTGCCGGTTCCGGGCAAAACTGGTGGTCGCCGCCGATGGCCGGCACTCCACCCTGGCGCAGCTGTGCGGGGTGCCGACGAAGCGCAAGCCGCACCACCGCTTTGCCTATTTTGCATATTACAAAGGCCTGCAATTTCCGAAGGACAACCGGTCGAAACTGTGGTTCATGATGCCGGACGTCGCCTATGTGTTTCCCAACGACGACGGCCAGCTGGTCGCGGTATGCGCGCCGCACAAAGACCGTCTTTCCGAGTGGAAATCCGATCCCGAAGGCAAAATGTTCGAGTTTTTCGATGCCCTGCCGGAGGCCCCCGCGCTACGCCAGGGGCAACGGGTGTCGCCCGTGTTCGGGGTGGCCGACCTGCCGAACATCCTCAGACCGGCGGCGCACCGCGGCATGGCCCTCGTTGGCGACGCCGCGCTGGCTGCCGACCCGATCTGGGGCGTGGGCTGCGGCTGGGCTCTTCAATCGGCGGAATGGCTGGCCGATGCGGTTGCGGAGGCATTGCTCGGCCGCGAGCCGCTTCCGGCGGCGCTGCAACGCTACCGGAAGAGGCATCGCCGCGAACTCGCCGGGCATGAATTCCTGATCTCGGATTTTGCCACCGGGCGGCCGTTCAATTTCATCGAAAGACTGATGTTCTCCGCTGCCACCAGGGACAGCGGCCTGGCTCACAACGTTGCGCTGTTCGGCGGCCGCAGTATCGGCGTTCTGCAGTTTCTCGCACCCGGCAAAATCCTGCGCTCGATCTGGGTCAATCTGCGTCACTGGATCGGCAAGCCGGTCGTCAGGCAGCCGCAGATTTCCTGATGGCGCATCGGATCATCACATCCAAAGGAGTTCGACCATGACTGTTTCGCGCCGGACGCTGTGCATCGTCTATGGACTGATCGCCGTGCTTGCCCTGATCGGAACCTGGGGCAATAACATGGCCTATTTATCGCTGGGCTTCCTGGGCGCCAACCAGAAATTCTGGGGCGACACGCTCGCCAATCCCGCCAGCCGGTCCATTACGGTGGATATTTTCTTTCTGAGCCTTGCCGTGCTGGTCTGGATGGTCCTGGAGGCGCGCCGCCTGCGCATGCGCGGGGTCTGGCTCTATGTCGTTTTCGGCTTTCTGGTCGCCATCAGCGTGACCGTGCCGATCTTCCTTATCAACCGCGAGCGGCGGCTGGCGCAGGTCGAAGCTCAGGGGGCCAACGCCATGGGCGGCGCCGACGCGGCAGGACTTGCCTTGTTGGGGATTGCATTCGCGGTGTATGCGGTGCTGACGCTGTTGCACGGCGGTCAATGATCCGTCCCTCGACCGTGCATCGTCGAGCCGCGGATCAAGCGGCGATGTAAAACCGCAGCCTCACCCCACCAGCACCCGCCGCGGCGGCGTGCGCAACACACCGCGCAGCGACAGCCAGCCCACCAGTGTCACCACGCCGCAGCCGGCGGCGGCCCCGGCCAGCCACAGCAGCGGCCGCGGCCCGTACGGAATCTCGAACACCTCCACCGCCAGCAGCCACGCCAGTACCTGCGCGGCGACGGCGGCGACGC
>CAJCJI010000520.1 GCA_903970595.1 Verrucomicrobiota bacterium
TTGCACCTGATTCTGGTCCGTCCGGAATTGGCCGGACCCGCCGCGCGAACCGCAATCGAATGCTTTCAGCGGCATTTGCCCAGCCGTCCACATCCGCCGATGCCGTAACGTGGCGTGAACATACAAAATGCGTCATTTTCCTAACAGATTTTCTCGCCCGGTTTGTAACATCATCCCCACATACAACAACAATCGCATTGTGCTGGGGGGCACGCATGCCGGACGGCACGGACCAGAAAGGGCAAATCTCGGGGCCGCTGGGACTTGATGGATCAAGGACGATCCTGGTCCGGCCCCTGCAAAAGGCGGAGCTTACCGTCAGCCGGGTGCACTGCCCAGTTGCCAACCACGGCATGACCTCGCCGTTTCCGCGCGACGACGCTTACCTGGTTATCGTGCAGCTCGGCCATGCCTGCGCGAAGCAACTATGGCTCGGAGGGCGGGCCCTACCGCCGGGCTACTGTCCCGAAGGAACCTTCAGCGCGCTGAACCTGCAATTGGAGCCGACGGCCTACCTGAAGAGTGCCTTCGACACGGTGCAGATCTATCTGCCACAGACCGTGCTGAATGAAATCGCCGACGACTGCGCGGCGAACAACGTCGGTCCCCTGGCCTGCCCACCGGGATTTTGCATCGCCGATCCCGTGGTGGGGCAACTCGGCGCATCCCTCTTGCCCGCGCTCAACCAACCCGACCAAGCCAACAAGTTGTTCGTTGAGTACGTGGTCCTGGCGCTTTCCACGCACCTCGCCAGCAAGTACGGCGGCATGCGCGATCCGGCCGCACTCTGCGGCGGTGGCCTGGCTCCCTTGCAACAGCGCCGCGCGACCGAATTCATGATCACGCACCTGTCCCAGGATATCTCTCTGGCACAGGTTGCCAAGGAATGCGGCCTGTCTCTGAGCCATTTCTCCCGCGCCTTCAAGCGCAGCACCGGCATGCCGCCGCACCGATGGCTGAGGGAGCGGCGCATTGAACACGCCAAAGATATGATTGTGCATTCCTCCCTATCGCTGACCGAAATTGCGCTGGCTTGCGGCTTCTCGGATCTGAGCCACCTCAGTCGGGTATTCGCGCAAAGAGTCGGGATGGCGCCACGGGCCTGGCGTCACCAGCTCTTGCGCTAGCGCGACGGGCCAGGTCGACCGGGATTCACCACGCGGCGCACACTGCCTGTAACATCCCTTAGATGTTTATCGCCTAAGAGGTGCGGCATGGAAGCGTCCCGGCCGGCTCCGAGCAGCGACGATTTGTCCGAACCGTATTTCTCCCGGCGCGTTCGCCTGGATGAGGCGCAGGTGCTGCGCTCCACGAGCTTCGAGCGCGGAGGATTGTCCGCTGGCACGTACCGCCGAGACACGCCCGGACTCGGCCTCACCGACGCCAATCCGATTTCCGACCTGTTCATGGCCGTGGTAAGCCTCCGCAACCTGCCCGCCCACGGCGGCTGGCGGGATGGACGCTTCGTCACCGTTCCGGAAATGCGGCCGGGCTCCCTGGCCTGCCTGGACTTTCGGGAATCCTGGGTCTCCGACCTACCGCATGCCTTCCATACCTTTCATGTCTTCGTCCCGCAGCGGGCCTTCGACGAACTGACCACCGAATTGAACGCCCCGAGGATCACCGCTCTGGACTGCGCGAATACATCTGAGCGATGGGATCCGGTAATGCATCACCTGACATTGGCCCTAGTACCCTTCCTTCCCAAGCCGCAGGAAGTGAGCGCCCTGTTCGCGGAGCATGTCTTCGCCGCGATGCGCCTGCATCTGGCGACCACCTATGGCGGCCTGCGGCCGCGCCAGCATCAGCGACGGCGGGGTTTATCGCCCCAGCAGGAGCGGCGCGCGAAGGAACTGTTACTGGACGACCTGAAGGCCGACCTTGGCATTTCCGAATTGGCCGCCGTCTGCGGCTTGTCACCACGCCATTTTGAACGGGCTTTCCGGCTCAGTACCGGGCTGCCTCCGCATCAGTGGAGAACCCTACAGCGTGTGCAGCGCGCCCGGGAACTGCTTGGAGGTACTGCCACTCCACTGAAAGAGATCGCCTTGCTCTGCGGTTTTTTCGACCAGAGCCACTTCACCAAGGTGTTTTCCAGCCTGGTTGGGTGCACCCCGACGGCCTACCGGCGCGCCTGGCAAAGCTAATCCTAACGGCTTTCGCTGAACGCTTAGCAATTCTCGCCAGCCCGAAGCAGACGCTGGTGGGCGGCTGCTTTGACGCCGGTTGGTGCCGCCCGAATGACCGAGCCCGATAGGACCTGTCGACTTAACAAAAAAAATTGCCTTGGGCGAATTGGTCAATGGCCCTCACTCGCAGCGTCCCCAGGGGAATCTCTCACGCACAAGGCCCGGAGGCCGGAGGTGGTCCCAGGAGCAGCCTTCGCCGCAACGCCAGACATCAATGCAACCCGAGTAGCACTGACGACGAAGTTGCCGGCGATCTCGGCATTGCTCGACCAAGCACACTGATCGGACAGTGAAAACAGCGGCGACACTCTGACCGGCGCCTTGCCTGCCATCCTGAATTGCAAATTCGGATCCACGATCCTGCGCAACTCCTCCACCTTGGGCAGCCGCCAGCCACCCCCTGCCGTGCCCAGGCCCTTGCAATACGCACGCGCTCCCGTCCAACCGATGTCGACGCCGTTGTCCTGCCGAGCCCATTGCAAGCCCGAACCCGCTTGGCGCAGAACGCCCCCACCCACGTCGGTCATCTGCGGGCTCCCCACCACGGCAGCCTTGGGCGGTGCAAGATTCGGCTGAGCATTCACCTGACCGGTCGCGGGATTTGGTGCCGGGGCGCCGGCATTGTCGATTCCAGACGGACTCCCCGATGCTGCGGGGGCGGCGGGCGGAGCCTGGCCCTGGCCATTCGGATCCTGCAGCATCGCCTGCAAGGCTTCGCGCGAATAGCGCTTGCAGCGGTCGTAGGGATTCAGATATTCCAAGGGAGGTCCAAAGAGACCAAACCGGTTGCGATAGATGCAGGCCTCGTGCCCGCCTTCCTGATCCATCTTCGCGATCGTCGACTTGATGAATCTGGCGTTTTTCTCCTTGATATACCCCGGCGCCAGCGCGACCTCGGCCCGCACCTTCTCCACGGTGTACCCGTTGAGGACGGCGGATCCATCCCCCATACCGGCTTCGCCGGTTCCTCCACCGTGAAGATAAACCAAAAGCTCAAAGTCCTGAATGAACTGGGCTTGCTCCGAAGTCGACATCCCGCTGGTCATTCTCAGCAGCGAGTCGGGATCGTGGGAGTCATAGCCTTCGGAGGCCTGGGCCCCAGCGGCAAACAGGAGCGGCGCCAGCAGCAAAGCGATTCGCAAGAACCATCCGAGCATTGATAAACCCCTTGCGTAAAAGCTGAGCCGGCAGTTCTGTCCGGCCGCTATTCCTTACCGTTGGCGACGGCAATCAGTCCCAGCAGGACGAGCATGCCGATGCCCCACCAGAAGCCAAGCGCCCAAAAGAACATCACAACCCCGATGATCGCCAAAACCACTTGCGCACACCCCTGCATACCTCCTCCTCGATGCTCTGTGCCAGTGTCGGGCCGTGCCGGTACC
>CAJCJI010000521.1 GCA_903970595.1 Verrucomicrobiota bacterium
AGACGCAAAGCCGCAATTAAGGCAACTAATCTTTTTTGCGTCTTTGCGTCTTTGCGCGAGTCGCTTTTTTTCTAAAGCGCAGCGAGCACTTTCTCGTAAGCAGCCGCATCGAGCAGCGCATCGACATCCGCGGCATTGGCCGGCTTGAGCTTCCACAGCCAGCCGGCGCCGTAGGGGTCGGTGTTGAGGGTCTCAGGGGCGTCGACCAGCTTGGGGTTCGCATCCACCACCTCGCCGGCGATAGGGGCGTAGACGTCGGAGGCGGCTTTGACCGATTCCACCACGGCGCAGGCCTCGCCCGCCGCGAGCTTGCGCCCGGTCTTGGGCACTTCGACGAAGACCAGGTCACCCAGCGAGCCCTGGGCATAGTCGGTGATGCCGATCAGCACGCTGCCGTCCGGGAGTTTCTTCACCCACTCGTGGGATTTGACGTACTTGAGGTCTGCGGGAACATTGCTCATGCGGCTCTCCTGGGAATCGGGAATCGGGAATCGGGAATCGGGAATCGGGAATCGGGAATCGGAAAAGGATTGCGGTTAAACCAGCACCTTGCCATTGCGCACGAACGGCGGCTTGACCTCGCGCGCCGGCAGCCACTGGCCGCGGATTTCCACCTCGTAGGGGCCGACCGCAGCGCCGGCGACCCGCGCCATGGCGATGGACCCTTTCATGGTGGGGGCGAAGCCGCCGCTGGTGGTTTCGCCGGCCGCGCCGTTGGCGGCGCGCACCGGCATGTGGGCGCGCAGGACACCGCGGCCTTCCAGCACCAGGCCGACGCTCTTGCGCGGCGGCGCGGCCCTTTGCGCCTCCAGCGCCGGGCGGCCGATGAAAGCGCGGTCTTCGGGGGTGAAGGCCACGGTCCAGCTCAGGCCGCATTCCAGCGGGCTGACCGCTTCGTCCATGTCCTGGCCGTACAGGTTCATGCCCGCTTCCAGGCGCAGCGTGTCGCGCGCGCCCAGGCCGCTGGGCTTGACGCCGGCGGCGAGCAGGCCGCTCCACAGTTGCAGCAGCTGCGAATGGGGCAGGATCAGCTCGTAACCGTCTTCGCCGGTGTAGCCGGTGCGGCCGACGAACCAGTCGCTCTCCCAGGCGGCGCTGAACGGGGTCAAGGTCTTGGCCTTTTCCGCCAGGGCCGGCGGCAGCAGGGCCTCGACCTTGCCGCGCGCCTGCGGCCCCTGCACCGCCAGGATGCCGAGGTCGCCGCGCGGGCGGACTTCGACGTCATAGGCCGGGGCCTGCCGGCGCAGCCAGGCCAGGTCCTTATCGGTGGTGCCGGCGTTGACCACCAGGCGGAAAAAATCCTCGCCCACGAAATAGACGATGAGATCGTCGATGACCCCGCCAGCGGGGTTCAGCATGCAGGAATACAGGGCCTTGCCCGGCGTCTTCAGCTTGGCCACGTCGTTGGCCAGCAGGTGCCGGAGGAACTCGCGGCTGCGGGCGCCGTGCAGGTCCACCGCCGTCATGTGCGCCACGTCGAACATGCCGGCGCCGGCGCGCACGGCGTGGTGCTCGTCGAGCTGGGAGGCATACTGGATGGGCATTTCCCAGCCGGCGAAATCGACCAGCTTGGCGCCGAGGGCCCGGTGCTGGGGGTGCAGCGCGGTTTTCTTGAGCATGCGGTTCGAAAGGCCCCTTCAAATATGCGCCATGGTGCGTCGAACCGCCCCTCTGTCTTGGCTACCTGAGAGTTGAGAACGGCCGAACCGGTTCTTGCCCCATCGGTGGACGACGCCAGGGCGCCGCCTCTCTCCAGAGTCAGCTTAAACAGCGCGCTCCATTTGCCTGAGCGATTCCGGGCGGATTTGCGCCTTCGGCGCCGTCAGTCCGAACGTGCCGGTGACGGTCTCTCGCGCGCTGCTTGTGCTGGGCGCCACTATACCCTGGGAAGGCCGTGCTTCCAAGATGCACGGCCGCAAGTGACAATTATCCAAGCTGGCGCCTGCCGCGGGGCGACTCGACCGGGTTCGCGCTGCTAACATTGCCGGATGAACCAGACCACCTACCAACTGCCTCCCGGCTACCGCTCGCTCAACGCCCTGGATCGGCGCCTGCACGCCGGTCTCGCCATCCTGCCCAACCGCAACCAGGCCTGGTGCAGCCAGCTCAACAGCGTGTTCCTCAACGCGGTGGAACTGGGCCGGGCCTGCGCCGACTACCCCATCGCCTTCGTCCGCGAGTCCAACAGCGGCGAATACCTGCCGGTGGCGCTGCTCGGGCTGCGCACCGGGGAGAACCTGTTTGTCGACAAGCAGGGCCAGTGGAAAGCTGGCTCGTATGTCCCCGCATATGTTCGCCGCCACCCGTTTTGCATCGCCGAACTGCCGCAGGCCGGCGGCGGCGAACCGCAGCGGCTGATCTGCGTGCAGCAGGACCAGTTGGGGCCTTCCTCGAGCCCGTACTTCACCGCCGACGGCGAAGCCACGGCGGAGTGGAAGCCGGTGCAGGATTTGATCGAGGCCATGGAGAGCGCGCGCCAGCAGACGCGGGCCTTCACGCGCCGCCTGGAAGCATTCGGTCTGCTCGAGCCTTTCGACGCCGTCGCCACGCCGCGCAGCGGGGCCCAGCAGATGCGCATGCAGGGCTTGCACCGGGTCAACGAGGAAAAGCTCAATGCGCTGGGCCCGCGCGAACTGAAACTGCTGATGCGTAAGGGCGAACTGCGCGCGGTATACGCACACCTGCTGTCGATGGAAAACTTCGCCCGGCTGCTCGACATGACGCCGGTCCGCTGAATGAGCCGGAGCGCGGCGACCGGCTGGCCGCCGCACGGGGCATAGAGCCTCCCCGGTGGGCGTCGAAATCCGTCTGAGCGACCGCGAGCTGCCGATCTCGCCGGTCTTTGTCGATTTCATCGCGCACCTGCTGGAGGGACGCCCGTTCGACGACGGCGAATGGGCCGAGCAGATCTCGGAGGCGCTGAACTTCAGCCTGCCGGAGCTGCAACGCCGCGCCGAAGCCGCCGCGCCGGGCGTGATGAACGACGAGCGCGGACGCGCCCATGTCGGCCGCGCCTACGGCCTGCTGATGGCCCTGCTGGTGGGCGACCTCAAGCCGATCGAGGAACTGCAGCAACGTTTCCACTTCATCAACGTCATCGGCATTCCCCGCACCGGCGGCTCCTACCTCACCGCCGAGCTGTACCGCGCGCTCGGCATCGAGCCGCGCCAGGTGCCGTTCGCGCTGGCGCATGACGGCTTCCCCGAAGCCGGCCCGTTCGAGATCGCCCCGGCGGCAAACAGCTGGGTGCGCAGCCTGCACACCATGGCCGAGTACCTGTGCATGGTGGAGCTGTACTTCGCCGGGCGCGCGGCGCATGGCTACCGCATCGTGGTGCCGAAGAAGCTGACCAAGGGCATCTATGCCGGCGGCTTTTTCCACCGCATCCTGGGCGAAGGGGTGGAGCATATCGTGACCCTGCGCCACCCCGTCGCCGCCTGCGTCTCGACCTACGAGAAGTCCGGCGGCCTGCCCGCCGACGGCCGCCTCGCCGTCCGCTCCAACATCGAGGACTGGTGCCGCCGCGACCTGCTGCACACCGGCTGCACCGCGCAGGAACTGGAAGGCATGAGCTACTTCGACGCCTACCTGCGCTACTGGGAGCAATACCACTACGCCATCGCCACCACCGGCCTGTCCGCCAACCGCGCCTTGCGCGTGGTGGTCTACGGCAAGGAACGCATGCGGGCGCTGGCGCGGGACTTCCACCGACGCTTCGGCAGCAGCCTCGAACCAGGCGAGTTCGTAGTCAACAGCAACGCGCGGGAGCGGCACCCGGACTGGGTGGCGCGCGCCGAGCCGGCGCTGCTGCGCGTCGCCGGTTTGTGGGAGCGCGTCGGGTTGGCGCTGCCGCTGGGGGAACTGATGGAGTGCTGGTGAGGAGAAGCGGTTTCCAGTTTCCAACAATTACTTCGCGAATTCCGGTGGAAGTCGCTGCGAAACATCAGCCTGGCTCCTCCATGCGTGACAGATTTTCACCATGCGTTACATGCGTGACAGCTTTTTGGTGCTGTTACGCATGGGTGAAAATGAAAATCAAGGTCCGTGGAGGTTCGTGGGCGAGTATTGCGGGTGATAGTGTCCAGGGAGGTTCGGGGAGGCTTTCCCTGGCTTCGGCTTCACGGCCCCTCTCCCGGCCCTACGGGCCACCTTCTCTCCCCATGAAGCCGGGGACGCGCCGCGAGCGGAGAGGGGACAACTTTCGGCAAGTGCTTCACGCCGTCGCCTGCCGCGCCAGCCAGGACTTGAGTGGACCTAGCTTGTCCACCGCTTCCAGCCCCAGGCCGAGCGCTGCTTTCAGGCCGGGCAGGCGGAGGCGGAAGGCGCGGTACAGGCCGTCGGTCACGGCCAGCATTTCCAGGTTTGCCGCCTTGCGCGCGCGGGCGTAGCTGTGCAGGCGGCGGCTGGCGGACCAGTCGCGGCCCGCGTCGCGTGCTTCCACCAGGGTACTGGTCAGTTGCTGCACATCGGCAAAGCCGAGGTTGACCCCCTGCCCGGCCAGCGGGTGCACGGTATGCGCGGCATCGCCGACCAGGACCAGGCCCGGGCGCGCATAGTCCTGCGCGTGGAGCAGGCGCAGGGAAAAGGACAGGCGCGGGGTGGTCCGCAGCACCTCGCCTAGCGCGTGCTCGGCCGCTTCGCCCAGCCGGGCGGCGAAGGCGGCATCGTCCAGCGCCAGCAGCTCCCCCGCATGGGCCTCCTCCGCCGACCAGACGATGGAGCAGCGGCCGTCCGCCAGCGGCAGAAAGGCCAGCGGTCCGCTGGCCAGGAAGCGCTGCCAGGCGATGCCGCGATGCGCGCGCTGCGTGTCGACGTGGCAGACGATGGCGCGCTGGGCATAGTGCCAGCCTACGGTGTCGATGCAGGCCAGACCGCGCAGCTGCGAATCGGCGCCGTCCGCGGCCACCACCAGGCGTGCGCGCAATTCGCGGCCGCCGGCCAGACGCAGCAGGCTTGCGTGCTCGTCGAAGATGGCCGATTCGACCACGGCGCGCTCGTAACGAACCACTTCGCCCAGCCGGGCCCACAGCGCGGCGACGACCAGGCTGTGTTCGACGATCCAGCCCAGCTCGGTGCGGCCCAGGTCGGCGCAGTCGAAGCGCAGGGCATGCTCCGGCCCGCGCTCCCAGACCCGCATGCCGCCGTAAGGGCTGAGCCGCGCGGCCGCGATGTCCTGCCAGGTGTCGAGGCTGTCGAGCAGGCGCATGGAGTGGGCGGCCAGGGCATAGACGCGCAGATCGTAGTACGCCGGGTCGTAGGCCGGCGGGGCGCTGCCGCGTTCCACCAGGGCGGTTTCGAAGCCTTGCCGGGAAAGGGCCAGCGCCGCGGCAGCGCCGACCGGGCCGCCGCCGACGACGATGATGTCGAAAGTGTCTTTGCTCACTCGAATTCAGCGCTCGCTAAAGCCCTCTCCCCTTGCCCGCGGCCACCGGGCCGCCGGGTAGAGGGGAGCCCGCAGCCAGCGGGCTGCCGGGTGCAGGGGTTGGGTGAGGGGTAGCGCGGTCAGCCAGGCAGGAAAGAATCGCATCCAATACCGACTCCAATTCGGCGAGAACCTGATTGTTCCAATACCTGAGAACACGGTAGCCCTCGGCCTGCAGAAAAGCAGTCCGTGTTTCATCCTGTGAAATCTGCTCCGCATGCTGTCCGCCATCGAGCTCGATCACCAGCCGGCGCTCAAGACAGACAAAATCTACGATGTAAGGTCCTATCGGCTGCTGTCGTCGAAATTTGCAATTCAGCAGCTGGCGGTTGCGTAGTCGCTGCCACAGCAGCCTTTCCGCATCCGTGGAATGCTCGCGGAGTTTGTGCGCGAGATCGTGATGGAGTGGCATGGGCTACCCCTCACCCGGCAACCGCTCCCTGCGTTGCCCTACCTCGGGCATCCATGCCCTCGCCTGGCCCTCTCCCCCAAGGGGAGAGGGGACTAAACTGGCGGGCAGTGGAATCGTGCGCGGCAGGCTTTCCGCATCAGTGGAGTGCTGGCGGAGTTTGTGCGCAAGATCGTGACGGAGTCGCATGCGCTACCCCTCACCCTGGCCCTCTCCCCCAAGGGGAGAGGGGACTAACTCTGTGGATGAATACACTCCGGCCGGCTTCGGCAATCCCAGATGGCCCAAGTGCTGCAGAAGCACTGCCTGCCGCAGCGACGGCGCCAGTTCCACGGCCACCAGGCCCCAGTGGCGGGCCTGGGCCAGCAGGGGCACGCGGTTGGAAAAGGTGCGCACCATCAGGTCGGTGAATGCGCTGACCCGGCCGCGGTCGCGCTGGCGCAGTTCGGCATAGGCGCCCAGGACCTCGGCGGCGCCGGGATCGGGCGCATTGGCGATCTCGCCGGCAAGCGCGGCGACGTCGCGCAAGCCGAGGTTGAAACCCTGCGCCGCCACCGGGTGCAGGCTCTGCGCGGCGTTGCCGATGAAGACAGTGCGCGGGGCGGTCAGGCTGCCGCTCATGACCCGCGCCAGGGGATGGGCCCAGCGGCGGCCGAGCGCGGTGAAGCGGCCGAGACGGCCGCCGAAGGCTTCCTGCGCCAGGGCGAGGTATCCGGCATCGTTCAATGCCATCCGCTCTTCGATTTGCGCATCCGGCAAGGTCCACACCAGGGAGGCGGCGTCTTCCGGCTTGGGAATGAGGGCGATGGGACCGTCCGGGGTGAAGCGCTCATAGGCCACGCCCAGGTGCGGGCGCGACAGCCGCACGCTGCTGACGATGGCCTGCTGGCCGTAGTCGCGGCGTTCGGCCTCGATGCCGAGCAGATCGCGCACGGCCGAGTTGGCGCCGTCGGCTGCCACTGCCAGCCGCGCGGAAATGGTCTGTGCACCCTTGTCCGTCTCGACCTTCAGATTGACGGTGGCCCCATCCGGTGCCAGTGCCAGGGCCGACAGCCGCGCCGGTTGCAGCAGCGTCAGATTGGACAGCCCGGCCATGCGCGCGGACAAGGCGGCGCCGATGGCGCGCAGGGGCACGTTGTAGCCTAGCGCGTCCAGCCCGGCTTCCGCGGCGGTGAAGCGCGCGGTGCCGAAACGGCCGCGTTCGGAGATGTGCGTCGCCGCGATCGGCGCGGCGGCGGGGCGCATGGGGTCCCACACGCCAAATCCGGTAAAGATGCGGCTGCTGGCGTCATTGAGCGCGATGCAGCGCTCGTCCCAGGCCGGATTGCCGGCGGGCGGGGCGCCGGCCTCGATCAGCACCACGCGCAAGGACGACCCGCCCAGGGCCACTGCCAGGCTGGCGCCGACCAGGCCGCCGCCGATGATTGCAATGTCGTAGTCGTTCACTGTGTGTGGAAGTGGTGGGGCAGGAGGTTCAGCCGCCGGCGAGGACCGATAACACGGCGGCGATCGAAAGGGTGATGCCGATCAGCACGGAGTATGTCATCAGCAGGGCCGCCACCCCCAAGCCGGTCGACCACCAGCGGCCGCCGTAAACGCGCAGCAGCGCCAGCACCAGGTACGCCGGTATGGCGAGATTGAGCAGCGCGTCCACCAGCGAGGGCCAGGGAATCTCCCGCAGCAGCAGGTCGAGAAACACGAAGGCGTGGTAGTGCAGGGAAAACAGCAGGTGCACACCGTAGCGCAGGTGATGGCGCAGATAGGCCAGCTGCAGCAGGCCGGCGAACAGCGGCAACAGGAAGAACATCGCCACCGGCGCGTCGTTGACCACAGCGCGGCTCAGCTGGTTGCCCGCCTGCCGCTGGGTCTGGCTGAGAAATTTCTGGATGCGCGCGTCCAGCACGACGGAACCGGTCTTGAAATTGCGCACTGCGTCGGGAAGCTGTCCCTCGTCCGGCCTGGTTGGAGCCGCGGCCTTGTCGGCGGCAGCCGCCGCCGGTTTCGCATCACCCTGCCCCGCGTCCTCATGTTTCATATTGAAGATCGGCTTGTCCTCGTTGCCCGAACTGGGCCGGAACAGGTCGGGATGACTCACCAGGCCGGAGACGGCGAAGTACACCACGCTCAAGGCCAGGTAGAGCCGCAAGGGACGGATGTAGCACTGCCGGCGCCCGGAGATGTAGTCCAGCGTCAGCTCGCCAGGCCGGGTTATGAGCAGCTTGAGCGTGCGCAGCAGCTTGCCTTCCAGCGCCATCTGGTCCTGCACGAACTCGCGCACGAACTCGCCCACAGTCGGCGTTTCGATGCGCGCTTCCTGGCCGCAGGCGGAGCAGTAGGCGCCGCCCAGGGACGCACCGCAGTTCTTGCAGAGGGGCGGGAGCGGGGGCGCGGTCACCGGGGCGGCCGCCGGACCGGCCGGGTCGCTCATGTGCCGAAGTGGAACACCGCGCTCATCACCCCGGACAGCGCGGTGGCGCTGACGGCGAGCATGTCGAAGAAGGCCAGCACCGTCATGCGCCACAGGGTGCGCGCCCAGCTGCCGCCGTAAACATGGCGCAGGGCCAGGAAGGTGTAAGCCGCGCCGGCCAGCTCAAGCAGCTTGCGCAACGGCGAAAAGGGCAGAAACATCAGCATCAGCAGGATGAAGAAGAAGCAATGCAGGTGCACGGTGAACAGCAGGTGCACGCCGTAGCGCTGGCGGTTTTTGCGGTACAGCCAGCGCAGCAGAAACGCGAAATACGGCAGCAGGAAGAACATGGCGTAGGGGGCGTCGTCGGCGAGCTTCTCGCGCAGTTGCCTGCGCTCTTCGGGCGAGGACAGGCCGGCCTGGTCCTTCTTGGCGTGCCGGTCCTTGGCGAAGCGCTGCTTGACCTCGGCATCCACCTGGCGCTCGATGGTGCTTGCGGTATGCGCCTCTTCGTCCTTCTTCAGATCCGCATCGATCTCCTTCTGGATCATTTGCTTCAGATCGCCACCGATGCTGTACGGCGCTGCCGGCGGAGCCGGCGTTGCGCTTGGGGCCGGGGTCGGGACCGGAGCCGGAGCGGCGGCTTCGGCCGGGGCGGAAGCAGCGGCGGGCTGCGCGGGACTCGCGGCCGGCGCGTCGG
>CAJCJI010000522.1 GCA_903970595.1 Verrucomicrobiota bacterium
AGGCTGCGGGGCGGGGGTCGCGGCCGCGTTGCTGCTGAAGACCTGGTCGGGAGTCACCGTGCCGCCGGCCTTCTTCTCGGCAGTATTGTGCGGAAACAGCATGTTCAAGCCGAAATAAAACACGGCCGCGGTGATGGCGACGAAAACCACAATTCGTGTGAATGACATTGCACAAGCCCCGTAGTTGAATGAATTACCGTGCAGCACGTGCCGATTTTTCGACCGCCGACTGGTTGGACCACCAGCTTTTGGACCGCTCGTTTTTAGACAGTGTTCACAGATTTTGTTCTCCGACCGGCTCCTGCAGTCCGACCCTGGGCTTGCGCCGCCGGTGCGGACCGCTGCTGTGCAGCCCCGTGGGCCGCCCCGGCGTTGCTTTCGAGGAACAAGCGGACTTTACCGAAATATTCCGGAAAAATCTGCGCAGCCCGGTCGGTCTGGCCGTGCGGCGCTGTCGCGGGCGGGGCGAGGCTGCAATAATACGCGCCCCCTGGAAGGTTCTGCGGCAAGTCACGGAGTGCCAATGTCCGATCGTTATCTTGAGTTCGCCAATTCCCCGCTGGGCAAGAGCATCGCCACTTCGCTCGGCCTGCCGGCCGCGCCGCGCCTGCGGCGCGCCAAGTCCGGCTATGCGGCGCAGCCCCTGGCCGAGCGGGCAGTGCTGCTGGGCGGAAGCGGCAAGGGTGAACTCGCCGCCCAGCTGCTGGGGGCGCTGGATGGGGCCGGTGCCGGCGTGCAGATCGTGCCCACGCATCCGGGCCTGGCGCCGATCAAGCATGCCGCCGCCGCCGCCGGCATCAACCTGAAAAGCGAACCGGGCGCCGAGGACCGCGCTGCGGCGGCTTTCGCCCTGGTCTACGACGCCACCGGCTTGAGCGGTCCGGCCAGCCTGCGCGAACTGTACGACTTCTACCAGTCGCGCGTCGGCCGCATCCCCGGCAGCGGCCGCGTGCTGGTGCTGTCGCGCGCGCCGGCGGAATACAAGGACGCAGCGGGACGGGCCGCCAGCCAGGCGCTGCGCGGCTTTGTCCGCTCCCTGGCCAAGGAGGTCGGCAAGAAGGGCATTACGGTGAACCTGCTCGAAGTCGGCCGCGCCGCGGACGAACTGCTGGCCGGTCCGGTGCGCTTTTTCCTGTCCGAGCACGCGGCGTTCATCACCGGGCAGGTGTTGCCGCTGGCCGGCCCGTTCGCGGCCGCCAGGCCGCTGCAGGAATTCACCAGCCCGCTGGGCGGCAAGGTGGCGGTGGTCACCGGCGCGGCGCGCGGCATCGGCGCCGCCATCGCCGCCACGCTGGCACGCGAGGGCGCACAGGTGGTGGGCATCGACCGGCCGCAGGAAGAGGGCGCGCTGGGGCAGACGCTGGCCGCTTTCAACGGCCTGGGGCTGCCGCTGGATATCACCGCGGCGGATGCGCCGGCGCGCATCGCGCAAGAACTGGGCAAGCTCGGCGGCGCCGACATCGTGGTGCACAATGCCGGCATCACCCGCGACAAGATGCTGAAGAACATGCCCTCGCACTTCTGGGACCAGGTGCTGGACGTGAATTTCGGCGCGATCCTGCGCATCAACGACAAGCTGCTGGCGGATGGCCTGAAGGACGGCGCGCGCCTGGTCTGCATTTCGTCCATCGGCGGCATCGGCGGCAATGCCGGCCAGACCAACTACGGCGCCACCAAGGCCGGGGTCATCGGCTACGTCGAAGCGCTGGCACCGGAGCTGGCGCGCCGCGGCGGCGCCATCAACGCGGTGGCGCCGGGCTTCATCGAAACGCAGATGACCGCGGCGATGCCGGCGGTGCCGCGCGAAGTCGGGCGGCGCCTGTCTTCCCTGGGCCAGGGCGGCCTGCCGATCGACATCGCCGAGGCGGTTACGTTCTTTGCCGGCCCGCTTGCCGCCGCCGCCAACGGCTGCACCCTGCGCGTCTGCGGCCAGAATTATTTCGGCGCATGAGTCTTTTGGAAAACCCGGCGAAGTCCCTGAAGCACATCGCCACGGCGCAGCTGCCGACGCCGTTTGGCCTGTTCACGGTGCAGGCCTACAAGTCCGCGGACGGCAAGGAGCACCTGGCCATGACGCTGGGCGATCTGTCCGGCTCCGGCAAGGGCGATGCTCCCACGGATCGGCTGGCGCCGCTGGTGCGGGTGCATTCGGAGTGCCTCACCGGCGACGCCTTGTTCTCCCTGCGCTGCGACTGCGGTTTCCAGCTGCACGCGGCGCTGGAGGCCATCGCCCGCGAGGGCCGCGGCGCGCTGCTCTACCTGCGGCAGGAGGGGCGCGGCATCGGCCTGGGCAACAAGATCCGGGCTTATGCCCTGCAGGATCGCGGCGCCGATACAGTGGAAGCCAATCACCAGCTGGGCTTTCCCGCCGACGCCAGGGAGTACGGCCTGGCGGTCCAGTTATTGCGTGAACTGCGGCTTTGCAGGATCCGGCTGATGACCAACAATCCGGCCAAGCTCGACGCGCTGGTGCGCGACGGCGTGGAAGTGGTCGAGCGGGTCGAGGTGGAGTACGGCCGCAATCCGCACAACACGCAATATCTCGACACCAAGATGACAAAAATGGGCCACCTGCTGCTGGGCGGGAAGGGCGGGGACAAGCCGTGACCGCCGCGGATGCGCCGCTTGCCCCGGCCGGTTCCGGGGCGCCGGAAAAGCCGCGCAGCCTGATCCACGAACTGGGCGCATTGGGCATCTCCACGGCGCGGCTGTCGCGCGGTTTTGTGCCCCTGCTCAAGCTGCTCGGTTCGGACGAGGATATCGACCGCGCGCAGTTGAGCGAGGTGATCGACCGGGCCTTCGCCGGGCTCTACCAGCATCCGCTGCTGCGCTCCACCGAGCGCATCACGCAGCTGCTGCGCAAGCGGCGGCTCATCCCCGACGAGCAATCCACCGAAGACCTGATCCGCTTCGTGGTGGAGCAGGTGGTGGCGCGCAGTCCGGTGCCGGTGCCGGAGGCGCTGGTCAACGAATTCTGGCAGTTCTTCAACGAGCTGTTCACGGCGCCGGAGCTCAAGGGCCTGGGCGAAATGGGCCTGGACATCGTGCGGCTGGTGCTGCGCTCCTACGAGCCGCTGCTGGTGGAAGTGGTCAACCTGCTCAAGGTCGGCAAGCGCTTCAACCAGTGGCAGCTCAACGAACTGCTCAAGCGCGCCGCCCAAGTCAAACACGATATCGCCATCGTCCGCCGGCAGATCCGCGCCTTGCGCTACATCAAGCCGTTTTTCCAGGCCGATCCCAAGGACCTGCGCAGCCAGGCGAAGATCGTCGCCGCCATGGTCAACGAGTTCGGCCCCTTCTTCATCAAGCTGGCGCAGGTGGCCGCCGCCAACGCCGATTTCCTGCCCAACGAGATCGCGCGGGAACTGGCGGTGTTCCACGAGGATGTGACGCCGATGGATGCGGACGAGGTCAACGCCGCCTTCATCGAATGCTTCGGCAAGCTGCCGGACAAGCTGTACATGGGCTTCGAGGCGGACAAGCCGCTCAAGTCCGGCTCCATCGGCTCGGTTTACCTGGCGAAAAAGCCCTTTCTGGAAGGTGGCAAGGAAGTCCTGCGCCCGATCATCATCAAGGTGGGCCGCCACAATATCGACCGCGAATTCGGCATCGGCAAGCTGGTCATCGGCGTGGCCATCATGTCGAGCCAGTACTGGGCGCCGCACTCCAAGCTGACGCCGTTCCTGCGTGCGCTGCACGAGCAGGTGGACGAGTTCGTCGCCGGCTTCGTCGAGGAGCTGGATTTCGAGGCGGAGGCGCGCAACCACCTGCGCTTCTACCAGCGCAGTCTGAAGGGCGGCATGTGGCGCGTGCCGGAACTCTACGGCAGCAGCCGCCGCATCCTGGAAATGGAATACCTGGGCGACGCGCAGAGCCTGCCGCGCGCCCTGGCGCACATGCCCAGGCGCGAACGGCGCCGCTTCCAGCTCAGGCTGGCCGAGCAGCTGCTGTATACCGTGCTGTACCACGCCTTCGCCTTCCGCGAAATGCACGGCGACCTGCATCCGGGCAACGTCATGGTGGCCCGCGACGGGCGCCTCAACCTGATCGACTGGGGCAATGTCATCGACCTCAACGGCAAGTGGGGGCCGGTATGGGACTACCTGGCCGGGGCGATACTGGCCGATACCGAGCTGCTGGCCGACGCCCTGATCCGCATCAGTACGCAGCCGCAGGTCAGCGCCGCGCGCCGCGACGAGATCCGCGCCGCGCTCGACGAAACGCTGCGCAAGAAGAACGTCAGCCGGCTCAGCCGCACCAGTTTCATCGCCGAGCTGCGGCGCGGCGGCCTGGCCGGGCTGCACGAGCGCGGCCAGACCGTGCTGCACCTGATGTCCAACACCCAGCAGGTGGGCCTGGTGCTCAAGCGCGACTACCTGCATCTGTCGCGGGCGCTGTTCGCCCTGGCCGGCAGCATCGGCACGCTCTACGAGGGCGAGCCCGGCCGGCGCCTGGCCATTGACCTGGCGGTCGTGGCCTTGCGCCTGCCGGCCACCTTCACCCGCGAGATGTTCGTGCGCGAGCTGAAGGCGGTGGGCGGCAGCCTGGCGCGGCGCCTGGCCGCGCCGCCGCCACCGC
>CAJCJI010000523.1 GCA_903970595.1 Verrucomicrobiota bacterium
GGCCGGCGCCAGGAGACGAGCGGCACGATCTGCGTCACCACCCATTGCCGCGAGCCGTCGTTGAAGGCTGTGCCGCAATAGCTGCAGCGGGCGTCTTCGCGCGAGGCCGGCGGCGCGCCGCAGCTGGGGCAGCGGCAGGAATTGAGGCCGCTGTCCAGCTGGGTCTGCACCGTGTTGCCGCGCGCGAGAATGAAGACGTGTTCGCGCAGCTGCAGCCCGAAGCCTTGCCCGGGCTGCAGCGCGGCACCGGCGAGGAACTGCTCGCCCGACCATTTAACCGCCACATGCGCCAGGTTCATGGTCTCGCCGGCTTCGAAGGCGCGCACTTCCACCGCGCCCACCGCGGCATTGCGGAATTGGTAGCGCCGTGCCTCGGCGTCGCCGTCCCAGGCCTTGCACCAGTCGTCGCTCGCGACCGGCTGCAGGGCCTTGGCGCTGCCCTGCGCCAGCGCTAGCTGCCAGCGCCAGAAGGCGACCGAGGCGCGGTCCTCGAGGAACTGCGTGTTCAGCCCGGGGTCCTGCCGGGCCAGGGCGGTGTAGCCCGGCACGGCATCGCCGCTGCCGCGCACCGCCCACTCGGATTCCTGGGTGATCTCGCTCAATACCCAGTCGTACTCACCGGAGTTGACCCAGGACTTGCAGGAGCCGCACTGGGCGGCGTCGGCGATCGCCAGCGGCGCGCCGCAAGAGGGGCAGCAGCCCTCGATCGGGCCGGGCTTGAGCAGGGTCAGGGCGCCGGGCTTGCGCAGGAACGACCAGATCTCCACGAAGCGCTCGCTTTGCCCGCTGCCGCTGAGCAGGCGGCCATCGGCCAGCGCTACCTCGGTGTCCACCGCCGTGGCGAGCAGGCGCACGTGCAGGGTATCGAAGTGCGCATCGGATTCGGCTTCGACGATGGCCGAGTCGAGCACCCGGACGCCGCGCATATCGTTGCGCAGGCCGTCGGCCTTCTGCATCTGGATCTGGATCGAGAAGCGCTCCATCACGCCGTCGGAGATGAAGGCGCGCGCCGGGCTCATGTCCTGCCGGCTCCAGGCCTCCTGGATTTTCAGGAAGGCCGCGGCGCTGCGCGCGGTGAAGGCTTGCACGTCGAAGGCCGCATCGCGCTGGCGGATCCGTTCGATCGCCGCCGCGAGGCGGGTGCTCTCCTGCGCCTGCATGCTGCGGCTGATGATCCGCGTCATGCGCCCGTCGCCGGCCAGCAGGGTGCCGCGGCTGGTCCGGTTGTTGAGGATGCGGATCAGGATCACCACCAGCACCAGCGGCACGCTGATCTGTGGGTAGCGGAGCAGGAACCACAGCAGCACGAACAAATCGAAGGAATCGCCCTGTCCGCCGGAGCCGGAGTAAGAGTAACCGTGGCTGCCCGAGCTGTAGCTGTGCGAGCCGCCGGAGTAATGGCCGCCGCCGCCCGCCCGGCCCCAGGCCAGCGGCGGCAGCAATAGCAGTACCAGCAGCAGTGCGCCCAGCCGCAGGCGCTTTCGTGGCTTCATTCAGAAGTCCAGGTCCAGGGCCCCGCATAGCCAGTCGACCAGCGGCACCGCCGTGGCGTAGCGGCTCAGCAGCAGCTTGACCAGCCCGGGCGCGCACAGGGCTTCGTCCGGCAGCGGCGCGCTGCACACGTAGTCCTTGCGCTTGAGGTCTTCGATCAGCTCATGGGCCGGGTCGTAGCCGCGCGGCGGCCGGCTCAGCGACTCGCCGCCGAGCTCGCCGAAGACGCGCTTGAACGCCGGCGAACGCGTCGCCTTTTTCCAGCTCGCCGGGTTGTTGAGCATGAAGTTGCGCGCCCGCTTCAGCGTCTCCGGCATCGGATGCCACAGGCCGCCCCCGGCGAAACAGTCGCCGGGCTGTACGTGCAAGTAGAACACCGGCGCGTCGAGCCGGCCCATCATGCCGCTGTTGCCGTCGCTGCCGCGCGCAAGGGCCTTGGTCGCCTCGTGGTAGAAGCTGGCGCCGCTCCACGGCTTGTATGGCGCCTTGTCGCCGGAAAAGCGGGTGTCGCGGTAGATGCGGAACAGGGAGCCGCCCACCGCCTTGGGATTGGCGACGTAGTGCGGGCTGAGCTGGCGCAGCGGCTCGGCCAGGTCGGCGATCAGCCGCAGAAAGGGCTGGCGCAGCTGGTCCTCGTAGTCCTGCTTGTGGGCGGCGAACCACTCGCGGTTGTTGTTGCGCGCCAGCCCGCGCAGGAATTTGAAACTGGCCGGCGTGAAGTACACTGTGCTGGGCTGCGCCATGCGAAATCCCTTAAGGCCGAAGGCAGGGTGCCAGCTTAACCAATCGACACGGGATGGGTAATGACACCGACGTTCGAATCCTGGCGCGAGCAGGGGCGGCGCTTCAGTCATCGCGGCCACCCCATTTTCTGGCAGGCGGGCGGCAGCGGCGGCGAAGATCCGACCCTGCTGTGCATCCACGGCTTTCCAACCGCCTCCTGGGACTGGCACGCGCTGTGGCAGGTCCTGTGCCGCCACTTCGCCAGGGTCCTGGCGCCGGACATGATCGGCTTCGGCTGGTCGGCCAAGCCCGCGTCTTACCAGTATTCGATATTCGACCAGGCCGACCTGCACGAGCATCTGCTGCGCAGCCAGGGCGTGGGCAGCTACCACATCCTGGCCCACGACTACGGCGATACCGTGGCGCAGGAGCTGCTGGCGCGGCATGAGCTGCGCCGCGCCGCGGGCGACACCAGCCTGGTGCTGCAATCGGTCTGCCTGCTCAACGGCGGCCTGTTTCCGGAGACCCATCGCCCGCGCCCGGTGCAAAAGCTGCTGCTCAGCCCTCTGGGGCCGCTGCTGGCGGTTTTGACCAGCCAGCGCAGCTTCGCGCGCAGCTTCTCGGCGGTGTTCGGCAACAGCACCCGCCCCGATGCCCTGGAACTGCAGCAGTTCTGGGAGCTGTTTTCCAATGGCGGCGGCAAGCGCATCGCCCACAAGCTGATCGGCTACATCCCGGAGCGGCGCGCCAACCGGGCCCGCTGGGTCGGCGTCCTGCAGACCACCGGCGTACCGCTGCGGGTGATCGACGGGCCGGTGGACCCGGTGTCGGGCGCGCACATGGTGGAGCGCTACCGCGAGCTGGTGCCGAACCCGGACACCGTGCTGCTGCCGGGCATCGGCCACTATCCCCAGGTGGAAGACCCGGACGGCACCCTGCAGGCCTTCCTGGCATTCCATGCGCGCATCGCCGCGGCGGCGCCGAATCACCCCGGATGAGCGCGCCGCCGCCAGCCGAGCAGCCCCTCACCTTCCTGCGCTGGTACGAGCGCGGCCAGCACTACGCGCATCGCGGCCACACGGTGTTTTATCGCACGGGAGGTACCGGCGGGGCCGGCCCGGCGCTGCTGCTGCTGCACGGCGCGCCCACCGCGTCCTGGGACTGGCACCACCAATGGCCGGCCCTGTGCCGCCACTTCGCCACGGTGGTCGCGGCCGACATGATCGGCTTCGGCTACTCGGCCAAGCCGCGCGACTACGACTACAGCATCGCCGACCAGGCCGATCTGCAGCAGGGCCTGCTGGCCTCGCTCGGCCTGCGCCGCTGCCACGTCCTGGCCCATGGCTATGGCGACACCGTGGCGCAGGAACTGCTGGCGCGGCAGGAGGAGCGGGCGCCGGGCGCGGCCTCCGCCCTGAGGCTCGAATCGGTGTGCCTGCTCAACGGCGGCCTGTTCCCGGAAGCCTTCCGCGCCACCCTGACGCAGAAGCTGCTGCTGTCGCGACTGGGCCTGCTGGTCAGCAAGTTCATGACCGAGGCCGGCTTCCGCGCCAGCTTCAGCCGCGTGTTCGGCCCCAATACCCAGCCCAGCTTCGACGAGCTGGCGCAGTTCTGGCAGCTCATCGCCTACAACGGCGGCGCCGACCTCGCCTACAAGCAGATGCGCTACCTCAAGGAGCGCGAGCGCTTCCGCGAGCGCTGGGTCGAGGCCCTGCAGCGCAGCCGGGTGCCGCTGCGCTTCATCTGCGGCCGGCTCGACCCGGTTTCCGGCCTGCGCATGGTCGAGCGTTACCGCCAGCTGGTGCCCAACCCGGATGTGGTGGTGCTGCCGGCGGTCGGCCATTATCCGCAGCTGGAAGCGCCGGAGGAGTTGCTGGAGGCTTTCATGGCGTTCCAGCGGCGGGTGGCGGGGCACGCGGTCAAACAATAGGGAGTTTCAAATGAGCAGTCAGTTCGGCTTGCTGAAGCAGCGCCGCTTCGCGCCTTTTTTCCTGGCGCAGACCCTGAGCGCGTTCAACGACAACGTGTTCAAGAACGCCCTGGGCGTGCTGGTTACCTTCGGCACCATGCAGCTGTCGCCGGCCCAGGTCGACGGCTACCAGAACCTCGCGGCGGTGGTGTTCATCCTGCCGTACTTCCTGTTCTCGGCCAGCGCCGGACAGTTTGCGGAGAAATTCGAGAAATCGCGGCTGATCCGCCGCATCAAGCTGCTGGAACTGGCCATCGCGGTGACGGCGGCCTGCGGCCTGTACCTGCGCAGCATGCCGTTCCTGCTGGCGGTGCTGTTCGGTCTGGGCCTGCAGGCCACCCTGTTCGGGCCGGTGAAGTATGCGATCCTGCCGCAGACCCTGCGCCCGGAAGAACTGGTCGGCGGCAACGCCCTGGTGGAGAGCGCCACCTCGATGGCCATCCTGCTGGGCCTGATGACCGGCGGCATCCTGATGGGGCTGCAGGGCGGCACCACCCTGGTGGCCGTCACGGTGCTGCTGACGGCGGTGCTCGGCTACTGGGCCTCGCGCGGCATCCCACAATCTCCCGCCAGCCTGCCCGGGCTGGTGATCAACTGGAACCCCTTCAGCGAGACCTGGCGCAACCTGCGCTTCATGCGCGGCAACCGCACCGTGTTCCTGTCGGTGCTGGGCATCTCCTGGTTCTGGTTCTACGGCGCCACCTTCATCACCCAGCTGCCGCACTACACCCAGGCCTACCTCGGCGGCGACGACAAGGTCTTCACCCTGCTGCTGGGCCTGTTCTGCGTCGGCACCGGCATCGGCTCGCTGTTGTGCGAGCGACTCTCCGGGCACAAGGTGGAGCTTGGCCTGGTGCCATTCGGCTCCATCGGCATGACGCTGTTCGGCATCGACCTGTACTTCGCCCAGCCGGACCTGGCGCCGGTGACCGGCCAGGGGGTGATGGCCTTCCTGCACCAGCTGCGCAGCCACCGGGTGATGCTCGACCTGCTGCTGATCGGCATCTTCGCCGGTTTCTTCATCGTGCCGCTGTACGCCCTGATCCAGACCCGCTCCGAGGACAGCCACCGCTCGCGCATCATCGCAGGCAACAACATCCTCAACGCGCTGTTCATGGTCGCCTCGGCCGGGCTGGCGATCGGCCTGCTCAAGGCCGGGCTGAACATTCCGCAGCTGTTGCTGGTGACGGCGCTGATGAACGCGGCGGTGGCGCTGTTCATCTACTCGCTGGTGCCGGAATTCCTGATGCGCTTCCTGGTATGGATGCTGATCAGCCTGCTGTACCGCATCGACAAGCGCGGGCTGGAGCAGATCCCGGACGAAGGCGCCGCGGTCCTCGCCTGCAACCATGTCAGCTTCGTCGACGCGCTGATCCTCGGCGGCACGGTGCGCCGGCCGGTGCGCTTCGTCATGTATCACACCATCTTCAAGATCCCGGTGCTGAACTTCATCTTCCGCACCGCCAAGGCCATCCCCATCGCGCCGGCCAAGGAGGACGCCAAATTGCTCGAAGCCGCCTACGAGGAGATCGACCGGGCGCTGCGCGACGGCGAGCTGGTCTGCATCTTCCCCGAAGGCGGGCTCACCACGGACGGCGAGATCAAGCCGTTCCGCGGCGGACTCGAGCGCATCATCCAGCGCACCCCGGTGCCGGTGGTGCCGATGGCGCTGCGCGGCCTGTGGGGCAGCATGTGGTCGCGGCGCGACTCGGCCCTGCGCCGCATGCGCCTGCCGCGGCGTTTTCGCGCGCACATCGAGTTGATTGCCGGGGCCGCCATGGCGCCGCAGCAGCTGAATGTGGCTGCGGTGGAGGCGAGGGTGCGGGAGTTGCGCGGGGGGAATTCCTAAGTCACCGGTCGGTGCTCATCCAAAATCCGGTCTGATTGTAGGGCGGCCCGTGG
>CAJCJI010000524.1 GCA_903970595.1 Verrucomicrobiota bacterium
CCCCCGGCCACGGCCAGCCAGTGCCCGCCGCCCGGCAGCGCGCTCATCGGCGGCTCCGCGTGCAGGCCGTAGATCGACATGAGCCAGGTCCAGTCGATGCGCACGCTGTTGAGGTTCAGGTCGGAGGCTTCGTTGAGCAGGATGCCGCTCAGGCCCAGCCAGCCCATGAAGAAGAAAGCGAACAGGCCGGCGCGCTTGTGCCACTCGCGCAGGGTCGCGCTGAGATTGCGCTTGGGCGGCTGCGCCTGGCGCTCGCGCGGGGCGACCACGGCGCGCGAGCGCCAGGGGCGCAGCGTCGTGGTGATACTGCGCTTGGGAGTAGGCTCCGGCATGTTCATCGAGGCCTCTAGGACTCCTAAGGCGGAGTCAGCGCATCCAGGGCAATCGCGGCGGCGGCCATGCGCTGCATCATTTTCACCGACAGGGTGGCGCCGGAGATATTGTCGATCTTGCGGTCGAGCTGTCCGCCGGCGGCGTGCGCGCCCGGAAACTGGTTGAGGAACGCGGCGTCCGCGACCTCCTCGCCATGCGATTCCCGGTAGATCAGCACGCGGGCTATATCGATGGCGCCGCCCTTCACCGCGAACGCGGCGTCGGTGAGCTGATAGCCTTCCTTGCCCTTGTCCATGATGACCCAGGCGGTGATGCCATTGCCCTTCCAGTAGCGCAGGCGCGATTGGGGATAGCTATGGCCCAGCGCCGCGCTGATCTGCGCCTGCGCGTTGCCGTCCAGATCGAGGAATTTCGGCGCCGGCACGGTGGCGCCGAAGGTTTCGGCCAGGAAGGCATCCAGCGTCTCGTGAACATCGTCGATCGCATGGGCCGGAGCGATGGTGCCTAGGCCCAGCAGCAGGCCCGGCACAGCCAAAGGAATCCGCGTGAACAAATAACGCACTTTCAAAATGCCTCCCGTTTGATGACCCGCAGCAAGCCGCATCGCTTGGATTCGCCACTCAATAGAAAACCCATTGGGCAGGGCCCAATGGGTTTTGTTCCACTTTCCGCGTGATTACCTATCGCCCGCGGACCTTACCTCGACACGATCACCCGCTCGAACGGCGCCAGGGCGGCGATCAGCTGGTTGCAGACGTGATAAGGCGTACGCGCCGCGTCGCAGGCCAGGTAGGCGTCTTCCACCACCGCGTTGAACTGGGTCAGCGTGAGACCCAACTCGGCGTGCGCGGCGCTCATGCTTGCGCCGGAATAGTGCGCGGGCCCGCCCATCACCATGTTCTCCAGTTCCTTGTTGAGCGCCATCTGACGCTGCACATGGCCATGGGTGGTGAAGATGGTGTTGATGCGGTTGTCGGCCAGGATGTAATAGAACAGGTCGTCCACCCACACGTCGATGCCGGCCTGGCCGCCGAACTTCTCCACCGAGTCGCTGGGGATGCCGATGATGGCGGGGGTTTTGCCTTCGGTGCGGTTGGCAACGGGGTCGCCGCCCGCGCAGCCGGCGCCGATGGCCGCAGCACACAGCGCGGCCGCCAGGGCGAGGGGTTTGAAACTTTGGATCGGATTCATGAGAGTCTCCTTAAACTATAGACGCTGTCGCTGTGATGTTGCCCTGGCTCCTTAGAAGCTGGCCGCAACCGAAAGGTAGAAGCCGATCTGGTTCGGCGTGAAGGTGATGTTGCCGAAATCGAGCATGGCCATGGTGAAGGACAGGTTCTTGGCCGGGGCGTAGGCGGCGAAGATATCCGCCCAGCTGCTTTCGTGCTGCTGGGTCAGGGCGGTCGATGCACCATTCAGGCCAAGCGCGGCCAGGGTATTGGTCACGCTGGTCAGGCTGGACGTACCGAGATTGACCGAGTGGCCGCCCAGGTTGTTGCCGTGCTGCTGGTACTCGCCGCCGATGGCGATATTCTTCGCCAGCAGGTAGGCCAGGGAGCCTTCGAAACGGACCTTGCGGCTGTCGCCGTTCGGGCCGCCGAAACCGGTCAGGCCGATTTCATTGGCGGCCGTGTAGCGGGCCGTGATGTCGATGGCGGTGCTGATCGGGAAGAAAATCTTGGTCGCGGCCACATACGCCTCGAAGTCCTTGCTCTTGTTCGCGCCGAGCGTCTCCAGCAGGGCCTTGTTCTGGTTGATCTTGTAGAAGCCGCCGACGGCGACCTGCGGTATCCAGTTGTCGGAGTCGTAAATCGCTTCGCCGAAGACGCGCACCTTGGCACCGTAGATCTGCATCTTGATGGTGGTGTTCCAGGGCTCGACGCCGCCGATGGTGCTGGACGTGCTGCTGCCCGAAATCACGCTGTTGACCAGGCCCACAGTGTCGAACGTGCTGCCGGTGGGCAGGATGGCGTAGGCTGCGGACAGTTCAAAGCGATCGAAGAAGCCGATCGCGGCG
Source organism: Verrucomicrobiota bacterium (assembly GCA_903970595.1). GTDB lineage: Bacteria > Pseudomonadota > Gammaproteobacteria > Nevskiales > Nevskiaceae > Nevskia. The sequence continues at coordinate 2,351 of CAJCJI010000524.1, forward strand.
CCCGGAATCAGCGCACTGTAGTTCGGCAGCGAGACGTAGGTGAAATGCACGTTGCCGTTGATGCCGTCGCGGGTTTCATTACCCGCGATCACGGCCCAGGGCACCGCGCCGCCGCCGGCTGCGCCATCGGCCATGCTCACACCTTCGGTCAAGAATACCTTGCCGTCGTTGTAATCGAACCAGCCGGCATGAGCGCTTCCACCCACACAAGACGCCGCCATTGCAAGCACAGCCGCCACACGCTTGAACGGCAGTTTGCTCCCTCTTGACCCTTTCATTCCTGAGCTCCTTGAAGTTTGTTTACAACGGAAGCCGCGATTTGGTACGCGGATTCCGCGAGGCAAAAAAAACGTCCACGTCGCTGGCTGCTGTGCCAGAAACGTGGACGTCGCTGTCCGCAGGATCGGGCGCCTTTGCCCAACCCACCCGTATCTTGTGCGCCTTTTAAGTACGCACTGAGATCAACTTCGCAATCACCGTGCCAGAATTCGCCAAGCGCCTAAAATCGCCGACAAATTTACCCGGCACCCATACCGCAACAGGGCAGCGGCGGTAGACCTTCGACACTGCCGGCTCCGGTACCGCCCGAAGTCACAGCCGAAATCACCGCCCTTGTCCGCGCATGCAGCGTGGTACCGGCTTCCCCTGGTCGCGCGATACCTGAACTTAAGTAGCAATCTATATGCCAATATTTCCCGCCCAGGCACCGCGGCAAGCTGCTTCTTCGGCGGGGCGCGGCGCATGCCCGGATGGGCCATACACCCGGCAGTCGGTCCCAGGCCGTGCCGCCTGGCAGGCAAATGACCCAAGAAGGAGCGGACCAAGCGGCGCGTGCCACCTTTTGTGGCAGATGAATTACCGGTTTTGACGCCAAGACAGACGGGCGGCGCGTTTTCCGCACGAATCCGAAGGCAGGCAGGCGTTCAAGCTCCGCTTCGGCCCTGGCATAGCGCTTGCAGAATCAAGCTATATAAGGAACGGGCGACGCGGTCCGTTCCTGCGGACAGCGACGTCCACGTTGCCGGCACAGCAGCCGGCGGCGTGGACGTTTTTGTTTTTGGGCGGACAACAGGAGCGGATGCTGATGAAACGGGCACGTAACGAACAACTGTCCTTGTTCGAATGTGCGGCGGTGGTCGTGGCGCTGGTGATGCAGCTCGCCTCGCTGATGACCCTGCTGCAGGAACACGCCGCGCGCTGATCCGCAGCGGCCGACCCGGAGTGGTTCGGACGCCAAGGCTCCTCGGCCGCGCCGCCGCGGACTTGCTGCGTCCGGCTTGGAGCCCGGCCGGCGCCGCCTCGCCGATACGCCGCCGAACGGTACAAAGGCCGCGACAATTCTGTAATCTGGCGAGGTAATCCCTCGCTTCAGGAACCCGCAATGTCTTCTGCGAACGAATCCGGCCGCCGGATCCGCAAGCTTCTGGTCGCCAATCGCGGCGAAATCTCCATTCGCGTGATGCGCGCCGCGGCAGAGATGGGCATCCGCACCGTGTCCATTTACGCCTACGAAGACCGCTTCGCCTTGCACCGCTTCAAGGCGGACGAAAGCTACTTGGTCGGCGCCGGCTCCAAGCCGATCGCCGCCTACCTGGACATCGCCGACATCATCCGCACCGCCAAGGAGGCCGAGGTGGACGCGATCCATCCGGGCTATGGCTTCCTGTCGGAGAACCCGGCATTCGCCGAAGCCTGCGCCGCCGCCGGCATCCAGTTCATCGGGCCGCGGCCGCAGGTGCTCAAGACTCTGGGCGACAAGGTCGCGGCGCGCAAGGCGGCCGAGCTGGCCAGCGTGGCGGTGCTGCCGGCTTCCCGCGCCCTGCCCTACGACCTGGACGACTGCAAGACCATCGTCGCCGCCGTGGGCTACCCGGTGATGATGAAGGCCAGCTGGGGCGGCGGCGGCCGCGGCATGCGCGTGATCGAGAACGAGGCCGAGCTGGGGCCGCAGATGGAGTCGGCGCGGCGCGAAGCCAAGGCCGCGTTCGGCAACGACGAGGTCTACGTCGAAAAGCTGGTGCGGCGCGCGCGCCACGTCGAAGTGCAGGTGCTGGGCGATACCCACGGCAACCTGATCCACCTGTTCGAGCGCGACTGCTCGGTGCAGCGGCGCAACCAGAAAGTGGTGGAGCGCGCGCCCGCGCCCTACCTCAAGCCGGAGCAGCGCCAGGGCCTGTGCGATTCCGCCCTGCGGCTGTGCCGGCAGGTCGATTACTCCCACGCCGGCACGGTCGAATTCCTGATGGATGCCGACAGCGGCGAGTTCTACTTCATCGAGGTCAATCCGCGCATCCAGGTGGAACACACCGTCACCGAAGAGGTGACCGGGGTGGACATCGTCAAGGCGCAGATCCGGGTTACCGAAGGCGCCCGCATCGGCGACCCGGATTCCAAGCTGCCGAGCCAGGACCAGGTGAAGCTGGACGGACACGCGCTGCAATGCCGCGTCACCACCGAGGACCCGGAAAACGGTTTCACCCCGGACCATGGGCGCCTGGTGGCCTATCGCAGCCCGGCCGGCTTCGGCATCCGCCTGGACGGGGGCACCGCCTATTCGGGCGCGGTGATCACGCCCTACTACGATTCCCTGTTGGTTAAAGTCACCGCCTGGGCGCCGACCGTGGACGAGGCGATCCTGCGCATGGACCGCGCGCTGCGCGAGTTCCGCATCCGCGGCCTGTCCACCAACCTGCAATTCCTGGCCAACGTCATCGGCCACCAACAGTTCCGCTCCGGCGAGTGCATCACGCGCTTCATCGACAACACGCCCGAACTGTTCGTGTTCGCGCCGCGGCGCGACCGCGCCACGCGCATGCTGCGCTTCATCGGCAACGTCATCGTCAACGGCAACCCGGAGATGAAGGGCCGCAAGGCCCCGGCCCTGCCGCTGGCCGCTCCGCTGCTGCCGAAGATCGATCTGGGCCGGCCGGTACCGGCGGGTCTGCGCGACCTGCTCAAGGAAAAGGGCCCGGACGGCTTTGCCGCGTGGATGAAGCAGCAGCAGAAAGTGCTGCTGACCGACACGACCATGCGCGACGCACACCAGTCGCTGTTCGCCACGCGCATGCGCAGCAAGGACATGCTGACCATCGCGCCGTACTACGCGCGCATGCTGCCGAACCTGCTGTCGCTGGAATGCTGGGGCGGCGCCACCTTCGACGTGGCGCTGCGCTTCCTCAAGGAGGACCCGTTCCAGCGCCTGGCGCTGCTGCGCGAAGCGATTCCGAACATCCCGCTGCAGATGCTGCTGCGTTCGGCCAACGCGGTGGGCTACACCAACTATGCCGACAACGTGGTCAAGTTCTTCGTGCAGCAGGCGGCGCAGGCCGGGGTGGACATCTTCCGCATCTTCGATTGCCTCAACAATGCCGAGAACATGCGCCTGCCGATCGACGCGGTGCGCGAGGCCGGCGGCGTGGCCGAGGCGGCGATCTGCTACACCGGCGACCTGTTCGATTCGAGCCGGCCGAAGTACAACCTCAAGTACTACGTGGAGCTGGCCAAGGTGCTGGAGCAGGCCGGCGCCCAGGTGCTGGGCATCAAGGACATGGCCGGCGTCTGCCGCCCGCGCGCGGCGCGCGAACTGGTGCGGGCGCTGAAGCAGGAAGTCGGCCTGCCGCTGCACTTCCACACCCACGACACCAGCGGCATCGCCGCCGCCAGCGTGCTGGCCGCCATCGAGGCCGGCTGCGATGCCGTGGACGGAGCGCTGGACGCGATGAGCGGCCTGACCTCGCAGCCCAATCTGGGCAGCATCGCGGCGAGCCTGGTCGGCAGCGAACATGATCCGGGCGTGGACCTGGAAGCGATGCAGCGGCTGTCGGACTATTGGGAGGGCGTGCGCCGCTGCTATGCGCCGTTCGAGGCCGATATCCGTTCCGGCACCTCCGACGTCTACCACCACGAAATGCCGGGCGGCCAGTACACCAACCTGCGCGAGCAGGCGCGTGCGCTGGGGCTGGAGGCCCGTTGGGCCGAGGTGTCCGATGCCTACGCCCAGGTCAACCGCCTGTTCGGCGACATCGTCAAGGTCACGCCCACCTCCAAGGTGGTCGGCGACATGGCCTTGTACATGGTGGCCAACGGCTTGACCGAGCAGGACGTGCAAGACCCGGACAAGGCCATCGATTTCCCCGAATCGGTGATCTCGCTGATGAAGGGCGAACTCGGCTTTCCGGCCGACGGGTTCCCACCCGCGCTGCAGAGCAAGGTGCTGAAGGGCAAGCCGCCGCTGCAGGGGCGGCCGGGCGCATCGCTGGCGCCGGTCGATCTGGACGCGGCCCGCGCGGAAGCGGAGAAGGCGCTGGGCGTGACGCTGTCCGACGCCGACCTCGCCTCGTACCTGATGTACCCCAAGGTATTCAAGGAATTCGCCGAGCACCAGAAGCTGTACGGCGATGTCAGCACCCTGCCGACCCCGGTGTTCTTCTACGGACTGCCGGAGCAGCAGGAGGAAATCAGCGTCGACATCGAGCCGGGCAAGACCCTGGTGATCCGTCTGCAGAGCCGCACCGACATGGAGGACGAGGGTGTTTCGAAGCTGTTCTTCGAGCTGAATGGCCAGTCGCGCATGATCCGCATGCCGCACGCCGGCGCGGCGCGATCCGCGGCCGAAGGACCCAAGGCCGAGGAGGGCAATGCCAACCAGATCGGGGCGCCCATGCCCGGCATGGTGGTGCGCGTGGCCGTGCAGAAGGGCCAGAGCGTGTCCAAGGGCGAACCGCTGATGGCGCTGGAGGCGATGAAGATGGAGACCGTCATTGCCGCGCCGCGCGACGCGGTGATCAAGCAGATCCATGCCGCACCGGGGCTAACGGTCAATACCAGGGACCTGTTGATCGAGTTGGAAGCGGCCTGATGCGGCGTATGCCTGCCTAGGCTTTGCGGTACTCATCGGCACGACTTGTGCTGCTGCTTATGCTGCGGACTCGGGCCGCGTTTCAACAAAAGGATCAATAAGATGCAGCGAGGATCATGGGCCGGCGCGAGCGGATTGGGCCTGTTGCTGGCCGCTTGCGGCGGCGGCGGCCTGCAAAGCACTCCGGCCAGCCAGGCCGTCACGCTGGCCAGCGCCGCGGACGCGCTGCGCGAACTGGGCAATACCGCCGCCGCCGTGCGTCTGCTGCAAACACCCATTCCGGGGCCTTGCAGCAGCGGCAACGACGCCGTCACCGGCCCTGCCAGCAAGTCGCGCAGCTTCGTCTATTTCAGCGGCGTCACCGAGACGGTGGTGTACCAGTCGAACGACTACCTGAACTGCGGCCAGACCGGCGGTACCACCCTGTCCGGTTTTCTGGAGGACGGCGCCAGCAGCGACAGCTCCTATACTTACGCCGTTTACGGCTCCGAGAGCGAGGTACTGCTGGTCGACAGCAGCGCCACCAACAGCAGCGGCGTCGCCGTGACGGTCGCACAGAACCTGGTCGGCACCATCGAGACCAACATCGTCTCGAGCACGCAGAGCGAGATCCGCTCCGGCATGGAGACCACCACCCAGCAGGCGCCGCAGAGCGGCGGCGCCCCCACCTACAACGCCAGCTTTTCGGTGGGTGTGCCCTCGCCGGCCTTCGACCTGGTCAGCGACAGCGGCAGCGGCACTGAAACCATTACCGGCGGCTATGCCTACAGCAGCAGCAGCTGCAGCGGCGGCAGCGTCACCGTGGCCACCCCGACCGCACTGCAACTGACTGTCGACGGCAGCAATAGCTACGCCACCGGCGGCGTGCTCACCCTGACTTCGGGCAGCGCAACGGTGACTTACACCTTCAGCGCTTCCGGCGCCGCGCTCAGCGGCAGCATCAGCGGCTCGCTCAGCACCAGCCAGGTGCAGCAGGCCTTCAGTGCAGGTTCGGGGTGCTAGCAGTCGCAGCGAAGTAGCCCGGGAAGCGGCCAAAAAAAAGCCACCCTTAGGGGGTGGCTTGAAAGATCCCATAGGTGCGGGATCTGGAGGAGAGGTTCGAAGCGGGATCCTTTCGACCCACACACTTCATGGGACCTATTAAACACCGGATGCTGCGTTGCAACAATTGATTTTTTGTACCACAACAGATTAGAAAAACTAAATCATAGCGTGCTGCATTTCCCCCGCTTAACCGGCGTCCGCCACCGCGGCCCCGGCGGCGGATGCGCGGGGCTCCGAGCCGAGCAGAAACTCTTCGATCTCGTCGATGCGTTTGCCGGCGTCGTGGTAGCCGATATCGATCAGCGCCTGGGTGAATTTGGCGTCGAACAGCAGATAGCTGGTGAGGTCAGCGCTTTGCGCGTCCGGGGTGCCCAGCGCGTCCATCAGGTAGCGCACGGCGCGCGGCATGCGGTGCTGTAGCGACTTGGCGATCATCGCCAGGTCTTCCGAGGGGGACACGATCATCGGCTCGATCACGCGCATCGGCTCGCTGATCCGGCTCGGCACCTGGGCCCGGTCCTGCCGGGTGCCCTGGTAGCCCGCGACCAACTCGTTCATGCGCCGCAGATGATCGACATCCGCGTCGAGGTGGTCGAGAAAGATCGCGTTCATGAACACGCCGCACACCTGGGATAGCGGCGGACTGCGCAGGCGCGCCCGGGCTTCGGCCACGTCGGCGTCCGCGGCCAGTTCGGTGCGCAGCAGATCATCCGCGGCATCCTGGTTGCGCACGCCGATGGCGAACACCCGCTCCGCGCCGAGGCGGATGGCCGGGCTCAGCGGCGTCACCAGGCGCAGGGCGCCGTCGCCGAAATAGGCGGTCGCTCCGGCCACCACGATCGGCGCCGGCGGAAACACCAGCGGGATCGCGGCGGAAGCATAGATGTGCTCCACGCCCAGCGTGACCGGCAGCGCCACCCTCCGGCTCTTGGTCCACAGCGCATGCCCCGCCTTGCCCTGGATGAAGGTGAAGGCCTTGCCCGAGTGGTAGCCGGTGGCGGTGATGGCCAGGGCGTACAAGTGCCCATTGCGGATCGACTCGGAAATGCCGGCCATCGGCAGTTCGGCGGCGAGGAAGGCGCGCAGCGGCGCCGTATCGACCAAGGACTGCAGCCGGCCCGCGCCGAAAATCGGTCCCAGCGCCACGTCCAGCAGCAGCCGCATCCCGTTGCGGCCGAGGGACAGCAGATCGGTGCGATAAACCTGCCGCGCTCCCAGCTGGCCCCAGAGCTTTGCCAGCAGCTGCGTGCCCTCGCGGAAACGCGCGCTGTAGCCGGCCACCGCGGTGCCGTTGATGGCGCCCGCGGAGGCGCCGGCGACGATGGGAAACGGCGAAGGCCGATCGCGCAGGGCCGGAATTTCGCCGATGCGCTTGAGCACGCCGGCCTGGTAGGCGCCGCGCGCGCCGCCTGCCGTCAGCACCAGTCCGGTCATGCGGCGCATGCCCCAGTGCGGCTTGCTGAAACCATTCATTGGGTCCTCCTGCCAAAGCGGGCCAGGACTCGGAGCGGGCCACCGCCGAAACAAGGCGCCGACCGAATCCCTGGGGTGCGGCCGATACGCCGGCAGTTTTTGCGCGGCGCCCTCGGCACCGCTAATGGCGCAAGTTCGGTGCCAGTGCGCGCACCGGCTTGCGCGCCGCGCAGCATCCCGCCGCGCAGCATCCCGCCGCGCACCAGCCTGGCGCAGCGCTTGATCCGCATTGGGGCTTGCGGGAAGACGAAGCCCGTCGCAAAGGCTTCAGTTCAGGAAACACGCACCGGTATGAACCAAGCGCATGCCGGTGAAAAACCGGCCGCCTTGGCGGCGGCCGGATGCAACTGGCTCAACAGCTCACTTCGCCGCGGGCGCGGGCGTGGCTGCGGGTGCGGCCGCCGGGGCGACGGTGCCGCCGACCTGGTCGCACTCGGTCGCGGACATCTTGACGAAGCCCTTGCCCTTGCAGGAGTTCTGGCCCTTGCAGGAGTTGCTGGCGCTCTTGCAGCTGCTCTTGCCCTTGCAGGCATTGACGCCGCTGCAGGCCACCTTGCTGTGGCCAGCCGCGTTGGCCACACCCACCGGCGCCGCCAGGAACACCACCGCCGCTGCAGCTGCAATGGCCAGCCCGTTCACGTTCTTCACTGCTTTCATGATCATCTCTCCTTAGTGCTCAAAGAACATCGGTCCTGCCGCCGAACGACTCCGTCCGCACACCGGCCACCGCATCGCGAAGTCTTGCGACAGGCTCCGCTGTTACCTTAGCCCAAAAAGATGAATCTGGTGCGGCGGAATCAGCGAATATTGACGCTGCGCGCCGTGCTCGCCACCGCCCACACCGTCCCCTGCGGGTCCTGTACCACCAGGGCCAGCCGGTCGCCGGTTTCCTCCGGCTGCAGGCTGGCGCTCAGGTGCAGCGGCTGGTTGTGCCATTCGCCCAGCTTGCGCAGTGAGCGAACCACGTTGGTGTAGACCAGCTTGCGGCCGGCGTTCTCACCGGCGCGAATTTCGGTCTCGTCCCGGCTGTCGAAACTGAGCAGGTATACCTGGGCCGCCGCACCGGTATCGGGTACCGTGCCGATGTCGATGATCGCTTCCCCGCCCTTGCGCCGGATGCTCGACGCCGCGCCCAGCGCATCCTGCCGGGCCGCTTCGATGCCGGATTCGATGGCGGAACGGTTCGATCCCACCGCCTCGCGCTTTCCCTCGATCAGCAGTTGCGGCGTATAGACCCCGGAGCCGCGCACCGCCGCATAGTCCTGCTGGCGCGAGGAGAACGCGGCGGAGGAGAACGGATCGACCCAGCCCAGATGGTTCCAGTAATCGACATGGAAGGCGAGCGGCAGCAGGTCCTCGCGGCCGCTCAACTCGCGCAGCACCGCATCCGCCGGCGGACAAGAGGAACATCCCTGCGAAGTGAACAACTCCAGCAGCAGCGGCCGCTGGGCCGACCCCGCCGCCAGGACCTGGCCGGCCTGCAGCATCCAGCACATCGCCGCAAAGGCAAACACTCCTGCCCGCACGCCTTGCCTCCTCGCTTTCGATCTGCTCGCACTGATGATGATGCTCCCCGCCGCCGCTGCCCGCCATGCCTGCGAAACCCGGAATCATGACCAGGCGTCCGCGCAAGGGCGCCCGTCGCCACGCGGCAGCGCGCAGGAGTATGCTCGAAACCAGCCGCTGTGCGCAGATCACCCCGCTAGGAGCGCTTCCATGGCCAAAGGCATACGCAAGGTGGACTACTACGTTCTCCATACCAACGATCAGCCGGGAGAGGGAGCGCACCTGCTGAAAACCCTCAAGAAGCACAAGGTCAACCTGCTCGCCCTGACCGCCTACCCCACCGGCGGCGGCTCGCAGGTGGACCTCATTCCCGAAAAGCCGCAGGAGTTGATCGACCTGGCCAAGAGATTCGGCTGGAAGCTGTCTTCCAAGAAGACCGGATTCATGGCCCGCGGCAAGGACCGCGCGGGGGCCTTGGTGAAACTGGCCGCGACACTGGGCAAGGCAGGCATCAACATCACCGCGGTGGATGCCATCAGCGCAGGGGCCGACCGGTACGGTGCGATTTTCTGGGTTAATCCGAAGGATGTGAGTAAGGCGGCGCGGTTGCTGGGGGCTAACTGATGCTCAAGCGTCGATAGCAAAGTAGAGTGGGTGCCAGAAGTAGGCGCCTTAAGCGGAGCGAAGCGCAACCCACCGTTGGGCCCTTTCAAATCATGAAGAAACTTCGGTGTGCGCGCTTGTGCGTACGCCAAAGTACCCAATCTACCCGCCCGAGGGAACACCAACGCCCCCCTGTCCAACCAGATCAAAATACTTCGAAACAACATGCCCATCCGCCGAATACCCCACCACCCAACTCCCCCGGCGCCCCTTATACCGCACCTCCCTGACACAGCGCCCATCATTGGCGCCCACGCTCTCCTGCTCCCAGCGCAGCTGCGTACCGCAGGCCCCTTTCGCATCAGGGGAGCCCAGGTACAGGATCACCCGGGTCTCGGAGTCGCCCTGCGCAATGCGGGCAAAGGCCTTGCCGTTGCGCCAGTCGAGCAGGTAGGGCATGCCGAAGAAGCCGATGACGATGGCCGCACCGAAAATGATCAGGGCGATGCGCAGTCTGGTTTGCTGATTCATGGATGAAAGCCGGTCCCCTTGGCGGCTCCGCGCATGAGCGGAGCATCGCGGCAGCATAACCGGAAGCCGGCACTGCCGGGGGCCCGCTTTATCGATGCCGCGCTCTTTGCCCTCTGCCCTCATCCGGCCCTGCGGGCCACCTTCTCCCAAGGGGAGAAGGAAAATCGCTGCCGGCTACGGCTGCTTCCAGGCTCAGGCGTGCGGCCCGCGCCTACTTCGAGAACAATCCCTTCAGTTTGAGCACGCCCTGGATCAGCTTGACGATGCCCTGCGGCACCGGCTTGCCGGTGAGCAGGTCGGCGATCTGCTTCTTGTACTTGTCGGAGAGCGGCGCCACGATCATGCGCGGATCGCCGAGCGCCGGCCCGTCGACCACGATGGCGCGGGCGTTGGAGCACTCGTTGAAGGTATGCCAGCCGACCATGCGGCCGATGCCGCTGGTGTTGACGCCGCCGAAGGGCAGGTAGGGATTGGTGCCGGACTGGATCACGTTGTGGTTGACCACGGTGCTGCCCGAGGTGCTGTGGGCGATGTGATAGTCGATCTCCGCCTGGTCCTTGCTGAAGATGTACAGGGACAGCGGCTTGTCGCGCCCGGCTACGTAGCGGGTGACTTCCTCGCGGGTCTTGTAGGGCACCACGCAGAGCACCGGGCCGAAGATCTCTTCCTGCATCACCTTCATGTCGCCGCTGACGTTGGCGATGATGGTGGGCGTGATCAGGCGCCGCTCCGGCAGGTATTCGCCGCCGCAGACGATGCGGGCGCCCTTGGAACGCGCGTCCTCGATCAGGGCGCGGATGCGGTTGAAGTGGCGCTCGTTGATGATCACCGGGTAGTCGGGATTCGCGGCGAAGCCCTTGCCGTCGGCGTTGTACTGGGCGGTGAATTCGCGGGCCAGGGCCTCGATGAAGGGCTGCTCGATCGAGGCATGCACCAGCGCATAGTCCGGCGCGATGCAGGCCTGCCCGCCGTTGCACATGCGCCCCCAGGCTGTCTTCATGGCGGTGTCGGCGATATCGGCGCTGGCGCCGACGATGCTGGGATTCTTGCCGCCCATTTCCAGGGTGACCGAGGCGCAGTGGTCCGCCGCGGCCTTCATCACGAGCTTGCCGATCTGGGTATTGCCGACATAGAAAATATGGTTGAAGGGACAGGCCAGCAGCTGCTGCGCCGTTTCCGCGCCGCCCTCCACCACCGTCAGTTCGCCGCCTGGGAAAGCCTCGGCGACGATCCTGGCCACCACCGCGGAGGAGTGCGGCGCCAGTTCGGAGGGCTTGAGGATCACGGCGTTGCCCGCGGCCAACGCGCCCAGCACCGGCAGAAAGCCGATGACGTAAGGCGCATTCCAGGTGGCCAGGTGCAGCACCACCCCTTTGGGCTCGTAGTGCACGTAGCAGCGCTTGCCCAGGGTCATCAGCGAGGGATCGACCGGCTTGTCCGGCATCCACTGCTTCAGGTTGGCGGCGATGTGCTCGGCCTCGAACTTCACCATCAGCAGTTCGCCGTCGGTGTCGATCGGCGCCAGGCCGCGCTCCAGGCGCACCGCCTGGTAGATTTCGTCCCGATGCGCCAGCATCACCTGCACCAGGCGCCGGATTTTTTCGATGCGCTGTTCGGCGGTGGTTTGCGCCAGGGCCGGTGCCAGCGCGGCGACGCGCTCGAAGGTGGCGCGGACAGCCGACTGCGTGCTGCGGATTTCGACGACGGTGCTCATGCCGGCCTCTCCTCGATTAATGGCGACGCTAGTGCTATGTAACTCCCCTCTCCCGCTTGCGGCGTGTCCCCGGCTTCAAGGGGAGAGAGGGAATGAGACGTATGTATCCAAACCAAGCCGCCCTTGGATGCCTTCGCGGCTCAACCCGGCGGGCTCTGAGTGCGCCGCGGCATGCGAGTGGCCCCACCGGCAGCCATGCTAACCGTCCGGCCTGCCGGTGCTTCGTCCAAACTGACTACCCGGGAGCGGCGGTTTTTCGTGCCGCTCAAGCAGGGCTCAACAAGCAGGGCTCAACCCGTATAGGGTTCAAACGATTCCTTGGGCGAGCCGCACTCCGGGCAGACCCAGTCGTCCGGCAGGCTCTCGAAGGGGGTTCCGGCGGGTATGCCGTGGTCCGGCAGGCCCAGGGCCTCGTCGTAGATGAAGCCGCAGATGATGCAAATCCATTTGTTCATGATGGGCCCGTGCTGGCAGTCGCCTCGGGGGCGAGGTGGTGGAGGTTGGGTCTTTCGACCGGGCGCTCGTGCGGCTTGGGTGCGGCAATGAAAAACCGGGCGAGGCGTCCTTGCGGTGCCGGCAGTTCCTCGCCGCGCTCGGCGGCGATGCCCGCCAGCAAATGGTGCAGCGGCACCAGCCAATGCCACTCGTCGAAATTCAGGTACTCGCTCATGGCACGGCGCACATACGGCAGATCGCCGTCCGCCCGTTCGATCAGGGTGCGGCGGATCTCCACATGCCAGGGGATGCCGGCGGCCTGGCGCGCCTTCACCGCGATCACGCCGGTGGCGGCGCCCATGGTCATGGTGCCGATGGCCTGATGCAACAGCAGGCCCTCCTCGGGCGTGAAGCCGTAGCGGCTCATGGCGCCGAGGAACTGGTCGAGCACGTCCATCTCGACATGCGGGCCGACGCTGCCCTTGAGTAGTTCCGACAGCAGCTCCGGCTCCTTCATGAAGGTCTCGAACATCTCCTCGGCGTAGCGCAGGGCCAGCTGCGACCAGTGCGCGTGCTCCTGGTCCGGCAGGCGGCGATTCAGGGTCAGCTGGAACGCGGCCAGGCGCAGCAGTTCGTTGCGGTTGCGCACGTAGCGGTAAATGGTGGCGACGTTGACGCCCAGGCGCGCGGCCAGTTGCTTGAAGCTGACTTTGTCGAGGCCGATCGTCAGCGCGGCGCCGACGATCGCCTGGGTATTGAGACTCGGCGGACGGCCGACGCGCGGCCGCGGTGCCGCCTTGGCCGCCGCAATACCGGGCTTGGGCAACGGCGTGTTCATGCGCAGCGGCATCGCACTATCTCCTCGGCGCTTTATCGCGGCACGGCCGCCAGGCTTTCCCGGCCGCCGCTCCGCACCTTGTCAGTCCGGCGTTGACCGGCCGGCCTGGGCGCGTGTCATTTCGATAATAATTTTGCGATATCAATCGCAAAATGTAAAGCCGCAGACCCCGGCCCCGCCCGTCGGACCGGCGCAGCGCCTTGTCGGCATTAGCGTTTTTTTCCCCTACCGCCTGCCCCGGAAAGCCGCTAGGCTCTAATTTGGCGTGAACGGACCGCGGCGAGCGGATCACCTGTTCCAAGGGAAGAATGAATGGGGCTACCAGGACTGGCGACCGGATCTGCGCAGCAGGAGACAGCGGCCGATATCGAATATCGCTGGCGCTTCGGCAACGTCCTGTTCGACGAAGGGCGCTGGGAGCTACGCGTCGCCAATGCGGTGGTCGAGATCGAGCCCAAGCCGCTCGAAATGCTGGGCCTGCTGCTGCGCCATGCCGGCGAGGTGGTGACCAAGGAAGAGTTGCTCGACTTCCTGTGGCCGGGCGTGATCGTGGTGGAAAAGGCGCTGACCAATGCCATCGGCAAGCTGCGCCGCGCCATCGGCGATGCCGAGCAGAAGATGATCGTCACCGTGCACCGCATCGGCTACCGCCTGGTGGTGCCGGCCACGCGCGCCGCCATTCCATCCAAGGAAGGGCCGACGCTGCAGCTACGGGCCGGCGATGCGGTACCTGGGCGTACGCAATGGCGGTTGGAGCGGGTGCTGGCCAGCGCCGACGGCTCCGACGTGTGGCTGGCGGCCCACGAAAAAACCCGCAAGCAGCATGTGTTCAAGTTCGCCTCCAGCGGCCACCGCCTGGCCGCCCTCAAGCGGGAAGCCACGCTGTCGCGGGTGCTGATGGAGTTATTGGGTCCGCTGCCCGGCATCATCAAGCTGCATGAGTGGAATTTCGAGGAGCCGCCCTATTTCCTCGAATGCGAATACGGCGGCCGCAACTGGCTGGAATGGGCCCAGGCCGGCGCGCTGGCGGAGCTATCGCGGCAGGAGCGCATCGGCCTGATGCTGCAGGCGGCGCGGCTGGTGGCCGCGGCGCACAGCGTCGGCGTGATGCACAAGGACCTCAAGCCGAGCAACCTGCTGATCGAGGCGCTGGAGGGCGGCGGCTGGCAGGTGCGCCTGGCCGATTTCGGCTGCGGCCGCCTGCTCGACCCGCAGCAGCTCGACGCCCTGGGCATGACCCGCCTGGGCATGACCTTGCCGGCGATCGGCGACCAGGCGTCCGGCACGCTGATGTACATGCCGCCGGAAGTGCTGGCCGGACACCTGCCGATGCCCTCGGCCGACGTCTATGCGCTGGGCATCCTGCTCTACCAGATGCTGGCCGGCGATCTGCGCAAGCCCCTGGCGACGGGCTGGGAAAGCGACATCGACGACCCGCTGCTGCGCGCCGACATCGCCGCCGCGACGCACGGCGACGCGGCCGGACGCATGCAGACCGCGGTCGAACTGGCCACCCGCCTGGAAACGCTCGAGCAGCGGCGGTCGCAGGCCGCGGCGGAGCGCAGGGCGGCCGAAGCCGCCGCACGGCTGCGGCGCGAGCTGGAACTGACGCATGCGCGGCGACCGTGGGTGCTGGGCCTGGGCATCTCGGTGCTGCTTGGCCTGGCCACCTGCTCGTTCTACCTGCACCGGGCGCTCACCGCGGAGCATGCCGCCCAAAGCGCCAGCCAGGTCGCCGACGAAGAGCGCCGCCGTGCCGAAGTGATCAACCGCTTCCTGGTCAGCGACCTGCTGTCCGCCGCCGACCCGGTGCTCACCGGCAAGAAGGATATGACGGTGATGGAGGCGGTGCGCAAATCCACCGCCGACATCGACCAGCGCCTGGCCGATCAGCCCGAGGTGGCAGCCATCGTGCACATGACCGCGGCGCGCGCCTACAGCCATGTCGGCGCCTACGCCGATGCCGCGGAGCAGTACGCCAGGGCGGCGCAGCTGTTCCACGGCATGGGCAGCGGCCTTGCCGGCGAGGCGGTCGCCGCCGACATCCTGCATGTGATGAGCATGGTGGATGACGGCCTGGTCAAGCCGGCGACGGAGCGCCTGGGCCAGATTGATGCGGCCCTGAGCGGCGAGCAGTCCAATGCGCCGGAGGTCCGCAAGCTGCTGTACTTCGTGCGCGGCCGGCTGGCGATCCAGGCGGGCGACTACCCGGCCGCGCGCCGGTTCGACGAGCAGGCCCTGGCAGCGGCCGGACAGTCCCAGGGCGCCACCGAATTGCCCCAGGAGAGCCTGGAACTGCTGGCCATGCTGCGCAAGGACTACGCCTTCACGCTGGAGCAGACCGGGGATGCGCCCAAGGCGGTGGCGGTGATGCAGGACCGGCTGACGGCGGACCAGTCCGCGCTGGGGCCCAGCCACGCGCAGGTATTGATCGACAAACTGGAATTGGCCGAGGCGATGGATACGGAGTCGCCGCCGGACGCCGCGGGCGAACGCCTGATCGAAGAGGTGCTGCCGGCGCTGAGACAGGCATTAGGACCGGACAACACTTACATGGAACGGGCCCTGGACGAGCTGGGCTACTGGGCCATGAACCGCAGGGACTGGTCCCGTGCCGTGGACATGTTCGGCCAGGCCTACCAGCTGGCCGTGCGGCTGCATGGCAGCGGGCACCAGCACACCCTGACCGAAGCCTTCAACTTCGGCTACGTGCTGGAACGGGCCGGGCGCTTCGAGCAGGCCCGCGAAACACTGCATGAGGCCTCGCCGCAAGCCCAGGGCAAGCTCGGCGCGGCCGCTCCGCTGACCCAGATCATCGCCTACATGCTGGCCAACGCCGATCTGGCGCTGGCGCGCACCGCCGAAGCCCGCACGGCGGCGCACGGGCTTACAGCGGCGGCGCTCGAATCGGTGGAGCCGGACAACGACTGGCCGGCGCGGCTGAGCCTGCTGGAGGCCGAACTCAGCTATGCGGAGGATCCCGCCGATTTGCGCCGGCGCCAACTCGGCACGGCCCTCGCCGCGATCAGCGCCTCGCACGACGACGATCGCCAGGATCTGCACGACCAGGGCGCAGCCCTGCTCGCCCGCGGCAGAGGGGGCGCGGCGCAATAAAGGGAACACCCTGGCAGGCGCAGCTTGGCTCGCCGCGGCGGACTGGCTATCATAAGCAGGTGGGAATTCGTTTAGATTTGGCGTTTAAATATGGCATCAACCGGATGGACAGGCGTATGAACAGGCAGACAGCGGCGTACTTTGGCAGGGTCCTGTTGGCACCCCTGGCGCTGTGCTGCGCGAACGCCGTCGCCGCCGGTTCGCCGGTGAGCTTGCCGGCAACCGTCCTGACTCAGCCCGCTGGCCTCAGCAGCCTTGCCGCTGTGCCCGCCCCGGCGGCGGCCTTGCCCGCCCTGCCGGCGGGTCTGAGCGAGAACGCAGGTGCCTCAGGCGCAAAAAACCAGGCGGCGCTGCCCGGATTCGAAGGCGTTTCAAACGCCCAGGGCGAGCAGTCCGCCATGCGGGCCGCCCCGGCGACCAATGGCATCCGGCCGATCCGGCTCCCGCCCAGCATCCTCCCGGTGCCTCTCCCCTTGCCGATCCCCTTGCTTTCCGGCTCGTAAATCGCCGATCAAAGGTCTCAGTTCCCAGGCAGCAATTGCACGCTGTCTATGACCCAAAGCGGATCGGGCCCACGGCGGCTCAAGTACAGGCACAAGTCGTGTGCACCGCCTTGCGGCGCGATATCCGCCGATAAAATCCGCGCCGTGCCGTGCCGCTGCAGGGGCAGCTGCGCCAGCAGGGCACCGTTGCAGTCGTCGCGGTGGATTTGCAGTTCGCCATACGGCGTATGCGGCTGCCGCAGGACCTGGTCGCGCGCATCGGCGCCAAGCTGGAAGTTGTATGGCAACCGGGCCAGGCGCACCTCGATGCGCGTCGGGCCCTCCAGCGGCGCCGCGGCGTAAATCCAGCAGGGGTCCATAATGTCCACCCGGTACACCGCCTGCGTGCCGTCGGCGCGCAGCGGACCGCCCAGCCGCAGCGGCAGCTTGTGCGAACAGCTTTGCAGCTCGTCGCTGTTGCGCAGCAGCAGGCCGGCGGCGTCGAGTGCGCGCCAAGTGACCGGCGCGATGGCTTGCGCATCGACGAAAGCCGCGGCGCGAATCTGCGCCGGCAGCCGCACCATCAACGGCGCCTGGTACAGCGCCGAGTTGTTGTCGGGATCGCTGCCGTCGAGGGTATAGCGGATGGCGCCAAAGCCGGTCTGGCTGCCCAGGCTCACCGCGGCCATGCCGGCGGTGGCGCCGGGATGCGCTGCGATGCGCACGGCGAAGGCACTGTCGGCATAAGCGATTCCCAGCGCGCGATAGCGGCCCAGCTGCGGCAGCAGGCGCTTCAGGAACCCTTGCCAGTCCTGCGCGCCGGCGGGCGACCAGGCGGTTTCGGCGAGCGCGGCGATGCGCGGGAACACGGCGTGTTCGACGCGCTGCGGCGTCAGCATGTGCTCGGTCCAGACATTGGCCTGCACCCCGATGATGTGCCGCGCCTGCGCCGCATCGAGCTGCGGCGGCACCGGCTGGAAACCGTAGACGTCCTGCAGGGTAATAAGCTTGGGCCGTCCCGGCGGCTCGTCGTGGCCGTCGCCCTGGAGATAATCGAAGTACAGCGCATCCTGGGGCGACATAATCACATCGTGCCCGGCGCGCGCCGCGGCCAGGGCACCCGGGCTGCCGCGCCAGGACATGACGGTGGCATCGGCCGGCAGGCCGGCGTCGACGATCTCGTCCCAGCCGACCAGCTTGCGCCCATGCGCGGCCAGCAGGGTCTGCAGGCGCTGCATGAAATAGCCTTGCAGGGCATCTTCGCTGACTATGCCAAGCTGGCGCATGCGCGCCTGCACCCGCGGCGAAGCCTTCCACTGATCCTTCACCGCCTCGTCGCCGCCGACATGGATGTAGCGGCCCGGGAACAACTGCATCACCTCGTTCAACACATCCGCGACGAAACCGAAAGTGCGCTCGTCGACGTTGAGCAGGTAGGCATGCACACCCCAGTCGGCCGACACTGACGGACGATCGCCGCGGGAGCCGAGCCAGGGATAGGCGGCGATGGCCGCCTGCGCGTGGCCCGGCAGGTCGATCTCCGGCACGATGGTGACATAGCGTTCGGCGGCGTAGCGCACGATATCGCGTACCTGCTCCCGGCTGTAGTAGCCGCCGGTTTTCGGGCCGCCCCCGGGCGGGATGCGCCAGGCGCCCACCGTGGTCAGCCTGGGATATTTCCTGATCTCGAGGCGCCAGCCCTGGTCGTCGCTCAGATGCCAATGCAGGGTGTTGAGCTTGTGCAGCGCCATCCAGTCGATCATCTGCTTGAGGAACTCCGGCGGCAGGTAGTGCCGCGACACGTCCAGCATCAGCCCGCGCCAGGCGAAGCGCGGACCGTCCTCGATATGCACGGCGGGGATTGGCGGCGG
>CAJCJI010000525.1 GCA_903970595.1 Verrucomicrobiota bacterium
CGAGCACCACCGAATCGGGGTGTTTGTTGATGGCGGCATTTGCAATATAGCCAATAATCCGAGGCGACAAAGAAACCCAGGACTCTTGCCATTTCCGTCCGATCACCAGGCGGTTGCGGACAAACAATCTCGCTCTTCCAGCCGTCCATTTGACGCGCTCCTCTGCCGAACTTTTATGCAAGACGCGGAGGTGTCCAGCATAGGAGATCGCCCAACCGCGAGCGATGTCGGCACCGGTTAAAAACCGCAGATATTTGCCGCAGTTTGGATTGACGGGGTGGGTGGCTTGTCCAGGTAGTCCACAGGAGGGCCCCGCCCCCGTAGCGGAGCGCATTATTGCGCGCAGCGAAGCGGAGGGGGCGGGAGGTGCCTGTGGACCCACCTGGGCAAGCTGCCGGGCGGCGGGCGACTGAGCGAGGGCGCTATTCGGGGTGTCCGCCGCCAGGCGTCGGGGCAGTTAGGCAAAAGCCGAATGACGGTGATTAGCGGCGGCGACGCAACTTTCCTGAGGTTCCCAATTCGTTGAGATTGAGCTTCTTCTTCGGCCTGGTTGGCTGACATGAGGCCGGCTGGCGCGCTAAGACCTGATCGAAGTTGCAGGCAGGCACGGCGCCGATGTGAACCTGGCAGTTTGACTCAACGCCGTGCCCTACACCGTGCAGGGGCACAATGCGGGATCAATATCGCACTCAAAAGCGGGTGCGTCCAGAACACGACACGGCTCCGGCGGATGCCGGATGCGGCTGCCCAGATCAGGCCGGCGTGCCAGCCCGGCTGTTTCTGTGCGGGCGGTGCCGCGCGCAAGTCCTGATCTGCAGCCATTGCGATCGCGGCCAGATGTACTGCCTCGAAGGCTGTGCCCGCAAAGCCCGGTTGCTGGCGCAACGGCAAGCCGGACGGCGTTACCAAACCAGCCGCCGCGGCCGCCTCAACCATGCCGCCCGATCTCGTCGTTACCGGGCCCGAAAAAATAATGTGACGCATCAGGGTTCACCGCCGGTCCGGACCGATGATTTGCTTCTGACAGGCTCAGCGGTAGCCGTGACGGATCAGACGATGACGGACCGGAGTGTCCGGCCGCGATGGCAGTGCCATTGCTGCGGCCGCCTCTGTCCGGAGTTTGTCCGCCGTGACTTTCTGCGGCGCCGCCAGGGTCCCCGGAACAATAGGAGAGGGCGTCGCAGTGAGCATTCCCGCGGAAATCGAGGCGCAGATTCTGCGCTTTTACCACGTTGAAAAATGGCGGGTCGGGACGATCGCCAGGCAATTGCGCATCCATCATGAGACCGTTGCCCGGGTGTTGGCGCAGGCCGGGCTGCCGCGGATCGGCAAGCCGAAAAGGCCATCGAAAATCGACCCATACCTGCCGTTCATCCGCGAAACTCTGGACAAGTTCCCAACGCTGACCGCCAGCCGTCTGCTCGCAATGGTTCAGGACCGAGGTTACCGCGGTGGACCAAGCCAGTTTCGCCATGTTGTCGCATGCCACCGGCCACGACCGGCAGCGGAAGCCTTTCTGCGTCTGCGCAGTTTGCCGGGCGAACAGGCGCAAATTGACTGGGGGCATTTTGGCCATCTGGTGATCGGCCGGGCGCGCCGTTCGTTGATGGCCTTTGTCGCGGTGTTGAGTTTCTCGCGGCAAATCTTTCTGCGCTTTTTCCTTGATGCGCGCATGGAAAATTTCCTGCGCGGCCATCTCGGCGCGTTTGCGGCGTGGAACGCGGTACCGCGTGTGATTCTCTACGACAATCTCAAAAGCGCGGTTCTCGAACGCCATGGCGAGGCCATCCGCTTCCATCCAACCTTGCTCGACTTCGCCGGGCATTATCGCTTCGAACCACGGCCCGTCGCCATCGCGCGAGGCAATGAGAAGGGCCGGGTCGAGCGGGCGATCCGGTATGTTCGAGACAATTTCTTTGCCGCCCGCAAATTCGTCGATCTCGCCGATCTCAATCGCCAGGCCGATGCCTGGTGCCAGGGGCCGGCGGCGGATCGGCGGTGTCCTGACCAAGACACCGCGACTGTTCGTGAAGCGTTCATCCAGGAGCTGCCGTATTTGCTGAAGCTGCCGCACAATCCCTATCCAGTGCTGGAGCGGGTGGCCGTCTCGGTCGGCAAAACGCCATATATCCGCTTCGACCTGAACGACTACTCGATACCCCACACTCATGTGCGGCGTGCGCTCACAGTATTGGCCGATATCGACCGGGTGCGTATCGTCGATGGCGAGCGCGTCCTCGCCGATCATCCACGCAGCTACGACAAGGGTGAGAAGGTTGAGGAACCCGCGCACATTCAGGCGCTGGTTGAACAGAAACGCGCCGCACGGCGCCATCGCGCCACCGATCATCTGGCGCAGACGGCGCCGGCGAGCCAGGCATTGCTTGCCGCCGCTGCCGACCGCGGCGACAATATCGGCGCCATTACATCGACCCTGATGCAGTTGTTGCGGCGCTACGGCGCGGCACCGCTGAATGCCGCCATTACCGAAGCCCTCGCGCGCGAGGTGCCGCACCCGAATGCCGTGCGCCTGGCTCTGGAGCGCCATCGCGAAGAGCGCCAGCAACCGCCGCCCGTAGACATGATCCTGCCGGCTCACGTGCGGGACCGCGATGTCGCTGTCACCCCGCACGCGCTCGATACCTACGACAAACTGAAAGGATGCTCCAATGACGAACCTTGATCTCTTGCAGAGCCGCGCCAAGGCGCTGCAACTCAACGGCCTGCTGGCGAACTGGCCGCAAGCCGCCGCCGCCGGCTGGGTTCAACAACTGATCGAGTGGGAGGAAGCCGAACGCGCCCGCCGTAGCCTGGAGCGCCGCGTCCGGGACGCCAGGATCGGCCGCTTCAAGCCGGTCTGCGACTTCGACTGGACCTGGCCGAAGCGTTGCGATCGCACAACTTTCGAAGCCTTGATGACGCTCGACTTTCTAAAGGACGCCACCAATGCGCTGCTGGTCGGTCCGAACGGCGTCGGCAAATCGACACTGGCGCGCAATCTCGCCCATCATGCGTTGGTTCACGGCCACACCGTGCTGTTTACCAGCGCCGGGCAGTTGCTCGGCGAGCTCGCCGCACTGGACAGCGATTCCGCCCTGCGCCGGCGCTTGCGGCACTACGCCGCACCGGCATTGCTGCTGATCGACGAGGTCGGCTACCTGTCATACTCAAATCGGCACGCTGATCTGCTCTTCGAACTGATCAGCCGGCGTTACGAACAAAGAAGCACCGTGGTCACCACCAACCGGCCCTTCGCCGAATGGCGCGACGTCTTCCCGAATGCCGCTTGCGTCGTCTCCATGGTCGACCGGCTCATGCATAATGCCGAAATCGTCGCCATCGACGGCGAATCCTACCGCGTCAAAGAGGCCCTGGAGCGCACCGAACAGCGGGCAAAACAACGCCGCGGAGGAAAATAATGCCCAAAGACAAAAGAAAAAAGCGCCGCCGGCATAATCCCCAAACCGCGGCAAGCCAGTCACCGCAACCCAGCAAACCATCCTATCGCCCGGGCTTACCGCTCACCCTCGCCATTGACGTTCCAACCTACTGGACCGCCGAAGAAGCCCTCGCCGTATTCGAACTCGTCGACGCATTGCATGACCGAATCTGGTCAATCTACCGCGACGGACTGCAGGAATTGATCTGCAAGCAGCGCCAAAGCCATACCCCGGAGCCGTTCCAGATCGACGACGACGACCTGCCGTTCTGACAGACCACAACAACGCCAGAAACACCACCGGTTCCGCAACCTATCAAATCACGTCCGCCCAAACCAAACTGCGGCGAAAAAACGCGGATTTAGACCGGCGCTAACAAACGGCCGGCCCATGAGCGTGAAATCCACCATCA
>CAJCJI010000526.1 GCA_903970595.1 Verrucomicrobiota bacterium
TGCCGTAACGCGATTCGATGTCGGCAAAGCGCAAAGCTCCACCGCACATGACCGATGCGATCACGTCGCGCCTGATGAGGTCGTCGTCCGACAGTCGGATGCCGCGCTCGAGCGGCAGGGGTCCCCGGTTCAGAGCCGCAAAATAGGTCTGCAGCGTCCGCGCATTCTGGCTGTAGACGTCGTCGATACGGCTGATGGCGCTCATGCCCAGGCCCAGCAGGTCGAGGCCGCTGCGGGTCAGAATTGGAGCAAAGCCGTCACTGGCGAACTGCCGCTTTCAGGTAGCGACATTATTGTATTTGCACCAACAATCGTGGAATCGCGCTGCCGTTCAGCCAGCTCTGGGGCCCGCTGATCCGGAACGCCAGCAGTCGCGCGCCGGAAATACCGATGATGACGAGGTCGTCAGACTCGGCAAATTATCACATGCAGTCGCAGCACCTCAATTCATCCAGTGAATCTGCCGCCGGCATGACTTGGCTGCAGAAAGGCAGTCGGGCGGACCCTTTGCACGGGACACAAAGCGCTCACGAGAAAGGAACGTCAAGCTGGACGATATTGATCGTCGATGACGACGCTGCAGTGCATGACGTAACTGAACTGGTCCTGTCCGGCACACCGTTCCTCGGCCGTGGCATCGAATTCCTCCACGCTAATTCCTGCGAGCAGGCCAGAGCTATCCTGCGCGAGCGGCAAACTGTAGCGCTGGTGCTGCTGGACGTGATGATGGAGTCTGATCATGCGGGCCTGGATCTGGTTAGATTTATCCGGCACGAAATGCATAATCCGCGCGTCCGCATCCTGCTGCGCACCGGGCAAGCCGGCGCTGTGCCTCAGACTGAGATCGTTACACGCTACGACATCAACGGCTACCTCGACAAGGCGCTACTGACCGGCCCGCAACTGTTCTGTGCCGTACATACGGCGCTTTCCACCTATCGTGACCTGATGACGCTCGACAGGGCGCAACGTGACTTAGCAAGTTCCCTGCAAGAGGTCAGGTACAACGAGAGTCGCTTCCGCTCCCTTCTCAACAACTCACCGATCGGGCTGGCCGAGGTTGCCCTTGACGGGCGCTTTGCCGGTGTCAATCCCGCCTTGTGCGGCATGCTCGGCTATGAAGAAGCCGAATTGACGTCCAAGACATTTCAGGACATCACCCATCCCGACGATCTCGAGCACGATCTTGACAATGTGCAAGAGTTACTCGACGGCAAGCGCCAGACCTATCGCATGGATAAGCGCTACTTCCACAAATCGGGAGAGGTTGTCCACGTTCAGCTCGATGTGGCGCTATTACGGGACGAGGCCGGGCAGCCCGATGGCTTTCTCGCCCAGATCCAGAACATCGAAAGCCGCATCACCACGGAAAAAAGCCTACGCAGCCTTGGACAAAGACTGTCCATGGCGGTGCAGGCCGCCCAAATTGGCGTCTGGTCCTGGGATCTCAAGTCAGGACTTCTGAGCTGGGACACGCAGATGTATGACATGTATGGCATCGCAGCTGACACCGCCATAACCTACGAACACTGGAAGAATGCACTGTTGCCGGAAGATGTGAATGCAGCCGAAGCCCTGCTGACCAGAACCGTGGAGTTACGGTGCGCTACAGACAATCACTTCCGCATCGTGCATCCGGAACGCGGCCTGCGTTATATCGAGGCCGCCGAGGACGTAATGTTTGATGCCGCCGGAGAAGTGATGGCCGTGGTCGGCATCAACCGCGATGTGACGCGTCAGCGACAGATGGAGGATGCTTTGCTGCAACGACAGGCTGAAGTCGTCAAGTTGTCGCTGACCGACCCACTCACAGGGGTAGCCAACCGCCGAAGATTGGACGAGCAACTTGAAACAGAGGTCGGCCGAGTGAAGCGCTACGGTGGAACACTGTCGCTAATGATTGCCGACCTCGACCATTTCAAGCGGATCAACGACGAATACGGCCACGAGGTTGGCGACACGGTGCTGCAGGCGTTCTCACGCATCATGGAGTCGCATACGCGTAGTACCGACCTGATTGCGCGCATGGGCGGCGAGGAGTTCGTGATCCTAATGCCGCAGAGCGGAGGCAACGCGGCGGAAACCATGGCCGAGCGCATCCGGTTGAGCCTGGCACGGTCGGCAATTCCCCCTCTGCGCAATCCAGTTACGGTCAGCTTCGGTATTGCCGAGATACTTCCCGACGAAGCCGCGGGACAATTGTTGCGCCGCGCCGACAAGGCGTTGTATAAGGCCAAGTCCGGCGGCCGCAATCGCACGGTGATTTCAACCGACAGAGTCTCGCCGCAGCCCTCTGGCAAGTTGAAATTGGTCAGGAAGTAGCAGAAAGTGCCTGCCGGCGCTGCCTCACCCCTCCAGCGCGCCAGTCCTTTCTGCCCCTACGTCTCCGGGGTAGCGGTCGCGGATTGTGACGAACTCCTCGAAGTGTTCCAAGAACAAGCCGGTGAGCTGTGGGTCAAATTGCCGGCCCTGCTGCTCCCGGAAATATTCCCGCACCTGCTTCAGCGGCCAGGCCTGCTTATACACCCGGCGCGTGCTCAGGGCGTCGAACACGTCGGCAATGCCGGTGATCCTCGCGAACAGGGGGATCTGCTCCTGTGACAGGCGATTGGGATAGCCGCCGCCGTCCCAGTGCTCGTGATGGCCGCCGATGGTCGCGCCGGTGGATTCCATCAACGGGCCTTTCTGGCCCGCCAGCACGCTGCGGCCGCGCTCGACGTGGGTTTCCATTAGGGCCCGCTCTTCGGGTGAGAGTCTGTCAGGCTTGTTGAGAATCGCATCCGGGATCGCGATCTTGCCCAGATCATGGGCGGCGGCGGCGATGCCCAAGGTTTCGACGTCCTCTTCCGCCAGGCCGAGCAGGCGCCCCAGCAACCGGGCGTATTCCGACACGCGCTTGACGTGGTTGTGCAATTCGCGCGAGCGCTCTTCCATGGCGGCGCTGAGCAGCAGAATCAGGCGCCGCTGCGAATCCAACACGTCGAGATTCAATTCCAGATTTTCCAGGGCAATGGCTACATTGCGGCAAAACAGTTCGATCAGGCGGATGTCGGCGGGGGAGAAGGGTATCTCGCTGGTCAGGTAGACCACGTGTTCGGTGTGGAGGCGGGTCGAGAAATAGGCGACGAAGACCTTGGCGCTGACGTCGTAGGAGCGCCGTTTGATGGCTCGACGTATGTGTTGCAGGGCCACTGCGTCGAGGACCTCCTCGGCCAAGCCGCCTTCGCAAGCCTGGTAGACGCCGGTGCCCGCGCTGACTCTCAGACCGCGCTCGGTGATGTTGCTCGCCACTCCGCTGGCGTTGACGATCACCGCGTCGCGCCTGGCATAGAGCAGAGCCGAGACTTGCTCCAACACGCCGCGCTGGAAGCGTCCCAGTGAGCGGGTGTTGAAGATCGATGCGCTGGCTTCAATCACCTGTTCCAAGCCGATGCGGTTGCGGTCCATGGCGACCAGTTCGCGGTATAGGCTCAGGCCGGTTTGTAGCACCGTGTACAGCTTGGTCGTCGTTAGTTCGGTCTTTTCTTTGTAGTCGTTGATGTCAAACCTGCGAACCACTTCCAGTTCCGGCGCCTGACCGGGCTGGCCGGTGCGCAACACGATGCGCACGAAGCGGTTGCCCAATTCATTGCGGATCGTTTGAACCGCGTCGAGACCGGCGTGCTCGGTTTCCATTACCACATCCATCAGCACTAGGGCGATGTCGGGTTCGCGCCGCATGATCTCGATGCTCTCGCGGCCAGTGTACGCATCATAGAGCTTCAAAGGCCTGCCGAGTACGGTAAAAGGACTCAGCGCCATGCCGGTGACTCTGTGAATCTCCACCTCGTCGTCCACCACCAGGATTTTCCAGGGCGTCAAAGCGTCCTCCGTATCCGACGCTTTGGTCTCTGCGAACTGCATTGGTTCGTTATTGTCTGCGTCGATGTCCATGGGTGCGCTCGGATTCATGCTCAGAACCGGATGGTGAAAGTCGTGCCTCGGCCTGGCTCGCTGGAGACCTGGATAGTCCCGCCGAGGGTCTGGTGCACAAGGTTGAAGACGATGTGCAAGCCCAGGCCGGTGCCGCCCTGGCCGCGGCGGGTGGTGAAGAACGGATCAAAGATGCGCGCAAGGTTCTCCGGCGGAATGCCGCGACCGTTGTCGGAGAATGTCAACTCCACGTGCTCGCCTTCGCGCCGGAGGCGGATCGCAATCTGGCCGGGCTTGTCCGGCTCAAAGGCATGGGTGACCGAGTTTACCACGAGGTTGGTGAGGATCTGCGACAGCGCGCCCGGCGTAGTCACGGTCTCGATGTCGTCCGGACAGTCCAACTCGATGCGATGCTTGGTAGTCTTGAGCTTTGGCTTGAGGCTGAGCAGCACTTCCTCGATGTAACTATTCAACCTGACCTGGCGGCGCTCGTCGCTCGACTGGTCCACGGCGACGCGTTTGAAGCTGTTGATCAGGTCGGCGGCGCGGCTCAAGTTAAGCAGGATGATGTCGCTGGCCTGCTCGAAGGTTCGTAACGCCTGTTCGAAGCGGGGCTTGGACAGCGTATTCTCGCGGACGGCCTTGCTCAGTGCGCGTACTTCCTGCTGCAGGTGCGATGCCGCCGTCACGCCCACGCCGACGGGTGTATTGATCTCGTGCGCCACGCCGGCGACCAGACCGCCAAGAGATGCCATCTTTTCCTGCTGCACAAGCTGATTCTGCGCCACCCGCAGTTGGTCTAGTGCGAGTTGGGTCTCAGATACCTGCGATTCCAGAGACTGGTTCAGATTGCGCAGGGCCTGTTCACCGCGCTTGCGTTCGGTGATGTCGATGATCGAAGCAAGGACGAAGGCGCCTTCGTCGGTTTCGATAGGGTTGAGGCCAATCTCAATCGGCACTTCGCGGCCATCTTTGGTCACGCCGAACAGATCGCGTCCAACACCCATCGCCCGGGTGCTCGGCGCGGCGAAGTAGCCATCGCGCAACTGCGGGTGACTGGCCCGGATCCGGCCCGGCACCAGCATGTCCACTTTCTGTCCCAGCAATTCCTCGCGTGAGTAGCCGAAGAGCAGTTCGGTCTGGCGATTGACCAGGGTGATGGCACCGCCTTGGTTGATCATGATCATCGCATTTGGCGCCGCTTCCACCGCAAGGCGAAAGCGTGCGTCCAGCCGCTTGCGCTCGGTGATGTCGATGATTGAAGCCAGGACAAATGTTCCTTCAGCCGTTTCGATCGGATTTAGGCCAATTTCGATCGGCACTTGCTGCCCAGACTTGGTCACGCCGTAGAGGTCGCGTCCCACACCCATCGAGCGAGTGGTAGGGCTGGCGAAAAAGCCGCCGCGCAAGCCGGGATGTTTGACGCGGGTGCTGATGGGGACCAGTACTTCCACTTTCTGGCCCAGGAGGTCCTCACGCGTGTAGCCAAAAAGCCTTTCGGTCTGTCGGTTGACCAAAGTCACCACGCCTTCATGGTTGACCATGATCATCGCGTTGGGTGCCGCCTCCACCACCAAGCGGAAGCGTTCGTCCGATCGCCGCCTCTCGGTCATGTCGCGGGTAACCTTGGAAAAACCGGCCAGTCGGCCCTGTTCGTCCAGCATCGGCGTGATGATGACGTTGGCCCAGAAGCGGGAGCCGTCCTTGCGGACGCGCCAGCCCTCGTCTTCGTAGCGTCCCTTCTCGATCGCTTGGCGCAGCTCGGTACCGGGCTTGCCTGCCGCCACATCCTCGGGCGGATAAAAAATCGAAAAGTGTCTGCCGATCACCTCTTCCTCGGTAAATCCCTTGAGCCGCTGCGCTCCGTCGTTCCACGACGCCACATGGCCCTTTTCATCGAGCATCAGGATGGCATAATCCTTGACGCTTGATACCATCAGACGGAAGCGGCGCTCGCTGTTGCGCACGGCATCCTCCGCGCGCTTTCGCTCGGTGATGTCGATGATCGAGGCCAGGACGAAGAAGCCTTCCGCGGTTTCAATCGGGTTCAGGCCGATCTCAATTGGTACCTCGTGTCCGTCCTTTGTGATGCCGTAAAGATCGCGGCCCACGCCCATAGAACGGGTGGCCGGACTCGCGAAAAAGCCGTCGCGCAGACCCGGATGGCTGCCGCGGATGCGCTCCGGCACCAGCATGTCGACTTTGCGGCCGAGAAGTTCTTGGCGCGAGTAGCCGAACAGCATTTCCGTCTGGCGATTGACCAGGGTTATCACGCCATCGCGGCCCACCATGATCATCGCGTTCGGCGCCGCCTCGACCACTAGACGGAAGCGTTCCTCGGCGCGGCGGCGTTCGGTGATGTCGATGATCGAGGCGAGCACGAAGCTGCCTTCCGCGGTTTCGATCGGATTGAGGCCGATTTCGATCGGTACCTCTCGCCCGTCGCGGGTCGCGCCGAAGAGGTCGCGCCCCACACCCATAGCGCGGGTGCTGGGACTCTTGAAATAACCGTGCCGCAGCCCGGGATGGGCGTTGCAGATGCGCGCCGGCACTAGCATTTCCACCAGATTGCCGATCATCTCGGCGCGCGGATAGCCGAACAACTTCTCGGCCTGGGCGTTGACCAGCGTGATCAAACCCTGCCGGTTGACCATGATCATGGCGTTTGGCGCGGCCTCGACCACCTTTCGGAATAGCTCTTCCCGGTGAACAGAGACTTCGTTTGCCGCGGCATTGACTTTCATAATCCGCTCGCTTTCCAAATCCAAAGCCGCCTCCCTCAGACAGACGCAGGTATACGCCAGTGTCGTTGAATTGGCGAGCGAGGGTATTGATCTGCATCAATTCCGTGGCATCGGACCCCAGGACCTCAAACCGTTCAGCGTATTGGCGAATGTCAGCTTCAGGGAAGTCTACGTTCTGGACGATCGGCGCGAACCCTTTCCCCTCATAGTCACTGTGGCCAATGTGCGTGTTGTATACCTGTAGTCGAATAAGTACTTTCCGCAAAGGTGCTGCGGCAAGTACTTATTGCGCCTGGCCCACCTTTCCGTTGAAGCTATTCTTATTGTCGAGAGAACACCATAGTTCTGATTTGTGGGTGCGGTGCCCGGTCCGGACGCCGGATAAAGTCTGGTGGTTGGGTGAGTTCGGCAATCTAGGAATTAGCATGAGAAGCGCAAGCTAAAGGTCGAGCAGCACTCGCCGTCTTGCGGTGAGAGACCGAATCCGGTGGCTTCCGGATTTCCTCGTTGCATCGGCGCCGATTCACCAACCTACGCGGGAGAATGATTTGACCAAGGTATTGCCGAGCAGTTGGGCAGCCCAAACTCAGGGCCGGGCCGGCGCATTATGGTCATTGCTGGCAGACGCCAAATGCAACGCGTTATCGCTCAGCATCCTGGAGGCAGCGGTTGGGATCGAGGGCATGCCGGATATACTTGCGGCATTTGAGCGCGACATGCCCCGCCTGACTGATGGCATGCGGCGAGCCGCCAGATGTCTTGATGCCAAAGACTTGCAGCACTTTGCGCATCTGATGAAGTACGGCGCATTGATGCTTGGAACAGCCCAACAGGCTGACCTGTACGACGCCCTAGATTTGACGGCTGGCTGTGGCGGCATAACGGACGTATTGGACATCATACCGGAGGCGGCCGCACGCTATGAAGATATGGTACGCAATGCGATCGCAATATGGCGGCGCAGCGCAAGTCCGAGAACGTTTCGCGCCACCCAGGTGATCGAGACGTAAGAGAAAAAGCGCGTGCCTAGTCGGTAGTCAGGCCGTGTCGCATGGCGAATTGGATCAATTCGGCTGAGCTCGTCAGCCCCAGGCTTTCCATCGCCCTAGCCTTGTGACATTCGACGGTCTTGGAGGAAATCTTCAGCCTGGACCCAATTTCACGCGCGGTGTGACCGGCAGCCACCAACTGAAGTACTTGGCGTTGCCGTGCGGTCAAATTGAAAACGGCTCGTGTTGCGGCGCTTGCGGCGAAAGGCGTCCCACGCATTGGACCCTGTCCACCGACAAGCGGAGATACGTAGGTGCCGCCTCGCAGCACGGTTCTTATCGCGTGGCGCAACTCCACCGCCGGGGCCTGCTTGCCTAGGAAGCCCGAGGCCCCGGCCGCAAGCGATTCGGCAAGAAACATGCGGTCACTTTTGGCAGTAAGGCATATCGCATGGACATTCGGAAACTCCTTCTTAATCAAGCGGATGGCGTCAATTCCGTTGAGTCCTGGCATTGAGACATCGGTGACCACGAAGTCGGGCTGAAGCATTCGTGTTGCGGCCAACAATCCTTCACCGTCGGTGACTACCGCGACGATCGCATATTCGGGTTCGAGAATCCGGCGCAGGCCGTCGGTCACGATGGCATGGTCGTCGGCCAGTACGCCGCGTGGCCGCGGCCCAGCACCAGTCGCGTAGTCTGGCGCGTCAGCTGCCGACCCTATCTGGACTAATGAAATCATGATCATTCCTGTTTTTGGAGTAATACCGCTTTTTTCCCCTAAGCCTGCACCGAATGCTGATCCATGGCTCGCATTGAGCATATGCTCGGTCAGGTTTGGCCGCCAGTCGGTGCTTGGACGTATGATTTGAGCCAAAGGCGCCGAATCACCAAAATTTGCTTTTTTTAGGCCTCACGGCTTACGAAACACCGCTCCAGGTGCCGCCGCCGCCTGATTGCGCAGTTCCGGGCACCTCGGCCACGGCGAGCCATTGATGGCGCTGCCGCCTCCCCAGCGGCAATGCCGGCAATAGCCGGGTTCGCCCCGCAGGACGACTTCGGCGGCGATCCGCTGAAAAATGTGAAGAGCAATACGTAGTTGCCGCCATCGGACTTCGGCAATTGCGGATGGTGCTCGAACAACCTAGCGGGCAATC
Organism: Verrucomicrobiota bacterium; assembly: GCA_903970595.1. Taxonomy (GTDB): domain Bacteria; phylum Pseudomonadota; class Gammaproteobacteria; order Nevskiales; family Nevskiaceae; genus Nevskia. The sequence continues at coordinate 8,803 of CAJCJI010000526.1, forward strand.
TGGAGGCAACTTGTAGCGAAGTTCAGTCATGCCATTAGACGCCGCGCCCAGCGCTGTCAAAACCGATTACCTTCCATGCCCGGTGCAGACCAGTCATGCGAGCCGCGGCAGCGGCGAACTGACTGTCCTATTTGGCAACGTGCTTGAGGCACGCATGGGGATGATGCCGGGTATCGGCAACTTTTCACGCCTGGCTACCAAGATAGTATGCCGCGCGCTCATATCCTTTCAACAAAGAGGCAGGCTGGTACTCGGCGACCGTTCGGTCTGTTTCATTGACACGAATGCATGGGGCGAAGCGGCGGAGACCGTTCGCATAGTGCGTCGCCTCCCTACGCTGGCCAAGGCTGCCTGAGCGGCAACAAGGCCGGCGCGACCAAACGAGCAGACCTTGCCAGCGTTGGCCGACCATGGTCTCGTCCCTGTCGTTGTCGTTAATGAAACAATCGAGCAAAACCGTGAAAGAAAATAAGCGCACAAGAATGCGCCAACACAGCACGCGTCGCACGCAAGCCAAGCGCAGCCAGAGGATGCGCCAGCGCCTGATCGATGCGACGATCACCTGCCTGGCCGAGAAGGGCTATGCCAAGACCACTATAGGCCGGATCGTCGCCCACGCTGGGGTTTCCCACGGCGCCACCGGACATCACTTCCATAGCAAGGCCGCCCTGATCACCGCCGCGACGGAAGAAATGACGCGGCGCATTCAGCGGATCCAGACGGACCTGATGAACGAACTCACACCCGGAGCAGGCTTTACCGCCTGGGCAGAGGGAGTCTGGTCGCGACTGCATGCGACGCCCCTGATCCGCGCCGTATTGGAGCTGAGCATCTCGGCGCGACGCGAGCAGGACCTCACCAAGGCCCTTCAAGGCCTATTCAGTGAAGTGGTGGATGGATTCCGTACGGAAGCCCTCCAGGAGGCACGGCAGTCGTTCGGTAACGCGGGCCTGGTCGCCGGGATTATCCCGCTGACCACATCTCTGATGCTGGGCATGGCGATTCAATATAACAGTCGCGGCGAGACTCCGGAACTTGCGGAACAGCTTGACCTCTGGGCACAGCTGGTAGAGCCCCACGTATCGCCCCAAAAATCTTTGGATTCACGCTCGGCAGGCTTTCAATCCGGCTGATGCCGCGAAGTGAGGCCCTGAGCTGGCCTTCCGTTGCGGAACTTACTTTAGGTGATCCCGCGCCCATAGGGTGAGTTGAGCAGCGGGAAACGGGCGTGCGATGTGATAGCCCTGTACCAGGTCACATCCCAGTTCGCGCAGTGCATCCCAGTGCTCGCGGGTTTCCACGCCTTCGGCCACAGTACGCAATCCCAATTCATGCCCCAGATCAAGGTTGGACTTGACGATGCTGTAGGATTCACGATCTTTGAACATGGCCATGACGAATGAGCAGTCGATCTTCAACTCGTTGAACGGCATACGCTTGAGTTGCTGTAGACTCGAATAACCACAGCCGAAGTCATCTATCGCCAGGCCAATGCCGCGCAGGCGCAGGCGCGTCAATACGTCGAGCGAGCGCACCGGGTCTTGCATGAATCCCCCTTCGGTTATTTCCAGCGTGATCTGCCGAGCCTCCAGTCCGTGCCGCTCAGCCAGCATAAGGATCGTGTCCGGCAAATTGAGACGACACATCGATGTAATCGGAACATTTACCGAGATGTTGGTCTTCAGTCCCGCACGATTCCAGTTGCCGCAGACCGCCACGGACCTTCTCAACATCAGTTCAGTCAACTCGTCGATCAGGCCGGTCTCTTCCGCCAAAGGCACGAAATTGGCAGGCGGAACGACACCGCGGCTGGGGCTGTACCAGCGCGCCAACGCCTCCACGCCGTGCAGGGCGCCGTTATGGGCTTCGAGCTGCGGCTGCACGTAGACCTGAATCTCGTCGCCCTCTATTGCAGTGCGCAGTTCCGCCGCACTTGGCAGCGGTCCGGCCGGTTTCGCCGATGGCCGCGCCGCTTCTTCGAATGTCGACAGCATACGTTGCAGGTCGTCGGCGCGGATGGGCTTTTCCAGTGCCCCCAAGACGCGCAGCCCCCGGGTGCGCGCGAGGTCCTCGGCGGAAGCCAGCAATCTGCGCCCGGAAGCGCTGATCAACACCACGGCGGCCTCGGTCTGCCGCACGGAAATCAGGCGCAACAGTTGAATTCCATCCACCTTGGGGATGGAAAGGTCGGAAATGATCAAGGTGTACATTTTGCTTTCGTTGAGCAGTCTTACTGCCTCGGGCCCGTTCGACGTGATGGTCAGGTCCGATATTCCAGCCGCGCGCAACTGGCTTTCCAAAGCACGACAGATGAATTCGTCGTCGTCGATCACCAGGACGCGATGCGCCGAAGCCTTTGACAGGGACTGCCGCTGAGCTTCGGCGGCAAGCGGACTCATCACTGCAGGCCGCTTGGATTCACAGTGCTTCACCTTGGTATTGTTCACTATATGATCCTCGGCCCAAACACCTAAGTCGCCTATGATTAAGTATCACCTAACCAAACTGTGCAATGTGAATTGCGTCACATTTCGGTCGAAGTCCTTCAGCGTCGCACGGCGTCTAGTGCATTTGCGTCCAACCCAGCAGCCTCAGTGAACCACATTGTGCGTATCGAGGCATTGATCCAGATCATTTGAGAGTTGGCGAGGCAAAGGCTGCATTTTGCGCGCCCGCAATTTGAATGCTCAAGAAATATTGCGCCGTGCCGCTATTAAGAAAAAGCGAACTCCCGAACTGCGGCATCGAGCCTGCATTGAAGATGATCTCAGCGATGACACACGAGGCGCAGCCTTACGGCAAGTCTCCCACGAGACCCGCATTGCGGCCGCGCTGCAGGGAGAATCTGTTGTTGCGCCGGGTGGTGCTGCGTTTGTGTGCGCTGGCGGCGGGGCGGGACGAGCAAATCGATGCCCAGCTAGTCCAGCTCGGCGAGAGCATGAACCGGCCGGGCGATAACGAAGCGCTGGAGCATTTGCTGATCGGCCTGAGTGAAGTTGCCGGCCCGCTCGATGAAGCACCGCCGATCGAAGCAGCGATGGACTGTGCGGACGGCCCGGGTACGGAGACGACATGTTGGTTCGCCCGTCAAACCGTATTGCAACTGCTGGACAAGCTGGTCCTGAGTCCACGCTTGCAGTCTTCTTTGAATGCCCTGAGTGCCGGGCTGTCGGGCTGCAACAGCGAGAGTGAAGTCGTGCACGCTGCGGAGCAGCTTGCGTTGCTGATCAACCAACAAGCCGTGGAACTGCAAAACGAGCAGGCGGCATTGGCGGAGACTCTGAAAAACGTCAGCGCGGGACTGGACCGAACCGCGCATCATCTGGTCGACGAAGCCCTATTGCAGGAAACCGCGTTGAAGGACAGCGCGGAGTTTAACCGGCACCTGCAGGGCGAAGTTGACGCTATCGACAGCGGAGTGCGCAAGGCAGCCAACCTGAGCGAGGCGCAGGGTCAAGTACTGGCGCGAATTCGGATGATCAATATCGTTGTCGATGCATTCCGCCAGCGCCAAATGACCCGGCTTGAGGAGACCAAGGAGCGTACGAAGTCGATGAAGTTGCGGGTCGAAGAGCTTGAACGCGAAACCGAAGCCTTGCAGGAGTCGGTACGTGCGGAACAACGCAAGGCCAGCACTGACGCGCTGACCGGCATTCCAAACCGCCTTGCTTTTCAGCAGCGCATGACCCGCGAATTTCTGCACTGGAAGGCCTCCGGTGTGGAATTGGGTATTGCCATCTGGGACGTCGATCACTTCAAGGCCGTCAATGACCGTTACGGACACGCCGCGGGCGACAAGGCACTGCGCGTGATTGCCCGGCACCTGATGCGCAATTGTCGTAGCGAGGACTTCTTCGCGCGCGTGGGCGGAGAGGAGTTCGTGATGATCGTGCGCGGTCTTGGCGTCGAGCAACTTATGGAAGCGGCGGAGAGGGTGCGCATTTCCTTAGGTCGGCTGGGTCTGCACTGCGAGGGTAGTGCAGTGCCGCTTTCGGTCTCCTGTGGTCTGAGCCTGTGCCATCCCGGCGATACCGAGGAAACCTTGTTGAAACGTGCCGACGCAGCCTTATATCAGGCCAAGCGCGCCGGCAGAAACCGCTGCTTCCTGGGCTAGCAGAATCCGTCTGCCTCAGGCTCCGGAGGTCGGCCACCATTTGTCTACGGGGTCGGTGAAGGATTCGCAACAACTCCGTCCTGAATTGGCCGGGCCGGCTGCCCGGATGCCGGTGAAGCAGAAGCCTTAGTGTCCGGAATGCGAAGTCAAGCGACCCATCTCGGCTTTGCATCTTGCACATGCAGCGATCAATCGACTGCAGTGTAAATAGGGCCCTTATACAGCTGAGTGCTGCAATGGCGCCACCTCCGCGTCGACTTCACGTGGGACCCCCTAATCGGTACGAGGTGGTGCGCGACCCAAAACGTCAACCCGGGTCATGGACGGCATGTGGCGCTGCATGGAACCCAGTGTGCGCCAGCGTTTTGCGCATCCACTGGTCAGTGTCGAGTGTGTCAACAATCCGTGATCGAAACACCCAAAAAAATGACGGAATACCGACAGTGGTCGCTCATTGCAACGAGTGAAGTGTGGGGGGCGTGTCCACCAAATATGTGCTTGCGCCGAAAAGGGACTTCGTTGTTACCGTTCATCCAGAATAGCATCGCGGTACTGAACGCATTATTGCTATGTTCTGATCGCGGTAAAGATCAAGCGGCAAACGTAATCGGAATGTGTCGGTGACGATTGTTGCGGCTGATAAGTTCCAACTCAGCACAATATAAAAAAGGACAGGTCCAACGTTCCGGCTCATTCAGTGAGCATGCGTTGTATCGGCATCCGGGGAAGTAGTTTTCGTTCACATACTGGAGTCAGAACATGCATCGCCCGATACTGCTGGACCTGTTTCGATACCTGGGGGCATCTGCCGTTGTCGCCTGGGGCAGCTTCAGTTTCGCCATGCCACCCATGACCACGATGCCGCCACCGACGTTGAGCTTCGCCGTCATGCCCGCAAGCATTCCAGTCGACAGCAGTGCCACGCTCAACTGGTCGACCACTAATGCCACTTCTTGTGCCCTGAGCGGCGCGCTCAGCGGCACCACCGGTCCGCAGAGCAACAGCAGCAAGCCCCTGAATGTCGAACCCACTGTTGCCGGCAGCTACACCTATACGCTCACCTGCAACGGCGCTGGCGGTTCGATCGCCGAATCGGCGACCTTGCAGGTCGTGGCGCCGCCTGTGCCGACCGTAAGCTTTACCATCAATCCTGCCAGCGTTGTGCTCTACAACAGCGCAACGCTCACCTGGTCGTCGACCAATGCTACGAATTGTGGGATCAGCGGCGCCCTGACCAAGAGCAGCGTCGGTCCGCAGAGCAGCACCAGCAGTCCGGTGCAGGTGGAACCGACCGCCGCCGGCAGCTATACCTATACCCTGACCTGCTCCGGCGCGGGTGGTTCGACCGCCAAATCGGCGACCTTGCAAGTGGTATTGCCGCCGGCGCCGACGGTAAGCGTGGCCGTCAGCCCCTCCAGCGTTCAGCTCGACACCAGTGCTACGCTCACCTGGTCGTCGACCAATGCCACGAATTGTGCAATCAGCGGCGCCCTGACCAAGAGCAGCGTCGGTCCGCAGAGCAGCACCAGCAGCCCGGTGCAGGTGGAACCGACCGCCGTTGGCAGCTACACCTATACCCTGACCTGCACCGGCCTGGGCGGTTCGACCGCCAAATCGGCGACCTTGCAGGTCGTGCAGTTGCCGGTGCCAACGGTGAGCTTTGCCTTCAGTCCCGCCACGATTCAGAACGGCAGCAGTTCAACCCTGATCTGGTCGTCGACCAATGCCACGTCCTGCAGCCTCAGCGGCAACGTGAGCGGCACCGTCGGCCCGCAAAGCAGCAGCACCAATCCGCTGAAGGTCACACCCGGCGGCGTCGGCAGCTACACCGAAAGCCTCGCCTGCACCGGCACCGGCGGCACCGCCGCCAAGTCGGCCACCCTGACGGTCACGCTGCCGCCGCCGACATTGAGCCTTGCGGTCAATCCTTCCACGATCAAACTCGGCAACAGCGCTGTGGTCACCTGGACATCGACCAACGCCAGCGCCTGCACCCAGAGCGGGTCCTGGAGCGGCGCCACGGGTACGGCGAGCGCAAGCAACGCGCCGGCAATCGTCACGCCTGGCGCTGCCGGGACGTACACCTACGATCTGACCTGCACCGGCTCCGGCGGCTCGGTCAAGCAGGCGGGTACCTTGTACGTCACCGCGACCCAGAACATGCCGTTCCTGGATACACAGATCGAAGCGGCCCAGCAGACGGCGGGCAACACCTCGCCCACATCCTCCTGCGGCGTCATCAGTCAGAACAAGTCGGGCAGCGAGGACGGCTTCTATTGGGAGATCGGCAACGAGAACGGAATCATCGCGGATACCTCGAAGAACCTGAGCGCCTCGGGCAGCGTGCAGCCGGCCGGCACCTCGGGCACCAACTACACCCGGACCTCGCAATTGCAGATTGATTCGGCCAGCAAATGGCTGTATGGCAGCTACGTGGCGGAGACCAAGGCGCAGTTCACGGACAATACCTGGCAGTTCCCTGCTGCTTACCTGCCGTTCCTGCACTTCACCAGCGGCTACGCCAACATGACGGACAACTGCATGTCCAACCAGAGCGTGCAGCAATGTCTGGCCGATTCCAATGGCGCAGCGTCCCCGCTTGCCAATGGCACCAGGACCGCGGCGGACGCCGGCCTGTTCGACTACAACTCGGGTCACCTCGAGGTCTTTGAAGGGGGCGGCGACCCCAGCATTGCCGGCGTCATGAATGGCGCCAACAACAATGACGCCGCCCTGGCCAGCGAAATCACCACGGCCTTGAGCAACAAGGACGTCATCGTCAACCTGAGCTTCGTCGCTCCCGATCCGGCGGGCGGCGTACAGACCACGCCGGGCGACTATGCGGCATTTCTCCAGGGCCTCTTGCGTCCCAGCGATCCGCTGGTCATGCGCTCGCTGTTGGCCCCGGGGAGCACCGATCCCTACGCGGTTTGCACCAATCCGTTCGATTCGACTTGCGTCAACGGCAGCGGCGCGCCTGCCGCCGTTTATTCGCCGATCCCGGGCGATGTGAGCTGGCAGTATTCGATCACGCACTGGATCGAAGACGACCCCACCACCGGAGACGGCTCCTACAGCAGTCCGGGCAAATCCGGCTTCTATCCATGGATCGATGCGACCAAGACCTACTATGGCATCGTGGCCAGGTTCGACACGAGTGGTGCAAGCAGCACCAACCCCAGCACCTCGCCGTTCTACCTGTCCGCCGTTTGCGGAGCCGCCATCCGCACCGCCTTCATGACCGGAACCGCGCAGCCCTGAACGGGAGTTGACATGGCTATGGAGCGCGCCATCGATATTTTGTGAGTGTATGGTCGATATCGGGCTTTACCCGCGCCAGCCGCCTTCGGGTGGCTGGCCCTTTTGTAACGAAGCTAAAAGCGTTTGACACGGCCTGGGTATGCTTGCCGATGAGCCCGGATTCTGCCCGGCGGCAGCGCCCCATGGCGATCTATCGCAAGGGATTCACGCGCGCCAACGTCGAATCGTGGCGCGCATCGGACATATCGCTCGATGTCGTATGGAACGCGATCATGCCTGCTGCCCTTCCAGGAGCCTGAGTGCTGCTGCGGCCTGGCAGTCGTGACACTACAATTGTAAGGCGAACCCAGATTGCGGCACGAGTTCCAGACGGCGTCCGCACCTAAATATTAGGAGGCGCCTGAAGCGGATCCGCGTCGACCCCGCCGGTAAGCAGGCGCAGAGCCTTGTTCAGGGAGTCAGTCAGCAACATGGAGCGGGACTCATCGCTTAGGCTCCCGAGGTGTGCGGTTACATCGCGAATGGCCGCGATGCAATGCCCGGCGCCCTCATCTTTGCTCCGACATCGGCTGAGCAGCCAAACATTCCGAGCCCTGCCATCCTGGGCGGCACAGCGCAGCTTGCATACCGAGTCGCCGGTTCCCTGCTCAATTGCCGTTGCCAACTTTCGCGCAGCCTGCCGCTTGTCGCTGGGATAGATGAAGTCCGCCAGTTTTCTGCCGATCAGATATTTTGGCCGATAGCCCAAGAACTGCGTCGCAGAGGTAGTGAGTTCGAGCAGCGTGCCGTCGTAGGCAAGTATCGCAACGGCATCCGCAAGCGTGTCGGTTACCCGGCGAGCATTGGTTGGATCGAATGGTGCCGAAAACCTGCGCTGCTCCGGCTGGTAAGTGGTGACAGGCGGGGCAGGATTGATCGCCTTGCCGGTAGTAGAGGTGTAACAGTGAGGTGAAAGCATGGCGAACATTGCATTAGAGCTGGCAGATGGCTTCTGCAGTTGTAATCATGCCCGTGGGGCCGCCTAGCGGCATTGATCCAGATCATGACGCATTGTTGCGTGCTCGCAGCACAAAGACTCTAGTGAATTCGATTTTGCGGAGTACTTCGCCATTGAGAGCCGCCCTGAACGTGACCGAGTACCTGGCCGCCAGCCCCGCAAGCTGCTATCCACGCTGGCATGCCTGGCTAAGTAACAGGGGTATGAACGTGCTCGGTGCACTGGAAAAGCCGGCGACTTCTGAATCGCTGCGCGGCCTGTTGCCGTGCAATACCTCTTCCGACCAGATCAGCATCCTGCGTTCAGCTCCGTTCACCGCGGACGGACTGGGTGATGCCAAAACACTGGTCAAAATCAATATTCACGTTCAACCTAAGTTAAATGCGCTCAGCGGGAAGGTGGGCGTCGTCGTCGTATTGGCCCGAAGGTTCAGTTCAGGACGCAGTATGGTACAGCTCAGCGTATTCTACGTGGCGGAAGGCTGGAGACCGAGAAGCTATGGAACTTGATGGTGAGCATGGCTGCAAAATCGTGCAGGGGAATTTGATCGCAAACCCAAAGCCGACCGGCCGGCTTCCGGCCTGGTGGCCGCAGTACGCCGCTTGTTTCAACTGACGTTGACCTGCAAATATTCCCTTACACGGTTGAACTCACTGCCGGCCTGCTGCGCTAGATTACGGCAAGCGGTGTCCCGCTTTTGCGCCGCCGCGATTTCCAGTTCGGAGAGAATCCGCGCCAGCGGTTTGGCGCCGAGAGTACGCGCAGAACCAAGCAGGCGGTGCGCCAGGGCTTCCACCGCAGGATAGTCATTCTGCCTGCCGAGTTTATCCAGTTCTTCGACCAGAGGCGCGTTGATGCGCAGAAAATCCCGTGCCAGGTCTGCGACGATGGCTGCATCCCCGCCAAGCAACTCGGCCAGCGCGGCGCGGTCCAGCGGCGATTCGCTGGTGCCGGGTTCGGCTTTGGCGGGAAGATCGCCGGGCGACGCCGCAGTATCGGACCATGGTGCCAAGGCACGATGAAGGTCTTCAAGGCTGGAAGGCTTGGACAACTGTCCGTCCATTCCTGCGTCTGAGCAGCGTTCTTGCTCACCGGAGGCCACCTGGGCGGTCATTGCCAGAATCGGCAGGCGGCCGCTCCTTTCTCCAGCAGCTTCGCGCCGGCGGATCTCCCGGGCCACGCCGTAGCCGTCCAAACCGGGCATACGCAGATCGGTGAGCAAGAGATCGTAGTCCCTGCCGTCAAGCCGGCGCAGTGCCTCTTCACCGTTGGCAGCCAGTTCGGCGTCATGGCCGAGCAGAGACAATTGGTGCTGAATCACATGCTGGTTGGTGGGATGATCGTCTACCGCGAGTATGCGCAGGCGCCGTGCAGGCTTCGCTGCCGTGCTCGCCTTAGTGGCACGGACCGGAGCCAATCCCGCCGCAAGGGCCAGCGCCCGCAGCAGCGCACTGCGATGCTGCGGATGCGGCAGATGCGTTTGTACCGAGCCGCCATCCACAGAAATGCCGTCGCTGGCGTTGTCGCGCACGCGCAGCACCGCATTGTCGGCAATGCGTGCACCCGCGGCACGCAGATAGTCGACAATCCAGCTGCGTTCCGTGGCGTCGGCAATGTCAATGCCGATGACTACGCCGTCGAGCCGCTGCTGCCGAACCGGGGAAGGATCGACGGCCAGGGGAAAGTCCAGCTGGAACCAGAACTCGGTGCCCTTCCCGGGAGTGCTTTCGAGGCCGATGCGGCCGCCCATGCGCTGCACGAGGCCTTGGCAAATGGACAATCCCAGCCCGGAACCGCCGTAGGTTGCGGCAGTGGCGGCGCTGGCTTGGCGGAAGGGTTGGAATAGCTTTGCCTGCACCAGGGGTGCTATGCCAATGCCGGTATCCAACACCGAGAAGCGAACGCGCACGCGCTCCGCGGTTGTTTCTGCTATCCGTGCGCAGACCGCGACGCGCCCCGCTGCGGTGAATTTCACCGCGTTGTTGCACAAGTTAGAGAGGATTTGCCGCAAGCGCATGGCGTCACCCAGCACGAGCGGCGGCAATGCCGGATCGATGTAGTTGAGCAGGCGGATATTCTTACCGCGCGCGCGGGAGGCAAAGGTTTCGGCGCAGCCTTCGACGACGTGCACGATGCTGAACGGCTCGCTGTTCAGTTCGATCCGGCCGGCTTCGATGCGAGCCAGGTCCAGAGTGTCGTCGACGATGCGCAGCAAGGACTGCGCGGACTCGTGCACCATGCGCAACGATTCGCTTTGGCCCTGGTCCAGGCTCGAATGCTGCAGCAGTTCGAGCATGCCCAGGATGCCGTGCAGGGGCGTGCGTACTTCGTGGCTCATCTCCGCCAGGAAGCGAGACTTGGCTTCGCTGGCGGCTTCGGCGGCATCAAGCCGCTCCAATTTATAGGAAAGCCAGTGCGTAGTCTGGGTCAGCACATCCAGTTCGTCGGCGAACGCCGAGCGCTTGCTGCGTCGTGGCAGCAATTCGCGCGCCTGGGCAAATTTCTGATCGGCCAGCAGGGGGAGGGCGCTGGAAATTCGGGTCAGGCGACGTGACAAGGGCGTTAAGAACAGCCACAGGGCTCCAGCCGATAAGGTCAGTCCGAGCAGCGAAGAAGCCACGCCGGCACGCACGCCGTCGCGGATGCGGGCGAGCGAGGCGGTTTCATCCAGGATGAACAGAACCTGGATGTCGCTTGCGCCGTCCAGGGGCGTGGCCAGAGTCAGAGATGCAAAGCGACCATCACTGGCAGCATAGGGTTGATTATCGGGCGCTTTGCGTAGAGCCGGGGCTACGGCACGAAGCCAGGGCAGCAGGCGCGGCGCATCGGTGACCGCGAATAGCCTACGACCGCCAATGATTCGGCTGGCCGGGCCCGGTGGGTGTACTTGCGCCGAATTGGCGAGCAGGGCCACATCCGCTCCGGACTGTCGAGAAAATTCGCGCAGCGTCTCTGCCACCGGCTGGCCGAGACCGACCATGAGCTCTATCCCGTTGCGGTCGAATGCAGGCTCATAGCTGTACTGAACGCATTCTTCGCTACAATGGATGACCGCGACTGGCCGGTGCGTATTACGAGCCGAATCGATCAGTTTCTGCTCGATCTGGGACGGCAGGCGGACGGCTGTCTCCGTCGCTATCCCGCCGACCAGCCAGCCTTGCGCATCGAAGATCCTCAGGTCCGACAGGCTGGCGAGGACTTCCGGCGCCAATTGCGAGGTGTCGAATGGATGCTGACGGGCATCCGCCAGCGATGCCCCGGAAGCGATCTGCGCGCCAACGGTTCCAAGGGCATGGGCGGAATTGTCCAGCAATGCTTCGAGCTGCTGCCTGAAGGCGCCGAGGTGCTCGCGCTCCTGTTGGCGATACTGGTTCATCTCCTGCCTGTAAACCAGCAGACCGAACGCCGTATGCACGATGCCCAACAGCAGAAAAATGGCGCCGAAGGCCTTCCAGCGCAGGCTCAAGCGCATGCGCGGTGCGGCATCGTTCAACATCGTTGGCGCTGCCACGGATTAGAACCGGTAGGCGCCCATCAACTGGAAAAAATTCCAGTGATCGTGGAGGGTATTGCCGAGATTGTCCGAAGGCGGTACGTCCGCAGTTCCCTGGACGATGTGGAACTCGGCCCACATTCCCCAATGTTCTGTGGGACGCCAGTTTAACCCCAGCATTTCATCGTGGCTGAACTGTGAATAACGGTCGCCTCCGGTCTGGGACGCAAATTCGCGGCCGTTACGATCGTGACGGTTGTCGAACGTCGCGCTGTAGCGCCCCATGACGCTCCAGTGCGGAACGATCTGGTAGTCGCCTTGCAGGTAAAAGCCGTCGCCCGAATCGCTGCTCGTTCCGGTGAGGTCGCCGAAGGTATTGGAGAAGTTGATCTGATATTCGCCGGTCAAGGCAAAGCTGCGTGCGTTGTACCGCGCGGATACCACCCACAGATTGTCGTCGAGTCCGCCGTTCAGAGGTACGCCCGGATCGGGTTGGATCAGCAAACCTGCGTGCAAGTGGCTCAACGCCAGTTTGACGGTACCGCCATTCCACTCGTCCTGCAACCGCTCGGCGTCGAAATTCCGCACTTGTAACCGCAGCGGCAGCATTTCACCCCCCAGGAGTTGCTGCTGGTCTTTTATGCCAAGTTGCGAGTTGAAATCAAGGTTCGACTCGAAACTGATGTAGTGGTCACCAATCTGCACACCGCCATAAAGTTGCCCGCCGTCGCCGGAGAAGAAAACACTGCGCAGCCCGTCGCTTTCGAAATAGACCGAGTTTGGCAGATCAATACCGGGCCGGGTGAACACAACGTCCCGGGTATCATTGTAAAAGCCGTAGGGATTCTTCACCCGCCCCAGCCGTATGCCCGCATTGAACCATTGATTTGAAAACAAGCGATAGTCGATCAGGGCATAGTCCAGGCGCAGTCCGTCGGTGTCGGAGTTGCCGGCGCGACGCAGTACGGTCTGCGCCGACATCAGCAAATTAGGCATGAGCGACAAGGTGCCGCTCAAGCCCAACTCGTAATAGTCCGTGCTTCCGTGATCGGCGCTAGTGCCGTCGACGTTGTTGCCTTCGCTCAGCGTGTAGCCTTGCGCGGCAAAGCCATGATATTGGTAATCGAGTGCCGACGCCTGCGCGGATGCCAGGGCCAGCAGAAACACCAGCGGCGAAAGCGGCCTCCGGCTTCGATGAAAATAAGAGTGCCTGCTCATGGTGTCTTTCCTTCCGAAAGCGGGGCCCGGGCTCTTCCCAGGTCGACTGGTGTACGATCGGATTCCCGGCGAGTGAACGAATCCGTGGTGTAGCCGATGGCTCCAGGAGTTGCCATAACCTGCCGGCGCATCTCATCTTCGCTGCGAAGCAATGTCGGCGCGAAGCCGGTGCCGGTGAATTCCAGGCGGTCCCAGATGTTGCGTAGCACGTACGGGTACATGCCGAGCTGTTCGCGGCAGAATTGGTCGTGTACCGGGTTGTCGTCGGCCAATACGAAAATCCTAACTGCGGTGCCGTCCGGCCAGGCGCGCAGCCGCATGGTAAACAGGGCCCGGAGAAAGTCTCGGCCGATGGGCACCTCGGCATGCTCGGGGCTTACGATAATCTCGGTGGCTGCCCGAGCCGTAAAGGAACTCGTCGCCAGGATCGACAACGCCAGCCAAAACCAGAGCTTGGCGGCGCAGCTGACAAGTCTGGTTGGCCCGGTGCCCATGGATTCAGGGCCGGGCCGCGACGAATGATCTGTCCGACTGCTCCGAGGCTATCAAGCCCGCAGCCCGACAAATGTCGTATTCCCATTGCCCAACAAAGGCGATGCGCTTATGTTTGAAGCAATCGCGACAACCCACGTTTTATTCCCCATTCGCAATAACGTGATTCTGGGGGATTCGGCGCTGGCTTGCATTGATCTGGATCAATCAATCAGAGCTGGCGGCACCCGTCACTAGCGCCATTGAGGGAGATTTTCAGTCGTACGGAATGCACAAGGCGGGCGTGTCACGCCAGTCCGCGCAAGGTTCGTGTGCTCGAAACCTGTTGGTGCCCGCGTGTGTCATAGTGCCCGGGCATGCCTTGCAGGAGTTGCAGGGCAATGCGCGTGCGTCTGGCGTGCACGCGGAGGAGCGCCTCGTTACCGCGCGTCTGCTGCCTGCAACGCAGGATCAGATCGCGCAGACGCTGGCGCTGCCCCGGTAGGATGTCCTCTGCGGTAGAATCGTTTAATTTATTAAGTAAGCTGCTCAGTTGCTGCAAGGCTTGCACCTTTTCCCGGCACACCTGTGCCAGGTCATCCGGGGATGTCGATTGCAGCGCCACACGCTCCTCTTCAAGCAGCGCGAGCAAGCGCTCAGCGCATACGCAGTGCGAATCCGTGTCTGTGCTCACTGGCCGCCCAGTTCCCATTCCATCCGCGTCAGCTTGCCGGCAATCGTCTTCGAGTCCACGCGATAGCTGCCGCCTGCGATGGCGCTCTTGGCCGCGGCCACGCGTTTGGAATCGACCACCGGAGCGTTTGCGACCGACTGGTTCAACTGCTGCAGGCGTACGCCATCGCCGGTCAGGCTGACTTTGTCCACGGGTGCCGCCGGCGCAGCGCTGGTCACCGCGGCAGCAACGGCTTTGTCGCCAACCAGCTTAGGCGTGGTGGCGGCGACGACTGCAGCCCCGCCCAGTGAATCGATCTTAGAGGTCATGACTTTTCTTCACCGCGCCCGAATAAATGGGGCTCAAGCAGGTTAGCGGCATTCGCCAGCCTAACTTTAGCCCCTGGCAAAAAAAGTCCTACAGCCCGACCTCCACCGTGCCGTCACCCCGCACCACGCCTTCGACGATGCGGTGGGAGTCGCTGTTTTCGACGCGAATCCGGTCGCCGTTGGCGCCGTCCGAAAGAGCCTTGCCGTCGGCCCGAATGCTGAAGCTGGCGGATTGGCCGAGCAAAGTGACATCCTGTCCGCGTTTGATGCTGGCCGGCGCGGTCAACGCGTCCGGTGTCAGCGCCGCACCGGCGGCCATCGGTCGGCGCAATAATTTGCCGACCGCATCCTCGGCATGCTCCAGGTAACCCATGGGCAGGACGGCGACATCGCGTTCCTGTAACGCCACGGCGTCCAGTGGAACCGGTGTGCCTGGCGGCAGCGATCGCGTCAGCACCAGAACCCGGCGATGTTCGGTGACATGTACTGGCACATAAACCGTCCAACTCGAAGGCGTGCTGCAGTGCACTGCCACCGACCAGGCGGTGCCGACGTTGGGGCTGGTCGAAGAGCTTTCCAGCGCGCTGCCGCAGGCCGGCAGATGCAACCGCCCGTCCAGCGAGGCGGCATTCACCTGGGCGGCTCCGCCCAGCTGCGCGGCTACCTGTTTCTGAGCCGCGGCGCGGATCAGCACCAGAGGTTCGAAATCGGCCGCCGGCAGTCTGGCGCAGCACAGTGTGCAGGCCAGGAGGACAACGCAGCGCATCTGATGAGACATGAGAAGTGTCGGGTGCGGGAGGCAGGCTGCACAAGCAAGCGCCGTGCCCGCCGCGCCAATTCAAGATTTGCGTGCGTCCGCCGCTATTGGGACATTGCGAATGGAATACCGATGGCCGCTGGATTACTGGAGAGCATCGACCGAAGCACGCTGCTGGCCGGACACAACCGGCTCGCCTTGCTGCTATTCCGGCTGGACGAGCGTCAAATCTTTGGCATTAATGTTTTTAAGGTGCAGGAGGTGATTCCGGTGCCGGCGCTGGTCAGCGTTCCAAACTCGCACCGACTGGTACGCGGGGTGGCAAGCTTGCGTGGCGGCATCGTGCCGATCATCGATCTGAGCGTTGCCTTGGGCGAACCGCCGGATCCGCGACCAGCCCATGTGATCGTGGCCGAATACAACCGCAGCGTGCAGGGCTTCCTGGTGCGCACGGTGGATCGCATCGTACACGTCGACGTCGCCACGGTATCGCCTCCGCCGGGCAACGTGGGCGAAACCAGCTACCTCACTGCCGTGACGCGCTACGGCAACGAACTGGTGGAAATCGTCGACGTGGAAAAGGTCTTGGCGGAAGTTCTGGGCGAGGCGCCGGCCCTGTCCGCTGAAGCTCTGCGGCAGGCCGTCGGATTGCGCACCACGCGCCGCGTCTTGGTGGTCGACGATTCGCGCGTGGCCAGGACGCAGGTGGAGAAGGTATTGCGGCAGGTCGGCCTTGACTGCGTTCTGGTCAACGATGGTTGCGAGGCACTAAATTACCTGCAATCACTGGCCGAAAGCGATCCGGTCAGCGACAAGCTGCTGATGGTGATCTCGGATATCGAAATGCCCGGCATGGATGGCTACCATCTGACGACGGAAATCCGGCGCGATCCGCGGCTGCGCGATCTCTATGTGCTGCTGCACACGTCTTTGTCAGGCGTATTCAACAAGGCGATGGTGGAAAAGGTGGGGGCCAACCGCTTCGTCGCGAAGTTCAGTGCCGACGACCTAGCGGCAGGGGTTATCGAACGGCTGCGCACCGCTGTCCCGGAAGCAGTAGCGGCCTGACCAGCGCAGCGCGTGCGGCGCCCACGCATGCCAGGTCTGGCACGCGGCTTGTAGGACAACTCCCAGATCACTTCATGGGAGTGCGGCGTGTCTGAGATCAATCCTCTATCCAATCTGCACGCCAGGTCGATGGCGGTGCAGCAGCAGCGCATGGATGTGTTGGCCTCGAACATTGCCAATGCGGACACACCGAATTACAAGGCCCGCGACATCGACTTCGCCAAAGTGCTCGCCGGCGCGCAGGCGAACAGCGGCGCCGAGCTGACACTGGCCGCCACGAATCCGAATCATGCCGCCGGCAGTGCCAGCAGCAGTGCGCTGCCGATGAGCTTTCGCGTGCCGCTGCAGCCCACGGTCGACGGCAACACGGTCGATGAGCAGGTTGAGCAGGCGGCCTTCGCCGATGCGGTGCTGCATTACCAGGCCAGCCTCAGCTTCCAGAGCGGCGACATGAAATCCCTCAACACGGCGATCACCGGCCAATAGTTTGCCGTCCAATCAATGGAACCCGCAGATGCCCTCCTCCTTCCGTATTTTCGACATCGCCGGATCGGCGATGAGCGCGCAATCGGTGCGCCTGAGCACTGTCGCCAGCAACCTGGCCAATGCCGATGCGGTGGGCTCCGATCCCAACAGCGTGTTCAAGGCACACCTGCCGGTGTTCAAGACCGCGCCGGAAGTGGCCGGAAAGCAGACTCCCGGTGTGCGTGTAACCGGCGTGGTGGAAAGCCAGGTGCCGGCGGAAAAGCTGTACCAGCCCGGCAATCCGGTGGCGGACAGTGACGGTTATGTCTACTCCCCCAACGTCAACGTGGTGGAGCAGATAACCGACATGATCTCCGCTTCGCGCTCCTATCAAAACAGCGTCGACATGATGAATACCGCCAAGGAACTGGCGCTGAAAACCCTGACCCTCGGCAATTGAGAGACCCATGACCATCACTTCCATCCAGCCTGTCAACAACAGCAGCGTCTATGCCGGCCTGGGATTGACCGGCAGCACGCCCACCGCGGCGGCCGGCTCCTCAAGTACCAGCGCTGCCACCAGCGCAGCCGCCACAACGGTCAACGAACAGGAGTTCCTGCAGCTGATGACAACGCAGCTGCAGGATCAGGACCCCACCAATCCGGTCAGTTCCACCGACTTTTTCAGCCAGATTTCCGCCTTCTCCGAGGTTTCCGGCATTGACCAGCTCAACACTTCGTTCTCGACCATGGCGTCGACGCTGGCTTCGAGCCAGAGTCTGCAGGCGGCTAGCCTGATCGGCCAGAACGTGCTGGTCCCCGGCAGCACCGGACAGCTCACAAGTTCCGGCTTGGCCGGAGCGGTACAGGTGCCGGCGAGCGGCAACGTCAGCGTCAACATCTACAATTCGTCCGGCGCTCTGGTCAACACGCTCAACCTGGGCGTGCAGTCGGCCGGCACCGTGCCTTTCGTCTGGAACGGCGTGGATTCCAGCGGCAATGCCCAGTCGGCCGGCACCTATACCATCAACGCCCAGGTCGGCAGCGGGGGTAGCGCCCAGTCCGCGACTACCGACGTGGCAGCGCAGGTCCTGAGCGTGTCGCCCACCAGCAGCGGGATGATGCTCAACCTTCAGGGGCTCGGCCAGGTGCCGCTGACCCAGGTCCAGCAAATCCTCTGATCTTTCAGATTTGGAGAACCATCATGTCCTTCAGCATCGCCCTTTCTGGGATCAACGCCGCCAATACCGATCTCAACACCATTTCCAACAATATCGCGAATGCCAATACTACGGGATTCAAGGAATCATCCGCGGAGTTCGGCGATATCTTCCAGAACGGCGCCTACAACGTGCAGAGCAATAATGTCGGCGACGGCGTCGCGACCGAGGCGATCAATCAGGATTTCTCGCAGGGCACCCTGACCACCACGAACAATCCGCTGAACCTGGCGATCAATGGCGAAGGCTTTTTCACACTGATGGATAACGGGTCGCCGGTTTACACGCGCAATGGCGATTTCACCACCAACAGCGCCGGCTATGTGATCAGCGCCACAGGTCAGAATCTGCAGGTGTATCCGCCGCTAGCCGGCGGCACCACCTTCAGCACCGGCACGCTGACCAGCCTGCAATTGTCGACCGCGCCCAATCCGCCGCTGGCGACCACCACCGTCGACGCCGGCATCACCTTGCCGGCCGGCGCAACGGCTCCGGCCACCACGCCGTTTTCCCCCACAGATTCAACCAGCTACAACCAGACCACTTCGACGACGATCTACGATTCGGAAGGCGCGGCACAGACGCTGAACATGTATTTCGTCGCGGGTAGCACGCCCGGATCATGGACCGAATACAGCACGGTCAACGGCACCCAGGTCGGGGCGGGCACCTCACTCGTCTTCGGCAGTGCCGGTACGCTGACCACTCCGGCGAATGGACAGATTCCGATCTCATACAGCCCGACCGACGGTGCCGCCCCGATCAGCGCGACGCTGAACCTGAGCGGCAGCACGCAGTACGGCGGCACGTTTTCGGTCAACAGCCTGACGCAGGATGGCTATGCCACTGGCCAGCTCAACGGGGTTGCGATCTCCAACGCCGGAGTGATTTCGGCCAATTACAGCAATGGCCAGACCACCGTGCTCGGCCAGGTCGCAATGGCGAATTTCGCCAATCCGGGAGGCTTGCAGCAACTCGGCAACGCTACTTGGGCGCAGACCTATGCATCCGGCGCGGCGCTGCAGGGTTCTGCCGGCAGCAGCAACCTGGGCACCCTGCAATCCGGCTCTTTGGAAAGCAGCAACGTCGACTTGACCACGCAGCTGGTCGATATGATGAACGCGCAGCGCAACTACCAGGCGAATTCCCAGGTCATCTCCACCGATGACCAGCTGCTGCAAACCATTCTGCATCTCCAATAGGCGCGGAGTAGAGCGTGGACCGCGCGCTATATGTCGGCATGTCCGGCGCGATGCAGACGCTGCTGGCGCAGACGGCCAACAGCAACAATCTCGCCAATGCCTCAACCACCGGCTTCAGGGCACAATTGATCGATGCGCAATCGGTGCCGGTGGAGGGTCCTGGCCTGCCCTCGCGGGTGAACGCCCAGATCCAGGATCCGGGTTGGGACGACACACCCGGCACCCTGAGCCAGACCGGGCGCGAACTGGATGTGGCTTTGGGCCAAGGCGACTGGCTAGCGGTGCAGGCCGCGGACGGCAGCGAGGCCTATACGCGCGCCGGCAACATGAGCATCGACGTCAACGGCCAGCTCATCACCGGCAGCGGTCAGCCGGTGCTGGGCGACAATGGGCCGATTTCGGTGCCGCCATACGCCTCGATCAAGGTTGCCGGCGATGGCACCATCTCCATCGTGCCGGCTGGGCAGACCCCGAATGCCGCGGCGACGGTGGGGCGTCTGCGTGTGGTTCAGGCCAGCGCCGCCGATCTTCTGCGCGGCGAAGACGGACTGATGCGTCCCGCGCCGGGCGTTACGCCCGAGCCTGCCGCGGGGGATACAGTCGTTTCCGGTTCGCTGGAAAGTTCCAACGTGAATCTGGCCAATACCATGGTGACCATGATCCAGCTGGCGCGCCAGTTCGACCTGCAGACCCGCCTGATGAAGACCGTGCAGGACAATTCCAGCGCTTCCTCCTCCCTACTGCAATTCAATCAGTGACAGTTTCTCCCGCGGCGCTGGATTCTTGACGGATGGGGGGGGGAAAGGCTGGCCCGGGACTTGTAGAGCATGGGTCAGCTTGCCGGATTTCCGGCGTAGAGGACTCTCGACATGAATTCTGCACTTTGGGTGGCGAAGACCGGTCTGGACGCGCAGCAGACGCAGATGACCGTAATTTCCAACAACCTGGCCAACGTCAACACCACGGGCTTCAAGCGGGGACGCGCCGTGTTCCAGGACCTGCTTTATCAGAATTATGGACAGGCCGGCAGCTCCACCAGCACGCAGACCCAGTCGCCTTCGGGCCTGATGCTCGGCACCGGCGTGCATATCGGCGCTACCGAGACGCTGATGGATCAGGGCAATCTGCAGCAGACGAACAACTCCCTGGACATCGCCATCAACGGCCAGGGCTTCTTTCAGATCCAGAAGCCGGACGGCACCATCGCCTACACCCGCGACGGCAGCTTTCAGGTCAACAGCCAGGGCCAGATGGTCAATGCCACCGGCTATCTGCTGCAGCCCGGCATTACCATTCCGCAGGCGGCGCAGAGCGTGACCATTTCCGCCGACGGTGTAGTCGACGTGACGCTCGCTGGCCAGGCCGCTCCGCAGCAGGTCGGCACGCTCACCATAGCCAACTTCATCAATCCGGCCGGCCTGCAGGCGCAGGGCGGCAACCTCTTCGCCGAAACCGCCGCCAGCGGCACACCCCAGACCGGCACCCCCGGCTTGAACGGCATGGGCAGCCTGGTGCAGGGTTCAGTCGAGTCCTCCAACGTCAATGTGGTGGAGGAGATGGTCAACATGATCGAGACGCAGCGTTCCTACGAAATGAACTCGAAGGCGATTTCGACCACCGACCAGATGCTGCAGAACCTGACCCAGAGCATGACATGAGACATCTGCTTGCCAACACTACGGTGCTGGTCTGCGCCTGCGCCTGGCTGGACGGCTGCACCACCATCGAAGACAAAATGGATTCGACGCCGACCCAGGTGCCCGAAATGCTTACGCTGCCGACTCCGGCGGCCGGGACCGTCGGCTCTCCAAGCCAGGGCATGGCCCTGTTCGAGGATGCCAAGGCGCGCAGCGTCGGCGATCTGCTGACCGTCGAGCTGGTGGAAGCCACCACTGCGCAGAAGGCCGCCAAGACCGATTCCGCCAAGTCCGATAACGATACCCTCGGCAATATCGGCATCTTCGGCAAGACCCTGCACACCAACTCCAGTGTTTCCAGCGCGCGTGCCTTCACCGGCAGCGGGGACAGCTCGCAAAGCAACAGCCTTCAGGGCAGCATCACCGTCGCCGTGGTGCAGCGCCTGCCCAACGGCAATTTGCTCGTGCGCGGCGAGAAGCAGATCCAGATCAACCAAGGGTACGAGTACGTAAAGCTGGAGGGCATTATCCGGCCCGCCGACATCGCGACCGACAACAGCGTCACCTCCGATCGCGTTGCCAATGCACGGATTTCCTATACCGGCAAAGGCATGATCAACGATGCCAACAACCAGGGCTGGCTGACGCGCTTCTTCAATTCGCCATGGTTCCCATTCTGATGAAGCATTCACTGCCGCAGCTGTTCGGCTGCTTATTGGCGCTGGCCGCTGTGTCGGCGCGTGCCGAGCGGGTCAAGGATCTGGCGGATATCGCCGGCGTGCGCAGTAATGCCCTGATCGGCTACGGCCTGGTGGTCGGCCTCAACGGTACGGGCGACCAGACCACGCAGGCGCCGTTCACGGTGCAGAGCCTGGAGAGCATGCTGCGCCAGCTTGGGGTGACCGTGCCCACGTCCACCAATCCGCAGCTTAAGAATGTGGCGGCCGTATCGGTGCACGCCGAATTGCCGGCATTCGCCAAGCTTGGTCAGACCATCGATATCACGGTTTCCTCGATCGGCAATGCATCGAGCCTGCGCGGCGGCAGCCTGCTGATGTCGCCGATGAAGGGCGCGGACGGGCAGGTGTATGCGCTGGCGCAGGGCAACATCATCGTCGGCGGCCTCGGCGTATCGGGCAAAGATGGATCACGCGTTTCGGTCAACATTCCCACCGTCGGCCGCATCCCCAATGGCGCCAGCGTCGAGCGCGATGTGCCGAACACCTTCGCGGCGGGCGGCGATCTGTTGTTGAACCTCCACGCTTATGATTTCACCACCGCGGCCCATACCGCAGACGCCATCAACAAGTCGCTCGGCGCCCCGGTGGCGCGGGCCGTGGATGCTGTCACGGTTTCGGTAAAAGCCCCGGCCGATCCTAACGACCGCGTCGACTTCCTGGCGAACGTCGAGAATATAGAGGTCACTCCCGGTGATGCGCCGGCGCGTGTGATCGTCAATTCGCGTACCGGTACCGTGGTCATCAGCAGCCACGTCGAAGTCCGGCCCGCGGCGGTTGCACATGGCAATCTGACTGTCACCATCACCGAGCGGCCGCGCGTCAGCCAGCCCAATGCCTTCTCCAAGGGCACCACGCAGGTGGTCCCGACTTCGACGATCGATATCAAGGAGGGTAGCGGGCATATGTTCGTGTTTCCGGCCGGGGCGGATCTGGACGAAATCGTGCGCGCGGTCAATCAGGTCGGCGCCTCGCCTGGCGACCTCGTCGCCATCCTCGAAGCACTCAAGGAAGCCGGCGCCTTGCGCGCCGAGCTGGTCGTCATCTGAAGATGAACCGCACTGGTGTCAACGAGGCGGCGGTCGCCACGGATTTCAGCCAGTTCGCGGGTTTGCGCGCGGCTGCGAAGCGCAATGACCCCAAGGCCTTGCGGCAGGCGGCGCAGCAATTTGAAGCATTGTTTACCGAAATGGTTCTCAAAGGCGCGCATCAGACCAAGTTCGGCGACGATCTTACCGGCGAACAAGGCGATTTGTACCAGGACATGTTCGATCAGCAGATGGCCATGCACCTGTCCGCTGGCAAGGGCTTGGGCCTGGCAGATCTGCTTGTGCGTCAACTCGGCGGCCTGCACGGCGCCGATGCCGGGGCATCGGCACCACAGGCTGCCTCCGCAGTGCCGGCGCCGGCGGCGAAGGTGTCCGGCACTGGCAGCAGCGGAAACAGTGTCAAGGGCTCTGCGGCTGTGCCCAAGCTAAAGCTGCCGCAGTCGGTGCAGGAGTTTGTCGATACCATCCGCCCGCATGCCGAAAAAGCCGCGGCACTACTGGGAATACCGGCGCGCGCACTGATTGCGCAGGCCGCCCTGGAAACCGGCTGGGGCCAGCATCTCCCCAAGCAGACGGACGGCAGCGTCAACGTCAATCTGTTCGGCGTAAAGGCCCAGCCGGGCTGGAACGGACCGAGCCAGATGCACCAGACCGCCGAGTTCCAGAGCGGCCAATGGACCAGTGAGCCGGCGAAATTCCGTTCCTACAATTCGGTCGGCGCTTCATTCGACGGCTACGTCAGCTTTCTGCAGGCCAATCCGCGTTATGCCGAGGCTCTGCGCAGCGGCGACGTGCACGGCTATGCACAGGGCCTGCAGACGGCGGGCTATGCCACGGACCCGCAGTACGCGCAAAAGTTGATCAAGATCGCGTTCGGGCCGCAGTTGGCAAGCGCCTACGACGTCCATCCGATTACAAGTGCATGAATACGAGGCTGTCATGAGCGGCATGCTGAGCATCGGCAGTTCGGCTCTGATGGCCTACCAAACCGCGCTGGAGGTGGTCAGCCAGAACATCTCCAATGCCAATACGCCGGGCTATGTGCGCCAGGCGGTGAACCTGCAAAACGTAGGCGGCCCCACGCTGGCCGGCGGCACGGTGGGCGATGGCGTGGAGGTGCAGTCGGTACAAAACATCAGCAATCAGTTTCTGCAGCAGCAGGTGGTCTCCGACAGCAGCAGCTACAACTACATCAACACGTTCCAGACCTACGCATCACAGGTCGATGAGGCATTGTCCAATTCAAGCACGGGCCTGTCCGCGCCGATGCAAAGCTTCTTTTCGGCGGTGAACAGCCTGGCAACGGATCCCACTTCGAGCGCCTCGCGCCAGGCCATGCTGAGCAGTGCGCAGACACTGGCTTCCACCTTCAACGGCCTGCAGCAGCAACTGGCCGGCGTCGACAGCCAGATTACCGGAAGCGTCACGACCACGGTGAGCCAGATCAATGGCTATGCTGCGCAGCTGGCCCAGCTTAACGTCAGCATTGCCCAGGCTACCGCCCAAGGCAATGGCCAGGCCCCCAACGATCTGATCGATCAGCGCAACGAGGTGCTGCAAAATCTGGCCGGCGACATCGGCGTCAGCACCACCACCAATACCGACGGTTCCGTCAATGTCTACGTGGCCAATGGTCAGGCACTGGTGCTGGACGGCAGCGCCAATTCTCTGTCGGTGCAGCCGAACGCCTTCGGCCAGGATCAGGATGTCGTGCTCAACAGCGGCGGCACCGGAAGCGTCATCACCAGCCAGATCTCCGGGGGCAGCCTCGGCGGTTTGCTTACGGCGCAGAGCCAGGTGGTAGAACCGGCGATGAACCAGCTCGGTCAGCTTGCCGTAACACTGGCCAGCGCGGTCAATGCGCAGAACGCCCAGGGCATCAACCAGTATGGACAGCTCGGCGGCAACATCTTTTCGGTGCCGGCCGTCACGGTAACGGGCGCTTCCGGCAACACCGGCAGTGCCACGGTCAGCGCCAGCATCTCCAACACCAGCCAGTTGACGGCATCCGACTACCTGCTCAAATACAACGGTACCAGTTGGAGCCTCATCGACCAGAGCAGCGGCGCCACCGTTGCTCTCAGCGGCAGCGGCACCGCCGCCAGCCCGCTGACCGGCGCGGGACTGCAGATCGTCGTCGGTGGGATGCCTGCGGCGGGCGACCAATTCCTGGTGCAGCCCACGCAATTCGCGGCGGAGTCCCTGCAGGTGGCCATCACCGATCCGGCGTTGATTGCCACCGCCGCGCCGGTACAGACCGCAGCCACTTCGTCCAACCAGGGCACCGCGACCATTGGTCCGGCACAGGTGGTCAATGCCGCCAATCCATCGCTGCTGACCACGTCCACAATCGCATTCACCAGCGCGACGACTTACACCATCAACGGCGCCGGCAGCTATGCGTACAACAGCGGCGGCAACATCGCGGTGAACGGCGTTCAGGTCCAGATCACCGGCACTCCGGCGGCGGGCGACAGTTTCACGCTTGCACCCAATACCGGTTCTAGCAGCGACAACAGCAATGCCCAGCTGATGGCCAATATCGCCAACAAGGCCCTGCTGAACGGCGGACTCAATACGCTCGGTTCCGCCAATGCCGCGATGGTCTCGCAATTCGGCGCTCAAGCGCAGCAGGCGCAGCAGCGGTTGAGCGCGGAAACCGCGATCCAGACCCAGGACCAGACGCAGCTGTCTTCGGTGTCGGGTGTCAATCTCGATGAAGAGGCCGCCAGCATGATGCAGTTCCAGCAGGCCTATCAGGCGGCGGCACAGGTCATTGCCACCTCCGATACCTTGTTCGCGTCGCTGGTCACGGCATTGCAAGCGGCCTGATCGATCCAAGGAGCACCGGTATGTTGCGCATTGCCACTACGACCTACTACCAACAAGCAGTCAGCTCGATCGACCAGAATGAGAGCCAGCTCTCCACCGTACAGGAGCAGATGGGCAGCGGCCTGCAGTTTCAGACAGCCTCGCAGGATCCAATCGCCGCTGGTTCGGTGCTGGGAGTGAACCAAGCCGTCACGGATGTGACGAGTTGGCAGTCCAACGCCACGTCGCTGAGCAACAGCCTCGGGCTGGAGGACAGCACCCTCACCAGCGTCAACACCGCATTGCAGCAGATCCAGTCGCTGGCGCTCGAGGCCAACAACGGCACCGTCAATAGCGGCGATCGGCAGCAACTGGCCCAGGAGATGCAGCAGCAATTAAGCTCCATCATCCAGCTGGCCAACACCCAGGACGCCAACGGCAACTATATTTTCGGCGGGACGCAGACCAACGGCCCGCCGTTCACCCAGACCTCGAGCGGGGTCGTCTACAGCGGCAACAGCAATGTCAACATGCTGCCGCTTGGACCGACCAGTGAGATTGCCGCCGGCGATGCCGGCGACGCTGTGTTCATGCAGGTCGCACCGGCCAGCGGCAGCCTTGACGTAAGCGCGGCGAGCGGCAATACGGGAAGCGCCAGCCTGACGGACGCGGCAGTCACCAATTCCAGCCAATACAACGGCGGCAGCTATACCCTGACGTTCACCGGCAGCCAGTACCAGGTCGTGGATAGCGGCAACAATGTGGTGGCCTCCGGTACATTTACCAGCGGCAATGCCATTCAATTCGCTGGCGTGTCGCTGAGCTTCAATGGCACACCCGCCAGCGGCGACACCTTCAGCGTCGGCCCCAGCAGCACGCAGAGTTTGTTCAGCAGTGTGCAGAATCTGATCAACCTGGTGGGCAATCCGGGTTCCGTCGGCTCGCAGCTGGCGCAGAACCAGACCGCCATGTACGGCGCCTTGCAGTCGCTGAGCACCATGCAATCGCAGATTACCAATGTTCTGGCCGGCGTCGGTACGCGGGAACAGATGGTAACCACCGCCACGTCGCAACTGGCAACCCGTGCAACGCAGCTGCAATCGACACTCTCGGGTCTGCAGGACCTGGACTATGCCCAAGCTTCGGCCCGGTTCGCCCAATACCAGACTACGCTGCAGGCGGCAGAGCAGAGCTACGTACAGATTCAAGGATTGAGCCTGTTCAACTACATCAAGTGAGCGGCATATAACCGTTGATCGGTCCGTCGCCGCCGATTGTCACGAGAGCGCGGCACAAGCTCAAGAATCCGCAGCCCTCTCCGCTAACTGGTACAGCACAGGCCGTCAATCCCACAGAGGGGATACGCCGATGCGACCCGACCGGTTTGACGGCCGGTAATCGAACCCAGCCTATGTAAGGAGATTTTCAATGAGCTTAGTCGTCAACACCAACATGACGTCGCTGATCACGCAGAACTATCTGTCGACTTCGCAGAGCCAATTGCAGGCTGCGGACACGCAGCTGGCTTCAGGCCTGCGCATCAACAGCGCGGCCGACGATGCCGCCGGTTATTCCATTTCTCAGCGCATGACCGTGCAGATCAACGGCGACAACACCGCCATCCAGAACACCAACAATGCCGTGTCCCTGGCGCAGACCGCCGAAGGCTCGCTGGCGCAGATTACGTCCAACCTGCAGAGCGTCAGCCAGCTTGCGGTGGAAGCGGCCAACGCTACCAACAGCGCCAGTGACCGCCAGTCGCTGAACAACGAAGCCCAGCAGCTGTTGCAGGAAGTGGACCGCGTCGCCAGCACCGCCTCCTTCAACGGCATCAACCTGCTCGACGGCTCCTTCACCGGCCAGCAGTTCCAGGTTGGCGCCAACGCAGGCGACACCATCACCCTCGGCGCTATCGCCAGCGCCCGCACCAGCGACATCGGCACCGCGACGTCCTACACCGCCACCAGCGCCACGACCGTGACCGCGATTGCAGCGGGCGGCAGCAGCGTCACCGGCGGCATGACGATCAACGGCACCAATATCGGTGCCAGCGCCTCCGCCAGCGCCACCGATGTGGCCGCGGCCATTACCGCTGCCGGCGCCGGCGTGACCGCGACGGCCCAATCGGACCTCGTCGGAACGCATGCGGCAGCAGCGAGCGGCACGCTTTCGGGCAGCGACCTGGTGATCAACGGCGTCGCCGTTGACGGGTCCTTCACCAGCGCCGCCGGCCTGGCCACCCTGATCAACTCTCAGGTCACCGGCGTCACCGCCACAATCAGCGGCGGCGATCTGAGTCTGACTGCCGCCAATGGCGCCACCGTCTCGGCCACCGTCAGCGCCAACGGCGACACCCTGACCGGCTTGAACGGCGGTGCGGGCTCCGCCGGCACCGTTTCCGCCACAGCCAACCAGGTGTCGATCACCAGCAACAACGGCTCGGCCTTCACGGTCGATACGGGCAACACCACCGCCTCCGCAACCACCTCCGGCGGCTTTGTCGCTGCCGCCTCCGGCGGTTCGCAGATTG
>CAJCJI010000527.1 GCA_903970595.1 Verrucomicrobiota bacterium
GCAGGCGCCTCCTCGGCCGGCGGCGGCTCCGCCGCGGCCACCGTGGGGTTGCCGAAGCCGAAATCGTAGCGCAGGCCGAAGTGGTAGCCGTATTCGCGCGCGTCGGTGCGCTGGTAATAGACCATGCCGCCGCCGGTGAGGCGGAAGTCCGGCAGCGCACGCCAGAACACCCGCAGCGGGACTTCCAGGTTGGCGCCGTAGGCCGCGCTGCTCAGGTGCGCCTGCACCTGCTCCACCGCGCCGGTGGTGCTTTCGCCATTGAGGCGGACGCTGGAGTTGGTGTAACCGATGGGAAAGCCAAGCTCGAACAGGCCGAACACGTTGGCGGTGGGCACCGCGAAAATGCCGTAGTAGTTGCGCACCTTGTACTGGTTCAGGTCCCCGCCGCTGTTGTCGGGCACCCCGTAGTGGGCTTCGATGCCGACCACCTTGAACAGGCGGTAGCCGGCGCGCAGGTCCCAGAACTTGCTGTCGTAGTCGGTGTTGTTGAGGCCGCCAAAGCTGCCCGAGTCGGAGATCGAGAGCTTGGGGTTCTGCAGGTCGGCGCCGACGTAGAACGGGAACCTCTTGTCGTCGTCGAAGGATTCACCGGAGCTTCCGCCCGAGCCGGAGCTGCTGTCGCTCGAGCTGCCGCCCACGTTCTTCATCAGGCCCTGTGCGTGCACGGTCGCCGTTGCACTCAGCAGCATCAACGCCAAAAGCTTTTTCATTTCTCCCCCTGCCAGATACTTCAAGCCCGGATCGCGCGAGGCCGGCGCGGCCGCATTGGTTGTGCCGCGATAATGTCCGATTTCCTCGTCTAAATCCAGCCTTTATCCACCTTGCCGGCCCCGGTCTGCTAACCTAGGGAGCCTCTGGTTAATTCCATACCCTGCCGTTGCCCCCCATTTTGGGCCAGGCTAGGCGCGTAGCGACGATGTGTACTCTATGTACATGAGGAGCGAGCAACGACGCATGGCGCAAAATGGGGGGCAACCCTACGGGCGGCTTGCCGGTTCGCGCAGGGCGTTGTTGCTCGTCGCTCGTGTACATCCAGTACACCACGCTCCTCGCGCCTAGCCCTGCGCGAACCGGCAAGCCGCGGCAGGGCATGGAATTGATCAGAGGTTCCCTAGCCCTCGCTTCCTAGACGCGGAGTCGGGGGCCTTGACGGCCCCTTGGCCAGAATTCCAGCCGTTCTTTGTGTAGAACAAATATTTCGGCCGGTCCGGGCCTATCGATTCAAAATGCCTCGTTCTCGCATACTTTAGACCCATGTAAAAGTCATAATGACTTATAAATTTGTCTATAGGTGGCATGAATAATGCGTAACGGTTTTCATAAACAGACGTTGATAGTGGTCGAATTGTCAGCAATGGCGGTCCGATCGGCATTCGGGAATGAAAAAGGGGCGTTTGAAATGGTGAGGTCTGCGCGTAACAGGGTCTGGATGTCGGCAATAGCGGCTTCGGCCATGGCCTGGGTTTCGGCTTGCGCCGCCAACCAGTCGGCCGACGGTTCGGCGGCCAGGCCTGGCTCGTTCCAGGCCATCATGGCGGTCAGGGCCCCCGGCGTTTATGGGGTGCATCTGGCCGCCGCCGACCAGGCTGCTCCGGCTTCTGGATCTGCGGAGGCTCCGGCGCTGAACACCCTCACCGTCAAATCGCCCGGCGTGTACGCGCCGCATTCCGCCGCCGCGGACTCACAGCCGGCCCAGCTGCTTGCCAAGTCGTGCCAGCCGGGGTCTTTTGCTGCCGTGATGTCGGCAAAGCTGCCGCCCAACGCGCGTCCGGGGAACCCCGAGATTTACAAGGACTGCCGTTGACCACCCGCTAACTGTGAGGTTCGGCCGGACTTCGTTGCAGGGGAACGGCCGTCTTTTCGCAGCAGTGCCCGGATTGCGCTGGACCGGGTTTCATCGTCGTTCGCGAGTCGTCGCGAAAAAAGGATCGGGAGATTTTAAGAAATGAAATGTCTGCCAGTGTGCTTGGCCTGATGGCGCGCAATATTTTGTTCTGAATTGCGGAGTCATTGAAGCAAAGATCGGTCGTCCTGCGTGGTGTGCCGGGCGTCCGGATCGATTTATTTCCGACTCTGATACCTGCAGCGGTTGCAAACCGTGGCGCGACTGCGCTCTGGCGAAGCGCGCGTCAAAACCGGGTGAGCGGCCGGATGCGATCTGTTTTGGATGCGACTTTCACAAAGGGGAAAAGCTAATGAAATTCGGTTTGGATCATCTCATCCATACGGCGCGGGCCGCGAGACGCGGCCTGGCCCTTGGCGTGGCATTTACCGTACTGACATCGGCTTCGGCAGTTGCCCTGGCTGACGCAGCCGCGGCCGCGCCGGCTGCGCCGACCATTCCGGAGGCCTTGCAGGCGCCCGATCCGGCGCCGGAAAACGACACCCAGACGCCGTTTGCCGACAGCGATATGACCTGGGCCAACGGCAGCGGGCGCAATCAGACGCCGGTGTTCGACACCAAGTTCTTCACGCCCGAAATCCGTTTCGACATGAATTACCTGATCAGCGACCACAACCCGAAGGATCACACCATCGGCGGCTCGACCGAGGAGTTCCGCTCCAACGAAGTCCAGATCGAGCAGGTCAGCTTCGGCGGTGATTTCCACTGGAACGGCGTGCATGCGCGTTTTCTGTCGATGTTCGGCGAATTCGCCACCACGACCCCGCGCAACGACGCCAGCTCAGGCGTCGGCGCCTGGGACCTGCAGGGCGCGTACAAGTACATGTCGGAAGCCAATGCCGGCTACCACTGGGATAACATCAGCCACGGCTTGAACATCGACGCCGGCATCTTCGTTTCCTACATCGGCTTGTTCAGCTATTACAACTTCGACAATTGGACCTACCAGCCATCCTTCGTTTCATCCAACACGCCGTGGTTTTTCAACGGCCTTCGCGTACAGTGGTTTCCAACTCAGCACTTGAAGATCGAGCCTTGGCTGATCAACGGCTGGCAGTCCTATGCCATGTACAACAAGTGGCCTGGTTTCGGCGGGCAGATTCTCTATATCCCGAACGACAATATCAGGCTGGTCTGGAATACATACACCCTGGGGCAGGACAATATTGCCACCAACGCAAGCTGCGGCGGCGCCGCCGTCAACAGCTGCACCGGCAACTACTACGGACAGGCAATCGATCCCTGTAACTACGGCCCTGCCAATGAGGGTATTGGCCAGTGTCATCCTGCCGGCGACAACTACACAGGTGTGAACTACACCAAGGTCCACCGCGTTCATGAGGACGACAGTATCGAGGTCAAGTACTTCGATTCTCATGACAGCCCCAAGGCCGGCTTGTCCAAGATGGGCATCAACAGAATGGCCTTCTCGTGGACCTTGGATGTTGGCTGCGAATACGGCGGCGGTGTGGGGTGCTTTACCGGTGCCAACAAAACCGGTTTCCTCGGCTCAATGATCTATGATCGCACCTGGTTTGGTAATACCCACCACGCGATCACGGTTGGCGGCGGCTTCATGAACAACCCCGGCCGCTACCTTGCGCTGACGCCGCCGATCAATGGCGCAACAGCCCTTTCCGGCACGCCTTACTTTTCCGAGTCTCCTGGTTTGAAGTTGTTCCAATGGGATTACCAGGTCAACTACCAATACATGCCCAAGCCCTGGATCACCTGGTGGGTGGAGGCGACCTACCGTTACTCCGACGTGCCGTACTGGACCGGCTCACAAGGCATTACGCCGCCGAATAATGGCCTTCAGGGCAGCAACGGCAGCCCGCAAGACGCCATCTGCAACAATGGATCGGTCGATACCGGCGGTCTCGGTACCGGCTCCTGCGCCACTGCGGGGGGTGATTGGTACCCGGATCTGAAGAAGACCGAAGCGGTCTTTGGCACCGGCGTCATGGTCAAGTTCTAAGCTGGTGGGCTAGCCAGAATCAGTCGCAGAAACGCACGGCAGAGCCGCTCCGATTTCAATGAATTCTTTGTCCGGAAAGAATCATGGGAGCGGCTCCGCCGTAACACCCTGCTGCCACGAAGTCAGTTGCTTTTGGGCCGTTATCGAGGGTAGGTCGAAACAGATTTTCCCCTTGCGGTGAACTTCCTGCGGACGGCGGCTTGCTGATGCCTGGGCGAGCCAGTTGGTGCAAGGGACCAATCTGGAATTCCAGCGAGCGTCTGCCCCGACGCGTCGATACAAGTACGAGGCTGAGGGAAAAGTGCCCGCCGGCTTGAAAAAGTGCGCTACCCAAGCTCACCCCGTCAAGAAGTAGCCACCGTCAATCAGCGCCCCACCTGCGCCTGCAATTCAGATCGCCCGCGACATACCCCGGCGGGTCCGGCAGCGCGGCCCCTGGTGTGAAGTTCTTTATGAGGCCTTTATGCAATCCCCTGCGCTCACTACGCACAACTAACGGAGTTTTCCGTCATTACCCATGGAATCAAAACGGCAGCCTTATATATAGTAATGACATGAATTTTAGTCACTATGAATTAAAAACTAATCAAAGTGGCATAGATGATGCGTTAGACATGCCATAAAGAGACGTTGATGCATTTCGTACTGGCATAAATGCCAGTACGGCTGAATAGCGGCAACAAAGGGGCGTTTTGAAATGCGAAGTTTTGCGAGAGGTAAGGCCTGTCCGGTCGCGGTACGGATTGCGACAGCCAGACCTGAGGCCGACACCGTGCGAGCGGAGCGCCTTGCAGCGTCCGCGTCCGCAAAGTTGCCGCCCACCTCGCTTACCGGAAGTCCGGAACTGAGCTGGTAAACAACCGCCGCTGAGCATCTTACTGCGAGGTTCGGCCTGTCCTTGTTCAAAAGGGGACGGCCGATATTTCGCAGCAGTGCCCGGAATCGAGCTTGACCGGGTTTCATCGTCCTTCGCGTTTCGTCGCGGAATAAAATTTGGAGTGGGAGCTTTGAAGAAAATGAGACGTCTGCCAGCGTATTTGGCAATCAGCCTCGGGGCCTGCCTGTTTGCGCCGCACGGCGCGTGGGCGCAAGCGCCCTCCGCAGCCGCGGAAAGTTGCGATCCCTATAAAAACTATTCCTGCCTGGACACCTACCTGAACAAGGACGGCGACGATCCGTTTGACCGCATCGCGAACTACTACAAGTTGGAATGGGGTCAGGCTGGGCCGCCTTCGGACCCGAACGCACCTCCCGGTCGCCGCGATGGTTGGCCGATCACACCGCAGACCTCTCCTCCGATGCCCTTCACCGAATGGCCCTACGGCGGCACTCAGAATCTGGGCGTCACGCGTCCAGCTTCAATTGACAGCCCCCTCATGGTCGGCATCGCCAACACCTGGCTCGGCAAGGCCATGGCCTCCGGGAACATGCAGTTCTACGGCTGGATCGACCCGGGTGGCAATCTCAGCACCAGCACGGCGCACGAAGGTGGAAACGCTCCCGCCGCCTACGACTACAACCCCAACTCCCTGCAACTCGACCAGTTCGTGGTCTACTTCGAGCGCGTGCCGGACACGGTCCAGGACGATCACGTCGACTGGGGCTTCCGTCTTTCGGGCATCTATGGCGAAAACTACCGCTATACCACGGCCTACGGCGTCGCCAGCGAACAGTTGTTGGGCAAGAACAACGTCAACGGCTACGACTTCCCGATGGAGTACCTGGAGTTATTCATTCCGCACGTGGGGGATGGATTGCTGCTGCGCCTGGGCCGTTACATCTCTCTGCCGGACATCGAGGCACAGCTCGCTCCAAACAACTACATGTATACGCACTCCATCACGTATACGCTGGACAACTACACCAATTCGGGTCTGCAGAGCACGCTGGCCCTAACCAAGCAGTTCTTCCTGCAACTTGGCGTGTCCGTCGGTACTGAGGCTCCGCCCTGGCATTTGGCGCAAGGCATCCCCAATCCGACCCAGAACGTCACGATTGACGATCCGGCCACTGGCAACCCCGAAACCATCACGAACCCGCTCTATCCTGGCGCCAGGTTCAGGAAAGATCCGGGCGCAATGCCGTCGGTTACGGGCTGCTTCCGTTACCAGACACAGGATGGCAATAACAACATCAACGGCTGCGCTGACGCCATCAACAATGGCAACTGGGGCTATAACAACCTGCAATGGTACGGTCTGACCGCGTACCACAAGTTCAACGCAAAGTGGCACATCTCCTATGAGTTCTACACCGAACACGAAAACAATGTGCCGAACCTGAACAACCCCCTTGTTCAGGCCATCAACAATGCCTATGGCTCCGATGGCGGTACGCCGTTTTCTTCCCTGCAAGGCGTCAATTTCAACAATCCAAGTGAGGCCAAGTGCGATAACGCTGTAGTACTTAAATGTACTGCGGCATCTTACGGCACGACTGCATACCTGAACTACTCGCCGAATGCCCTGAACAACTTCTCGTTCCGCCCCGAGTTCTATTGGGACCGTCAAGGTCAGCGCACCGGCAACAAGACCCGCTATACGGAATTCGGCATTGGCTGGCAGCACTGGCTATCGCCGCAGATCGAACTGCGCCCGGAAGTCACCTACTACCGGTCGTGGAACGGTCCGGCCTTCAACGGCAACCTGAGCCAGGCGCCGAACAAGGCGGCGGAAACGGTGCTGTCCGGCGACGCCATCATCCACTTCTGATGCAGAACTGCTGAGTCAACAGGACTTTCCCATGCCGTCCATGCCCCCGGCCCCCGTCATGAACAGCAAGCGCGCGTTCGCGGCGGCGGCCGGCGGGCCGGACCAGGAACCGGCGGCGGGACGCCGGATCGAGGTGCCTATGTTCAAGCCCATCGTGGTCGAAGCCTTCATCATTCTTCTGGCTGCGCTCAGCTATCTTGTGGAGAGGCATCATGGCGCCGTCAAGCTGGCTGAAAATGCCCGGGCGGCTGCGACAGCGCAGACCGCGGAAGCGCGCCCCGGTTCAGAATCGGTGCCGGGCCGAAGCGAATGGGGCGGCAAACCGTTGGACACCGCGCAGCCGGTGCGCCAGATGGTCACCCTGAGCGTCCCCATCGCCGGAACTCTGTCGCAGGACCTGCGGCAGCCGGGCAGCCTGCAACTCATCGTCGATGTCCAGGGCAGCGAGGCGCCGGCAGTCAAGCTGGGGCAGCAGTTGGGATTTCAGGCACTCGCTTTGCCGGCGCAGAGCTTCAGCGGGCAAGTGGTCGGGCTGGCACCGGATGCCGATCCGGCGGCCTCCGCCTTGCAGATTCGCTTCGCCGTGCCAAATCCTCAGCACCTGCTGCATCCCGGCATGCTCGTCAGAGGCCAGCTTGAAGCCGGCGAGCGCATCGCCTGGGTAGTTCCCGGCAGCGCCGTGCTGCGCCTGCACGATACCGACTACATCGTCGTCCGGGACGGCCAGCGTTACCGGCGCATGGCGGTCACCGGGCAATTGGTGGAGGAAGGCCGTTACGCCATCACCGGCGGTGTCAGCGGTGTGGTGCCTACTGTGGTCAGCGACGTAGGCCAGTGGCTCAGCCAACTGGCCGGCGAGGGCTGACATGGAATCTCATTCGCGCTTCCCTTGCAGGACGCGGAGAGAGTCGTGACGTCTGAACGATCCTGACTGTACAGGTCCCTGGGGCCTGTGTAGTCTTGCAGTCGCACGACACTGCCCGGTTCACGCGAAGTCGACAGCGCGTGAACCGGGTTCTTTTTTTGGCGTGCGGTAGCGCGGCTGCCCCTTTCCGGTGCACCCACAGGCCGGCTCCCGCCGGCATAGGGAATTCTGGCGCGCCGCGCGGGTCAAAGGAGTGCTGCAAGGATATGCAGACCACTCACAATAAGGACTCGATGCCATGAACCTCGGAACGAAGGCTGCCTGCACCACTATTCTCCTGCTCGGCTGCTGCGGCGCCAGCGCTTACGCGGATACCCCCAGCCTCAGCTGCAAGATGCGCTTCAACCTGAAAGGCTGGTCGGCCATCTACAAGAGCTACAGCGGCCGCGGTACCGTCAGCTGCTCCGACGGCAGCACGATGAAGGTGAAGCTGCGCTCGGTCGGCGGCGGGCTCACCGCCGGCAAGTCCAGCATTGATGACGGCCACGGCGACTTCAGCGGAGTGAAGACCATCGCCGACGTCACCGGCGACTACGTCTCCGGCGGCGGCGGTGCCGGCGCGGTCCATTCGGCCGGCGGACAGGTGCTGACCAAGGGCGAGATCTCCGTCGCCATCAGCGGCACCGGCCGCGGCTGGGATGTGGGGGTGGACTTGGGCAAGTTCACCATCACGGCGATTCCGCCGAAGGTTGCGGCTGTGACGGCACCGGCGCCGGCGCAATAAACACCGCGGCCTGCGGCGCTATCGGGAGGATTGGAGAGGTCTCCCCATGAGCCGTTTCCCCTCTCCCCTTGGGAGCCCGCAGCCAGCGGGCTGCCGGGTGTAAGGGGTAGGGGTGACGAGGGACGTAATCTCAGCAATTTCTCCTGCGGGCGACGCGTGCTGAAGCATCCGTCTGAAACTTCAGCGCGCGCGCTTGCGCGCGACGAAGTTTCGGCGAGATTTGAAAGGCCGCAATGGCGGATTGCGCTTCGCTCCGCCCAAGGCGCCTACTGCTGTCATTCACCCTACATTGCTCAATTCTCGGCCGAGGCCCCGCCGTCCTGACGACGGTAGACCACCAGCAGATAGTCCGCATCGGGATAGGCATGCAGGAAGACCTGCTCGGCGCGCAGCGCGCGGGCCCAATCGCCCAGCGTTCCCGGCTGCCCGGTCGCGGCATGCTGGGTGTAGAGCTGTTGAAACGCTGCTTGATGATAAAGCACATTTTCGACCCCGGAGCCGAACCGGGGATCGATATTCGACGGGCTTCTTGTCAGGCGGCCCGGCGGCAATCCCATGGTGAGGACGATGAAGCGAGGTGCCTGGTCGAAGATGTAGGCCGAGTCATATCGCTTCTCCAGAAATCCGCCTGGACTCTTCCCGATGTGGCGATCGGTCAGGCCGGAGATATCCAGAATCCGCAGTTGCGGAAGTTTGTAGCCGACGATCCCGACATCCATCAGGGCGATGGTGTCACCGGGGCTGCATTGCTTGTCCAGCCACTGTGCCAAGGCCATGTGGCCGGTCTGGAATCCATAGGCATCGGGCACGATGTGCCGGAGCATCCCGGCGCGCTCTGCGCCCTGCGCGAACCACACGGCGGCGACTACCGCGGCAAGGATCGTCGCGCGCATAAACTGCGGCATCGCCACGGCACCGATGGCGCGCCACCATCCCACCGCAAGCACCGCCGCCAGCAGCGGCAAATAGGGTACTACGAAGCGTTCGCCCAGCATCCAGTCTGTGCCGACGATGAACGGAGTCAGCGCACCGAAGAGAGCCGGGGCGGCCACCACCATCAGGCGTCCGCGGCCAACTCCGCCCAATGCTGCGGCGGCCGCAAAGGCCGCGCCGGCAATGCCGCCGAAGGGCGCGATCGCGCCGGCCTGGATATACGGCCAAGGCCAGCTGACCCCGCCCTGTTTGGCGTAGAAGGTATTGGGGAGCCACTCACCGTTGTAGACCCATATCCGGAAGAGGATTTGCGCGAGGAACACCGCGCAGACGATGCCGGCCATCAGGCAAAGTTCACGCAAAGGCCGACCATCGGAGGGCCGCCGCCAGCTGTGCAGAGCGCTGGCTATCCAGTACACGCCAAAGATCAGCGAGCCTTCGGGACGCGTCAGCAGCGCGGCGCTGAAGGCCAGGGCCGAGGCCAACCATGCTCCGCGGCGTCCGACCGCTTCGCCCGACAGCACGCCGAGCGTGATCAATAAGCTGTATAGGGTGGTTTCCAGGCCGCTGGTGCTGTTGACCGCAAACCCTGGCGAGGCGGCAACGAATCCGGCGGCCAGCATCCCGGCCAGCGGCTCGTGCCTGCGGTCCGGCGCCGCGGCCAGGCGACCTGCAAGCCGGTAGGTGAAAGCCACGGCCAGCACTCCGCAGCCCAGGCCGATCGCCTTGGCTGCCAGGGGCATTGCGCCGGCGCCCGCGAGCCTGGCCACGGCCGACATCAACAGCATCAGCAAGAAATTGGTATAGCCCTCGACGTGTTCGCCGGGATTGAAATACGGCCCATGCCCTTCGGCCAGGAACAGGCTGTAGCGGAAGGTGATGTAGGGATCGTCGACGACGTAGTGCCGAAACGGCAGGCACTGGCCGACGTACAAAGCCACCGGCGCAAGCAGGGTGAGCGCTGTCAGCAGCCGGCGGGCCGATGCCCGTGGTTGGTCAAGCTGAATGGTGATATCCGTCCGCTAAGCTTTTGGAAGTGCAGTTCGGGGCAATATGCGCATGCTGGGCGGGGCGCCTGGCGGCGCTCCGCCCACGCGGCGAATTCCGCTTACTTCTCCCACACCACCTTCAACTCCCGCTTGCTCTCATTCGCCTCGATCAAGGCAGCAAAGCGCTTCTCCACTTCGTTGCGCCGCACCTTCATGGTCGGCGTCAGCAGATTGTTGTCGATGCTCCAGGCATCGCGGCTGATGTAGATCTTGGAGATGGCCTCGTGGGCTTCCAGCGTGGCGTTGACCTGTTCCATCGTCGCCACCAGTTCCTTTTCCACTTCGGCGGGCGGCTTCTTGCGCGCCTCCGGGGTCAGTGCCAGCACCATCACCGGCTGGAACAGGCCGGCGCCCACCAGGCACATCTGGTCGACGTCGTGGTTGCCGCTGAAGGCGCCTTCGATCGGGGCGGGGGTGACGTACTTGCCCTTGAGCGTCTTGAAGATTTCCTTGACGCGGCCGGTGATGTAGAGATACCCGTCTTCGTCCAGGCGGCCGACATCGCCGGTGTGCAGCCAGCTGTCAGCGGTGAACAGTTCGGCGGTTTTCTGCGGGTCTTTGTAGTAGCCCGGCGTCACGCCCGGATGCTTGTTCTGGATTTCGCCGCCTTCGCCGATGCGGATCAGCGAATCGGCTTGAGGCCGGCCGACGCTGCCCGCGCGGTTGGCGCCGGGCAGGTTGACGGTGGCGTAGATCGAATTCTCGGTCATGCCGTAGCCCTGGTAGATATCGATCCCCAGCTTGCCGTACCAGTTGAGCACCGGCAGAGGCAGCGGCGCCGCGCCGCTCACCCGCAGCCAGCAGCGGTCCAGTCCCAGTCCCTTGCGGATCTTGCGCTTGACGTAAGCAGACAGCAGCGGGATGCGCAGCAGCCGGTCGAGCTTTTGCTGCGGCAGCTGCTTGAGGATCTGCCCCTGGATGCGGGTCCAGACCAGGGGCACGCCGTAGAAGCGGGTGGGACGCACCTGCTTGAGCGTATCGCCGAGCTTGTCGAGGTTTTCGAGGAACCACACCTGCGCGCCTAGGTAGACGCTGACGCATTCCACCGCGCCGCGCTCGAAGGCATGCGCCAGCGGCAGGTAGGACAGGAAATGTTCGCCCTCCGGCCGTGCCGGCATGGCCTTGACCGCGCCGGCGATGGTGAAGGTGAGGTTGCGCCCGGTGACGATCACGCCCTTGGGGTTGCCGGTGGTGCCGGAGGTGTAGATCAGGCTCCAGGGCTCGTCCGGCTGCCGCGGCGCGGGCTCGGCCAGCGGCGTCTGTTTGGCGATCAGCGCGTCCCAGCTGTAGGGGCAGGCCGGCACGCCCGGGTAGGGCAGGGCGATGCGGATCACATCCGCGGGCAGGCAGGACAGGAAGCTGTCCATGTCCGGCATCGGCCCGACGAAGACCACCTTGGCCTCGCTGTGCTGCAGGATGAAGCGCACCGCGTCCTCGGACTGCTTGGGATACAGGCCCACGCCGATATAGCCGCCGATCCCGGCCGCGAAATCCGCCATGAACCAGTGCGCGGTATTGATGCCGGTGATGGCCACGGCGCTGCCGGCGGGCACACCCAGGGACTGCAGCGCCGCGGCCATGCGCCGCGCCTGGTCGGCCACCTCGCCCCAGGTGTAGCTCTTCCAGGCGCCGTTGCGGGGCTGGTGCAGATAGGGGGCTTGCGGGGTGGTTTGTGCCCTGTGCAGTAGCATCTGTACCGGGTTCAGGCTGTCGCTCATGGTGTCCTCGGTGTCGTTATCGTCTTCGGCGGCGGCCTCGCCAGGCTCGCCGGAAAATCCGGACGCCATCGTAACCAAACACCGCGCGGCGCGCTCGCAAATGGTTCCCAGGGCCATTTTCAGGCCGATTGGGGGTGAAAACTTTACCCGATCCGGTCCGCCCGGCACTTGACGGCAAGATTGTTGCAACCTTGAAATAATAGGCATATCAGGTACCGATGCACCGCTCTGAAGCGCCGTCAGGGCGGCGCCACGCCAGGGCTTCGGACCGTCCACAATGAGCTTGATGCCGGCGGTTCCTCAGGAATTCCGGCAACCACGCGACTTCCGAAAAAAACGGCGGCGCGCGGTGGGGTTAAGGGAGTCAGCATGAGTACTGCACAGTTGTCGCCGCCGTTGGCGGACGGTACGCGGCTTTTTGATTATGAGATCGCCGGCGTATTGGAACAGGCGCGCTTCGTCACCACCTACCTGGCCCGCGATGCCGCGGGCACCGAGGTCCTGGTCAGGGAGTTCATGCCGGCTGAATTCGCGCTGCGCGAAGACGGCACGGTGCGGGCCAGGGAGCCGGAAGACCGAACGCCCTTACGGTTCTGGCTGCGGAGCTTCCTGGACAAGGCGGTGCTGCTGCAAAAGCTCAATCATCCCGGACTGATCGGCGTGCTGCGGCAATTCGAAGCCAACGGCACCGGCTATTACGTCACCGAACGCGTTGCCGGAGAGACTCTCGACAAGATCCTGGAACGCGAGGGCACGCTCAGCGAAGCGCAGCTGCGCAGGCTGCTGGCGCCGGTGCTGTCCGGCTTGGAACAGGCGCACGCGGTGGGCCTGCTGCACCGGGACATCCGCCCGCAAAATGTGATCGTGCGGCCCGACGACAGCGCCGTGCTGAGCAATTTTGGCGAATTGCGCGCACCAATCCGGTTCAAGGCGCGCACGGTGTTCAGCGCGGGCACCCCGCCGTATGCTGCCCCGGAAGAGTTCTACATGGCCGGCCCGCACGGCCCCTGGACCGACCTTTACGCCCTGGGCGCCACGGCCTACCGGGTGGTCACCGGGCAGGCGCCGCCGGAGGCGCGCAGCCGCGCCACCGG
>CAJCJI010000528.1 GCA_903970595.1 Verrucomicrobiota bacterium
AGTGGTGGAGGGCAAGAGCGTCATCGGCCTGGAAATCCCCAACCAGAAGCGCGAGATGGTGGTGCTGCGCGAGGTCCTGGAATCCCCCTCCTACCTGAACTCGACGGCGCCCCTGACCATCGGCATGGGCAAGGACATCGCCGGCAACCCGGTGGCGGTGGACATGGCCAAGATGCCGCACCTGCTGGTGGCCGGCACCACCGGCGCCGGCAAGTCCGTGGCGATCAACGCCATGATCCTGTCGATGCTGTACAAGTCCACCGCCGAGCAGGTGCGCTTCATCCTGATCGACCCGAAGATGCTGGAGTTGTCGGTCTACGACGGCATCCCGCACCTGCTCACCCCGGTGGTCACCGATATGAAGGACGCCGGCAACGCGCTGCGCTGGTGCGTGGCCGAGATGGAGCGCCGCTACCGCCTGATGTCCGCGCTGGGCGTGCGCAACCTGGCCGGGCTCAACCGCAAGATCGAGGACTCGGTCCGCGACGGCGAGCCGCTGCGCGATCCGCTGGCCGCCGAGCCGGACCTGTTCGCGGACAATCCAATCGAGCCGCCGGCGCTGGAGAACCTGCCGCACATCGTCGTCATCATCGACGAGCTGGCCGACATGATGATGGTGGTCGGCAAGAAGGTGGAAGAACTCATCGCCCGCCTGGCGCAGAAAGCGCGCGCCGCCGGCATCCACCTGATCGTCGCCACCCAGCGCCCCAGCGTTGACGTCATCACCGGCCTGATCAAGGCCAACATCCCTTCACGTGTCGCCTTCCAGGTGGCCTCGCGCATCGACTCGCGCACCATCCTCGACGAGATGGGCGCCGAGACCCTGCTCGGATACGGCGATATGCTCTACCGCCCCATCGGCGCCTCGCGCATGAACCGCCTGCACGGCGCCTTCGTCGATGATCACGAGGTGCACAAGGTGGTGGCTTACCTCAAGCAGGTCGGCGAACCCAACTATGTTCCGGAAATCACCGCCGGCGAACCCGAGCAGCGCGATGCCGGCGAGGCCGGCGGCGGCGACGCCGAGAAAGACCCGCTCTACGACCAGGCCGTGGCCGTGGTGCTGGAAACCCGCAAGGCCAGCGTCTCCTGGGTGCAGCGCCGCCTGAGCATCGGCTACAACCGCGCCGCCCGCATGGTCGAGCAGATGGAAGCCGCCGGCATCGTCGGCCCCAGCGGCCCGGGCGGCAACCGTGAGATTCTCGCGCCGGGCGGCGGCCGCGAGTGAAGCCGCCCAACCGCGCCTCCTCGAGTCCCCTCTCCCCACGTCAGTTGGGAGAGGGCTAGGGTGAGGGGCCGCACCCTCAGCTATTCAGCGCAGCCTCAGCTTCGGCCCGCCAAGCTCATCAAACAGAAAATCCGGACGCGAAAATGAAAATCAAAATTGGACTTGCCGCCGTATGCCTGAGCCTGCTCGCCATCACCGGCGCCCACGCCGACTCCGCTCAGGACACCCTCAAGCGCTTCACCGACGGCGTGCAGACCTTCGACGCGCATTTCGACCAGGTCCAGACCAACGACAAGGGCCAGGTCACCGCGCGCAGCAGCGGGCATTTCTGGCTGGCGCGCCCCAGCGCTGGCAACGCCACCGGCAAATTCCGCTGGGCCTACGAAAAACCTTACGTGCAGGCCACCATCTGCGACGGCGCCAAGCTCTGGGCCTACGATCCGGACCTCAACCAGGTCACGGTGCGCGATGCGAAAAGCGCGCTGGCCGGCACCCCGGCCGAGCTGCTCTCGCAAAAGGCCGCCCTGGCCACCGCCTTCAACGTGCAGGACGCCGGCACCGACGGCGCCACGCGCCTGGTGAACCTCACCCCCAAGGCCAAGGACAGCGACTTCAAGTCCATCCAGCTTTCCCTGGACAAGGACGGCGCGCCGCTGCGCATGCGCTTCTCCGACCAGATCGGCGGTACCTCCGAAGTGAGCTTCACCGAGGTCCATACCAACGCCAGGATCGACCCCGCCCAGTTCCAGTTCACTCCGCCCAAGGGCGCGGAAGTGGTCAACGACGGCGGCATCACCACCAAGTCGGTGGACTGAGCCTGCGATTCGCGGTAAACGGCGGGTCACGACCCGCCCTACCGGTCACCGTAAAATGCTGTCATCCTGAGCGCAGCGAAGGATCTGGCCAGATTCTTCGCCTACGCCCGCCATGACCGACGCACTCTCCACCAGCCAGGCCGCCGCCCCGCTCGCCGAGCGCATGCGCCCGCGCACGCTCGACGAAGTGGTCGGCCAACAGCACCTGCTCGCTCCGGGCGCCCCGCTGCGCGTGGCCCTCGAAGCCGGCCGCATCCCCTCCATGGTGTTCTGGGGTCCGCCCGGTGTGGGCAAGACCACGCTGGCGCGCCTCATCGCCGGCCACTCCGCCGCGCAGTTCCTCACGCTGTCCGCCGTCATGGCTGGGGTCAAGGACATCCGCGAGGCCACCGCCCAGGCCCGCGCCGCGCTGCAGGCCAGCCCGCCGCGGCGTACCGTACTGTTCGTGGACGAAATCCACCGCTTCAACAAAGGGCAGCAGGATGCCCTGCTGCCCTATGTGGAAGACGGCACCCTGATCCTGGTGGGCGCCACCACCGAGAATCCCAGTTTCGAGTTGAACGGCGCGCTGCTGTCGCGTCTGCGTGTCTTCGTGCTGCGTCCACTGGACGAAGCCGCCATTCTCGATCTGCTGACACGCGCCCTCACTGACACCGGGCGCGGCCTGGGCGAGAGCGCCGACGCCCTGCCGCCGCACTGGCTCGACCGCATCGCCGAAAGCGCGGACGGTGACGCACGCCGCGCCTTGATCCTGCTGGAGACGGCGGTGGAACTGTCCCGCGCCGACGGCGAAAAGAGCGACCAGCTGCTGGAAAAGCTCATCGGCCGCGGTCTGCGCCGCTTCGACAAGCAAGGCGAGAATTTCTACGATCAGATCTCCGCCCTGCACAAGTCGGTGCGTGGCAGCGACCCGGACGGCGCCCTCTACTGGTTCGCCCGCATGCTCGACGGCGGCGTCGACCCCGTCTACGTCGCCCGCCGCCTGCTGCGCATGAGCATCGAGGACATCGGCCTGGCGGACCCGCGCGCCCAGCGCCTCTGCCTGGACGCCTGGGACAGCTATGAGCGCCTCGGCACCCCGGAAGGTGAACTGGCCCTGGCTGTCGCCGTCACCTATCTTGCCGTCGCCGCCAAGAGCAATGCCGTGTACAAGGCCTACGGCGAGGTGCGCGCCGCGGTGGAAAGCCAGGGCACCCTGGAAGTGCCCATGCACCTGCGCAACGCCCCCACCAAATTGATGAAAGGCCTCGGCTACGGCCAGGGCTACCGTTACGACCATGACGAAACCGAGGCGCATGCCGCCGGCCAGCAATACCTGCCGGATGCGCTTGTAGGTACCGAGTTCTACAGCCCCACGGGCCGCGGCCTGGAAGGCAAGATTGCGGAGAAGCTGGCGCAGTTGCGGGCGGCCAACAAGCAAAAAAGCTGAGACAATCGCGAAAATCACATGACCAGTGTTTCCATCAGCATCGACGTACCGGACCTAGTCGCAGCCCTGAAGTTCTATTGCAGTGCCTTCGGCTTCACCAAGGCCGCGGAACCGGTTCCCGGCGTTGCAGTGCTCCACACCGGCGGCGCAGACATCTGCCTGCTGGAAAAGCCCGCCGGCACGCGCCCGTCCATCGGCACATCAGAGACGCGCCGCTACGAACGCCACTGGACCCCGGTGCACCTGGACATTCATGTCGATGACCTGGAGCAAGCGCTTGCCCGAGCACTGGACGCCGGAGCCACGCGCGAACAAGTCTTCGAAAACCCGGAGCACGGGTCGG
Organism: Verrucomicrobiota bacterium; assembly: GCA_903970595.1. Lineage (GTDB taxonomy): Bacteria > Pseudomonadota > Gammaproteobacteria > Nevskiales > Nevskiaceae > Nevskia. Next base: position 3,816 of record CAJCJI010000528.1, read on the forward strand.
TCGCATTTTGCGCCGACCCGTTTGGGCATGGGTTTTGTTTGATTGAGAGGAAAAGGTAGGACTGAAAAAGGCGAATACATAGCCGCTCGCTCGAACTGCGATAGGCCTGGCCTCAACCGCCCATGCTGTAAAAGAATTCCTCTCGAACGATCTTCCCGTCGCGGATGTAATACAGCCCCACCTCATCCAGTTTCATGCGCTGGCCGGACGGCTTGTTGGTCACGTCGTACTGGAAGCCGACGACGAAGCGATCGTCGTGGGGCCAGGGGCCGGTCACGGCGGCCGAATGGATTTCATGATTGGCCATCCACCATTCGCTTTTTGCCCTCACGGCGGCGATTCCGTGTGCTGCACGCTCCATTCCGGGCGGTGCGCCGGCCTCGACGCTGACGATGTCGTCGGCAAAAAGCGTGTTCACGGCTTCCATGTTCTTGCCTTGGCGGCAAAGCTCGACCAGCTGTTTCGCGATATCCATGGTGTTCATGCGATCTCCTCGTGGTGCGGAACTTCAAACGGATTATAGGGGCCCGAAGCACGATTGAGCATCGGGCCGCACGATGATCATTGCATTGCTGTGTTGCAATCAGGCGGCTTGAAATGAATTCCCGCGTGTGACGGGTCAACAGCCGCCGGTGGCGCAGGCGACCTGTGCACGGCTGCAGCGGGCAAAGCCATCCCGGCGGACAGTTTGGCTCGCAACCAAGCGTCCCGACCGTCTCCCACCGCATACTCGGGCCATGAACCCGCGCGCCTCTACAGCTTCCGTCAACCGCACGGTCCTCGCCGCCAGCTTCGGCTTCACCGTGGTCCAGCTCGACGTGACCATCGTCAACGTCGCCTTGCCGCAGATCGGCACCGCATTGCAGGCCTCGGTGCCCGCCTTGCAATGGGTGGTGGACGCGTACGCCTTGGTCTTCGGCGCATTCCTGCTCAGCGCTGGCGCGCTGGGCGATCGGCTTGGCGCGCGGCGCACTTACCTCGTGGGCTTATGGGGTTTCGCCCTGGCCACGGTGGCCTGCGGCTGCGCGCTGAACGCGGCGATGCTGGTGGCCGCGCGCGCGGCGCAGGGGGTGTTCGCGGCCTTGCTGGTGCCGCCCTCGCTGGCGCTGATCAATCACGCTTGCGGCCACGATTCAGCCTTGCGCGCCCGCGCCGTGGGTACCTGGACCGCGGCCGGCGGCGTCTCCATCGCCGCGGGGCCGGTGGTCGGCGGCCTGCTGGTCGGCTGGCTGGGCTGGCGCAGCGTGTTCTGGGTCAACCTGCCGGTGTGCGCGCTGGGCATCCTGCTGGCCCTGGGTGTGGAGGAGACCGCGCGCCAGGCCGGGCGCCGGCTGGACCTGTTGGGGCAGGGGCTGGCGGTCGTGGCCATTGCTTGTTTGACCGGCGCGGTGATCGAATTAAAGCGGCTGGGGCTGCATCATCCGCTGGTGCTTGGCTCCCTCGCCTTGGGGCTGGTCTGTACGCTGGCCTTCATCGTCACGGAACTGCGCACCGCCCAGCCGCTGTTGCCGCTGGGCATGTTCCGCGCGCCGGATTTCAGTCCCGCGGTGATTTTCGGTGTGGCCGTGAACCTGAGCTATTACGGCGTGATCTTCGTGCTCAGCTTCTACCTGCAGCAGGCCAGGCACTATTCGGCGCTGCAGGCGGGGCTGTGCTTCCTGCCGCTGACCGGAACCTTCATCCTCTCCAACATGCTCAGCGGCCGCATGGCCGCGCGTCTGGGGCCGCGGCCGCCGATGGTGCTGGGCGCCGCCATCGGCGCGCTTGGCTACCTGCTGTTGTCGCGCCTGAACGCGGCCAGTGCCTTGTGGGCGATCCTGCTGGTGTTCGCGGTGATTCCTGCCGGCATGGGGCTGGCGGTGCCGGCCATGACCACGGCGGTGCTGGCCGGCGTGGACAAGGCGTCCTCGGGCATCGCGGCCGGCGTGCTCAATGCCG
>CAJCJI010000529.1 GCA_903970595.1 Verrucomicrobiota bacterium
GGCGTGGAGGTCATCGACCGCCTGCTCGCCGGCCAGCAGCCGGAGCAGCAGGAAGCGCTGCTGCGCGACCTTTGCGAGACCCTGACCCACGGCTCGCTGTGCGCGCTGGGCGGGCTGACGCCGGCGCCGGTGCTGAGCGCGCTGAATCATTTTCCGGAAGATTTCGGCAGGCGGTCGCAAGCTGCGGCCTAGGTATTGTTCATCATGAAGAAAAACATGCTCGTGCAAAGACGCAAAGACGCAAAGGAAAGGCCAAAAGATAGATTAAAGAAATCTTTGTTGCGGCTTTGCGTCTTTGCGCGAGAAGCTTTTCGCTTCGGGAGTCAGCCATGCTGTCCATAGCGGAAGAGGATTTCGGCACGCCTGCGTCGGCGTCCGAGCAGCTCGTCAGCTTGAGTATCGACGGCTTTGCCGTGACGGTCCCCGCCGGTACTTCGGTGATGCGCGCCGCGGCCCTGGCTGGCATTGCGGTGCCCAAGCTCTGCGCCACCGAAAAGCTTGAAGCCTTCGGCTCCTGCCGCCTGTGCCTGGTGCAGATCGAGGGCATGAAGGGTTACCCGGCCTCCTGCACCACGCTGGCGGCGCCGGGCATGAAGGTCGTGACGCAGAACCAGAAGCTCGGCGAGCTGCGCCGCGGCGTGATGGAGCTGTATATCTCCGATCATCCGCTGGACTGCCTGACCTGCCCGGCCAACGGCCACTGCGAGCTGCAGGACATGGCCGGCGCCGTGGGCCTGCGCGAGGTGCGGTACGGTTATTCGGGTGAGAACCACCTTGCGGCGAAGAAGGACGAAAGCAATCCCTATTTCACGTTCGACCCCAGCAAGTGCATCGTCTGCTCGCGCTGCGTGCGCGCCTGCGACGAGGTGCAGGGCACGCTGGCCTTGACGGTGCAGGGCCGCGGCTTCGGCTCCAAGATCGCCGCCAGCCAGGACGATTCCTTCATGGATTCCGAATGCGTCTCCTGCGGCGCCTGCGTGCAGGCCTGCCCGACCGCGACGCTGTCGGAGAAATCGCTGATCGACAAAGGGCAGGCCGAGCACAGCGTCGTCACCACCTGCGCCTACTGCGGCGTGGGCTGCTCGTTCCGCGCCGAGATGCGCGGCGCCGAGGTGGTGCGCATGGTGCCGAACCAGGATGGCCATGCCAACCACGGACATTCCTGCGTCAAGGGCCGCTTCGCCATCGGCTACGCCACGCACAAGGACCGCATCACCAGGCCGATGATCCGCGCCAAAATCAGCGATCCCTGGCGCGAGGTGAGCTGGGAGGAGGCGATCGGACACGCCGCCGCCGAGTTCAAGCGCATCCAGCGCGAGCACGGGCGCGATTCCATCGGCGGCATCACCTCCTCGCGCTGCAGCAACGAGGAAACTTACCTGGTGCAGAAGCTGGTACGCGCCGCCTTCGGCAACAACAACGTCGACACCTGCGCCCGCGTCTGCCATTCGCCCACCGGCTACGGCCTGAAACAGACCCTGGGCGAGTCTGCGGGCACGCAGACCTTCGACTCGGTGATGCAGGCCGACGTGGTCCTGATCATAGGCGCCAATCCCACCGACGCGCACCCGGTGTTCGCTTCGCAGATGAAGCGGCGCCTGCGCCAGGGAGCGAAGCTGATCGTCGCCGACCCGCGCCGCATCGACCTGGTGCGCATGCCGCACATCGAGGCGCAGCATCATCTGCAGCTGCGGCCGGGCACCAATGTCGCCCTGCTCAACAGCCTGGCCCACGTGGTGGTGAGCGAGGGCCTGGTGAACGAGGCCTTCGTCGCCGCGCGCTGCGAGCCGGGGCCTTTCGCCAAGTGGAAGGCCTTCGTCGCCGAGCCGCGCCATTCGCCCGAAGCGCTGGAAGCGGACACCGGCGTGCCGGCGCTGGAGGTGCGCGCCGCCGCGCGGCTCTTCGCCGGCGGCGGCAACGGGGCGATCTACTACGGCCTGGGCGTCACCGAGCACAGCCAGGGCTCCACCGCGGTGATGGCCATCGCCAACCTGGCCATGGCCACCGGCAACATCGGCCGCGACGGCGTGGGGGTGAACCCGCTGCGCGGGCAGAACAATGTGCAGGGCTCCTGCGACATGGGCTCCTTCCCACACGAGTTCCCGGGCTACCGCCACGTCAGCGACGAGGCGGCGCGGCAGCTGCTGGAACAGGACTGGGGCGTGGGCCTGCTGGCGGAACCGGGCCTGCGCATCCCCAACATGTTCGAGGCGGCGCTGGACGGCGAGTTCCTCGGCTTGTATGTCGAGGGCGAGGACATCGCGCAAAGCGATCCCAACACCCAGCACGTCACCGCCGCGCTGAGCGCGATGCAGTGCATCGTGGTGCAGGACCTGTTCCTCAACGAGACCGCCAAGTTCGCCCACGTCTTCCTGCCGGGCTCCTCCTTTCTGGAGAAGGACGGCACCTTCACCAATGCCGAGCGGCGCATCTCGCCGGTGCGCAAGGTGATGCCGGCGCCCGGCGGCTACGCCGACTGGGAGATCACGCAGCTGCTCGCCAAGGCGCTGGGTTATCCGATGAATTATGCGCACCCGTCGGAGATCATGGACGAGATCGCGCGGCTCACCCCCACCTTCAGCGGCGTCAGCTACGACAAGCTGGACCGCCTGGGCAGCATCCAGTGGCCCTGCAACGCGCAGGCGCCCGAGGGCACGCCGATCATGCACGTGGGCGAGTTCGTGCGCGGCAAGGGCAAATTCATGCTTACCGAGTACGTGCCGACGCGCGAGAAGGTCAACGGCAAGTATCCGCTGATCCTCACCACCGGCCGCATTCTGTCGCAGTACAACGTCGGCGCCCAGACCCGCCGCACCGCCAACAACGCCTGGCACGAGGAAGACCGGCTGGAGCTGCATCCGCATGACGCCGAGGAGCGCGGGGTGAAGGATGGCGACTGGGTCGGCGTGCGCAGCCGCGCCGGGGAGACCGTGATGCGCGCCGTGGTCACGCCGCGGGTGCAGCCGGGGCTGGTTTACACCACCTTCCATTTTCCGGATTCGGGCGCGAACGTCATCACCACCGACAACTCCGACTGGGCCACCAACTGCCCCGAGTACAAGGTCACCGCGGTGCAGGTGACCCGGGTCAGCCAGCCCTCCGAATGGCAGAAGCGCCACCGCCAGTTCTCCGAGCGCCAGCAGGCCCTGCTGCATGGCGGCGCCGATGCCACTGCCCTCAAGTAAGCCCGCCGCGGTGGACGAGGCCGCCGGCAGCTGCGCGCGCCTGCCGGTGCGCGCCTGGCGCGACGGCAAGACCAGTACCCTGCAGGACTGGGTGGCCGAGGAAACCCCGGTCGCCCTGGTCTACAACGGCGAGCCGCACGTGGTGATGATGGCCACGCCCGCCGACCTGGAGGACTTCGCCCTGGGCTTTTCCCTGAGCGAAGCGGTGATCGGCAGCGCCGGGGAACTGCAAGACCTGGAAGTGTTCCGCCACGAGGGTATGGGCGTCCCGAGCTGCGAGATCCG
>CAJCJI010000530.1 GCA_903970595.1 Verrucomicrobiota bacterium
CTGGGCGCGCGTCGGGTGCCGCCGTGCGGCGCGGCACCCGGATTCCCTCATCAAACCGCGTCCGACAGGGAGGTGAAGGTGAACTCGCGCAGCTTCATCGCCGGAATCACCATGATGAAGGGCGATTCGTCGTCCGTGACCCGTACCGGCTTGCCGAACTCCTCGACGTTGTTGAGCATGATCACCGGCGACTCGTTGAAGCGGAAGTTCTTGATCGGGTACTTGATCTCGCCGTCCTCGATGTAGAACGTGCCGTCTCGCGTCAATCCGGTGAGCAGCACGGTCTGCGGGTCGACCATGCGGATGTACCAGGTGCGCGTCACCAAGATGCCCTTCTGGGTGGACTTGACCAGGTCCATGGTCGACTTGTCGCCGCCGGTCATGATGATATTGCCCGGCTGGCCCTTGGCCTCCTTGCCCTTGAGCTTGGCCCAGTAGCGCGAGTACTGGAGATAATCGACCACGCCCTTGGTGATGATCGGGGTGCGCTCGCGGGGCAGGCCGTCTTCGTCCCAGGGTACTACCGCCGAGTCGGCGTCCCAGGGATCGGCGTACAGGGTGACGCGTTCGTCGAATACTTTCTCGCCGAGGCGGTTGCCGCCGCCTTTTTTGGTCAGGAAGCTGCGGCCCTCGTCGCACTGCCGCGCGTCGAAGCCGTTCATCATGTCGGAGACCAGGTGCTTGCTGGCGGCCGGCTCGAGCACCACGGTGTACTTGCCCGGCTCCAGCGCCTTGGCATCGACCGAACGCTTGGCCTTGTCCATGGCGATGCCGATCTCGTCCTTGGCGCTGAAGCGCGATGCGTCGGCCACATTGCGCGCGACCCAGCCGGAGCCGCGGCCGTCTTCGGTGCGCACGGTGCAGGTGAAGTCGGCCGAGGTGCTGCGCTGGAAGCCGAAATTGCCGTTGCTGTTGCAGATGGCGCTGAATTCCTGCGTATCGGTGAAGAAGCCCGCCGCCACCAGCTTCTCGCTGCGGCAGGGCAGGATGCAGTCCGCCGCCACCTGCGCGCGATAGTCCGGATTGATCGCCGCGGTCTTGTCGGACCAGGTATTGCTCGGTTTGTAGTCCTGCTTGGGCACAGCCGGCATGAATTCCGGGTTTTCCGGCGCCAGTTTCGCCAGTTCCTCGGCCCGGTGCACGCATTGCTGGAGCGAGAGATCGTCGAAGCGGTTGATGGTCGAGGTGCCGATCTTCTTGCCGTAGGCTACCGACACGGCCAGGTCGCAGTCGGTCACCACGCCGCTGGTGGAAATGTTGTTCAACGCATAGCGGATGTTGCCGGTGATCTTGCCATCCAGCGTGGCCGTGCATTCGTCGGCCTTGGACAGCTTCACCACTTTTTCCAGCAGCGCGCGGGCGTCCTGTTCGGTAAAGATGCTCATGTCGAATTCCTTTAGGATCTGCTCAGCCCAGGCTGCGGGCGGTATTGATGACGTTGATGCTGTTGAAGCGCGCCGTGCTGGAGCCGTGCGATACCGCCGACACCTGGGTCGGCTGGCCCTTGCCGTCGAAGAACGATCCGCCGAAGCGGAAGTCGCGCTCGTCGCACACGCCCACGCAGGAATTCCAGAATTCCGGCGTGCGGATCTGGTAGGCGACGTCCTCGATCTGGCGCGTGATGACGCCCTTCTTGATCTCGTAGAACAACTCGCCGCCGAACTGGGCGTTGTAACGCTGCTGGTCGATGGAGAAGGACCCGGCGCCGACGATGTAGATGCCGTCCTCGACGTTCTTGATCATCTCGGCCGGGGTCAGCTTGTCCTTGCCCGGGGCCAGCGAGACGTTGGCCATGCGCTGGAACTGCACGTTGGACCAATGGTCGGCATAGCAGCAGCCCTGCGAGGCGTTCAGACCGATGATGTGCGCCTGGTCGCGGATCGCCTGGTAGTTCACCAGCACACCGTCCTTGATCAGGTCCCAGCGCTGGGTCTTCACGCCTTCGTCGTCGTAGCCCACCGCGCCGAGGGTGTGCGGTTGCACCTTGTCGGCGAAGATGGTGACCTTGTCGCTGCCGTATTTGAAATTGCCGGACTTCCACTTGTCCAGCGTGACGAAGCTGGTACCGGCGAAATTCGCCTCGTAGCCCAGCACCCGGTCCAGTTCGGTGGGATGGCCCACCGACTCGTGGATGGTCAGCCACAGGTGCGAAGGATCGAGCACCAGGTCGTACTTGCCCGGCTTGACCGAGAACGCGGTGAGCTTCTGGCGCGCCTGCTTGGCGGCCGCGATCGCGTCCGCATGCATGTCGTAGGATGTCGAATAAATGGTGGCGCCGCCGGGCAGGTGGATGTGCGAGTCTTTGCCCGCGTCGAGGTATTCGTAGCCCATGCCCATCGGCGCCGACAGGCCGGAGCGCATGCGGAACTTGCCGGACTTCTTGTCCACGGCGGTGACCCGGATCGGCGTCCAGATGCGGTGGATGTCCTGGTCGATGTAGGAGCCGTCGGTGGAGGCGAAATACTTCTGCTCGTTGACCAGGAACAGGATCGAGCGGATGAAGTCGGCGCCGGACTTGAGGGCGGCGGCATTGACGCTCATCAGCAGGTCGACCTTCTCCTTGATCGGCACTTCCATCGAATTCTTGCGGATCGGGGTGGCCCAGCTCACCACGCCTACGCCCGTTGTTGGTGCGAGCTGCACCGGTTCGGTCTGGATCTTGGAATTGGCCTTGGCGATGCCGAGCGCCTGGGTCACGGCGGCGGCCACGGCATCGTCGCTCAGCTCGCTGGTCGCGGCGAAGCCCCAGGTGCCGTTGGCGATGACGCGGATGCCCACGCCCAGCGACTCGGTGTTGACGATGTTTTCGACCTTGGTTTCGCGGGTGATCACGAACTGGCGCAGGTAACGCCCGATACGCACGTCGCAATAGCTGGCGCCGCCCTTGGTGGCCGCATTGAGCGCGACGTCCGCGAGCTTCTTCTTGAAGCCGACGTCCAGCTTGGTGCTGAGCACGTCCGCCGCCACCACCCGTCCGAAGGCGGGCAGCATCATCGCCCCCATCATCAGGCCAGTGCCCTTCAGCAACTCACGTCTGTCCATGCCTTGTCTCCCTTGATTGATTGTCTGCCCGCCTGCCGTCGCCAGCCCGTGTTGCGCCGCGGCCTGCCCCGGCCGAACCCGTGCATCCTAGCGCGCAAACGCCGCTTGCGCCGAACCGGCTAAAGTCTGGGGCACACTAGATACTAAGATGCCGCCGCTTGGCGGTTTGGTTTATGGCGCCCGACAAAATTTTTCGAACACTGCGAAAAGAAATGTAAAGCAATCAGGGAGACGCTGCTTACTTGAACAGGTATTTGACGCCGAAATCGAAGAAGCGGCCGACGGCGCCGGACTGGTGCCAGGCCGGATTGTAGTTGGCGCCGCCGTAGGTGTACGGATCCAGGGGAGCCATCGAGTTGAATACGTTCAACACCGAACCCGAAAGTTCCCAGTTCTTGAAGCCGGTGTATTTGGCGAACAAGTCCATGGTGGTGAATGCGCGCACGCGACAGTTGGCGAACGGAGTGCCGTTGGGGCCGTAGATGCCGCAGGCCTGCGCATTCGGATTGGCCACCGCATAGCCGGGGAATTCCTCGCCGCCCGAGGTCTGGTACACCGCAAGGCCGTTGCTGTTGGTGAGCGGGCTGACGCCATCCGAGGCTTCGCCGGCCGTGGAGGAAAGAGACTCGGCCCAGTTGTCGACCAGCCGCATCTTGCCGACGAAGTTCGCAATGGCCGTCCAGGACCAGCTGCCCTGCGCGAAGTTGAGGTCCAGCGTGGCATGATCCCGCGGCGTACCGGTGTCTGAACTTTCCGTGAACGGGCCGGAGGTGCCGACGTACTGGGTGATTTCCCCGTCAAGGTCCCGGGTGAAGGTGATCACGTGGGTCCAGGTGAGATCGGCGCTCAGCTTGCCGTATTTGCCTTTGTAAAGCTGTTCTTCCCAGTCGAAGTCGATGCCCTGGGTCTTGGTGTAGTCGCCGTTCTGGTATGGGGCGACCAGCGCGGAAAGTTCAGCCTGGCCATTGCTCCCCAGCGGCCCATAGCAGGCCTGCGAGCCCGGTGTCTGGGTGCCGTTGACGCAGCTCAGCGGCGTCATGCTGGTCTGCGGAAACTGGTTCTGCAGCACCGAAGGATCCGCTTCCTCGATGTCGTGATCGCGCACGATGCGGAAGAAGTCGACGGACAGGCTGCTGCCGGTGATCGGCTCCAGCACCGTGCCCAGGGTCAGGCTCTTAGCCTTTTCCGGCTGCAGCGTGGGATTGCCGACGGTGAGGATGCCGATGCCGGTGAAACCGAAGCTTGCGCTTTGCGCACCGCTTTCCGCCGGGCCTGGCGCGCGGAAGGCTTCCGCGTAGGTACCGCGCAAGGAAACTTGCTTGATCGGGGTGAGCTTCAGCTCGACCTTGGGAGTCGAGGCATAGCCGAAATCGGAATAGTGATCCAGCCGGTAGGCGGCATTCAGATCCGCATACCGGGTAAGCGGCACCTCGAATTCGATATAGACGGCACCCACATCGCGATTCTTGTAGGCCTGCGAGAAGCCGAGGCCGATGGTTTGCCCATCGTTGGTTCCGGGAGTGGCGGGCGATTTGTAGTTTTCGTTGCGGTACTCCGCGCCCATCGCGAACGACAGGTCGCCGCCGCCCCAGGGCATGGTGAGCAGCGGACGCGTGTAGTGTCCATCGACCAGCGAGGTTCTCGACACCGGGATGGATTTCAGAGTCGGAGCGAGCGATGCCCAGAGGGTCGGTGAATCCAGGCTGGGGTCGACCCGCAGGGTGCCGTTGGTCAGTGCCGCCTGGGTGGCATTGAGCTGCAGGTATCCCTGGTTGATATTGTCCAGGCGATTCTGCAGAAAGCCGCCGCCGAAGTCATATGTGCCCCCGAGGACCTTGCCGGTTATCCCGGTGATCAAGCGGATGACATTGTTCTTTTCGTTTGCGATCCGGGGGCCGGCGCCGATCGCCTCCCACCCGAAATAAGGTCCGTTCGCCGTATTGATATCCATTCCGCTCGGATTGTCTGGGTGAGTCGCCGGCAGGTCGAAGGTCTGGAAGTACACCGGGTTGGCCGGCATCGCGGCGTTATAGGAAACCCCCTCTCCGCCGATGAAGCTCGGCGTAGTGATGCCGACGGTGCCGGAGTAGAAGTAGCCGGCTTCCAGGTAGCCGGTGATCGAGTCGTTGAACTCATAGGTGCCGCGCGTGTAAATGTTGAAGCGATCCTGCTGCGGCTGAATCTGGGCATAGCCGATGTTGTCGAACTCGCAGACCCCGGTGGTGGCGTTGGTGTCCGGGCACGCGCTCATGTTGTAGTTGCCGGTGGTATTGCTGGCATTACCGGTGTTGGGAATCGCCGTGGTGACAGCGCCGCTTTCGGAGATTACGCCATAGGGGGTAGCGGGCTGGAAATAAGGATTGGTGTTCGGGCCAAACCCCGGGATCTGCGGTGCGCCCGCCCGCATATCGAAGAATCCATACGGCGCCAGGTTGGTGGTGCCGAGGTAGCCGCTGCGATTGGCGTTGGAGATGGCCTGCTGGGAGGTGGCTTCAACCGTGGCGAACAGGTTGAAATGCTGCGTCTCCAGGTTGCCGATGCCGAAGGTTCCGTACACGCGCTTGGTGACGCCGTCATTGTGGCCGCTGGCGCCGTAGGTGGCGCCGATGGTTCCGCCCTGGTAGTTCTTGCGCAAGATCACGTTGACCACGCCGCCGATGGCATCCGAGCCGTATATCGCGGAGGCTCCGTCTTTAAAAATCTCGATGCGGTCCACCGCTTCCAGGGGAATCGAGTTGAGGTCGACGAAGGTACGCTCGCCGTCGTCGGCCAGGCCATAGGGCGCCATGCGCCTGCCGTTGATCAGCACCAGGGTGTTGTCCACCCCCAAGCCGCGCAGCGAGACGCCCGAGCCACCTGAGGCGAAGCCGGAGGTAAAGGTGAGCGGCAGGCTGTCGGAGTTGTTGGCTGAAACCGACTGGATGATCTCGGCGATGTTCTGTTTGCCGGTGGCTTCGATTTGATTGCGGCTGATGGTCTGAATCGGAGCCGCGGTTTCCTTGGTCGTGCGCGGAATGTTCGATCCGGTGACGGTAACGGCCTTCAGTTCGGTGGTCTGATCGGAACTATCCTGGGCCATGGCCGTGATTGAACTCAGTCCCGCCATCGGCAGGGCAAGAGCGGCGCCCTGCATCCAGATCCGGGCGGCCGAGCGGACAACCCCGAGTGTGCCGCGATTGCCGCAACCTGGGCTCGACTCCATTGACGTTTCTCCCTGGATTTATCTGCTGCTGAACCCCAATGCAATTGCTTAACGCAATTTTTACGCCTGTTGCAGTGAACGCAGCCCCTGCCGTCCAAGGGACGATCGCACAACGTAGCCTGAAAGGCTATTTCAGCCAATCGTCAATAGGCTCCGGGCTTGCGGTCAACGCAGATCGGAAGAAAAGAGCGGAACCCTGCGCGCATGCGTGGCCTGTTCGAAGCTGTAGGCGTACCCGATCAATTGCGCCTCGGACCAGGCTGTTCCGACGAAGGACAGCCCGACCGGCAGGCCGTGCACGGTCCCCATCGGCACGGTGATGTGCGGATAACCCGCGACGGCGGGCGGGGTCGAGATGTCGCCGCCGAGGTAGTGATCGCCATTGACCAGGTCCGTGGTCCAGGCCGGCCCCATGGTCGGCGCGACGAGCACATCGAGATGGTCCTTGGCCAGTGCTGCGTCGATCCCCTCCGGGCCGGCCAGGCGTTTTACGCGCTCGCTGGCTTCGAGGTATTCCTTTTCGTTCAATGAACCCTTGGCCTGGGCGTCGAGAAACAGTTCCTGCTGGAAATAGGGCATCTCGCGCTGCCGCTCGCGCTCATCGAATGCGATCAGATCGGCGAGGCTGCGCGGGCCGCTGGTGCGTGCCGCCAGATACCGATTGATTCCGTCCTTGAATTCGTAGAGCAGCACCATCTGCTCGTCGGCCTCCAGCTTGTCGCGGTTCGGAAGCTCCACTGGATCCACCAGCACGGCACCCTGGGCCTGCAAAGCCCGGAGCGCCTGTTCGAACACGGCGTCGACTTCCTCGTGGAATCCGGCGTAATGGCGCAGCACTCCGACCCTGATCCCCTTCAAGCCATCGGCGCGGAGGGACCGGGTGTAATCGACCGGAGGCCGGTCCCGCAGCGGCATCGTCGCAGGGTCGTCGGGATCGTAACCGGCCAGCACCGTGAGCAGCGTCGCGGCATCGGCGACGCTGCGGGCAATCGGGCCGGCGCTGTCCTGGCTCGCGGAAATGGGGATGATGCCGCTGCGCGAAACCAGTCCCACGGTGGGCTTGATGCCGACCAGGCCGTTGACGCTGGATGGGCATACGATCGAGCCGTCGGTTTCCGTGCCCACCGAAGCCACCGCCAGATCGGCGGCAATGGCGGCGGCAGCGCCCGAACTGGAACCGCATGGGTTGCGATCCAGTACATAGGGGTTTTTGGTTTGACCGCCGCGTCCGCTCCAGCCGCTGGAGGCTCTCTTCGAGCGGAAATCAGCCCATTCGCTGAGATTGGTCTTGCCCAGTATCAGGGCGCCGGCGCCGCGCAGCCGACCGACGATAAAGGCGTCGCGGGTCGGCCTCGACCCTGCCAGCGCCAGCGAGCCGGCAGTGGTCAGCATGCGGTCGGCGGTGTCGATATTGTCCTTGAGCAGCAGCGGCACGCCGAACAGCGCGCCGCGAGCGCCGGTCTGCGCGTCGAGATGCGCGGCAATCGACACGGCATCCGGATTGATTTCGAGCACCGCGTGCAGTGCCGGGCCGCCGCGGTCGATCGATGCGATGCGAGCTTGATAGTGCTTGGCCAAGGTGCGCACTTTGTAACGATCACCGGCAAGCGCCTGGTGTATTTCTGCTACGCCCGGCTCCGTTGGGACGGTATCGGCCGCTGCCCGCGCTGACGCACAGGCGAGCGCCGCGACGGCCACGGCCAGCAAACTGCAAGCTTTCGGTAGCGAAACGCCGCTCGGCTCCATGGCTTTTTCGATTTGAGTCGGGCAGGCGGATCAGTCGAACAGCACCACCTGCCGCACAGCCTCGCCCCGCGCCAGCCGGTCGAAACCCTGGTTGATTTCGTCCAGGCGCAGACGATGTGTCAGCAAGCGGTCCACCGGCAGCCGGCCGGCCTGGTACAGGGCGATGTAGCGCGGCAGGTCGCGCGAGGGCACGGCCGAACCCATGTAGGAGCCTTTAACCGTGCGCTCCTCCGCCACCAGGCTGACCGCTGGCACCGAGAACATTTTCTGCGGGTGCGGCAGGCCGGCAGTAACCGTGGTGCCGCCGCGCCGCGTCGCCGCATAAGCCTGTGCCAGCACCGCCTCGCTGCCCACCGATTCCAGCGCGTGATGCGCGCCGCCTCTAGTGGCGGCGCGCACGCCGGCGACCGGGGCTTCGTTGCGCGCGTCGATGGTGTGGCTGGCGCCCAGCGCCCTGGCCAGTTCCAGCTTGGCCGGCACCACGTCCACCGCCACCAGCGGCCAGGCGCCGCTGGCGTGCGCGCCGAGCAGGGCGGCGAGGCCGATGCCGCCGAGGCCGAAGATCGCCACGCTCTCGCCGGCGGCGACGCGCGCCGTGTTGACCACCGCGCCGACACCGGTCATCACCGCGCAGCCGAACAGGGCCGCGATCTCCGCAGGTAAATCCCGCCCGATCTTCACCGCCGAGCGTGCGGAAACCACCGTCATGTGAGCAAAGCCGGAAACCCCCAGGTGATGATGCACAAGAGCAGTGGCGGAATCGCTCCAGTGCCGCGCACCCGACAGCAGGGCGCCGGCGGTGTTGGCCGCCGCACCTGGCTCGCATAGGGCCGGGCGGCCCTCGGCGCATGGACTGCAATGGCCGCAGGACGGCACGAAGGAAAATACCAGCCGGTCACCCGGAGCGAAGTCGGCCGCACCGGGGCCGCATTGCAGCACTTCACCGCAGGCTTCGTGTCCCAGAACCATCGGCATTACGCGCGGACGCGAGCCGTCGATGACCGACAGGTCGGAATGGCACAGGCCGGCGGCGAGCACCTTGACCAACAGTTCGCCGGAGCCCGGAGGGGCCAGTTCCAGCTCCTCGATGCGCAAGGGCTGCGACTGCGCGTAAGGCGCCGGCAGCCCCATCTGGCGCAATACCGCGCCGCGCGTTTTCATGGGTTTACCTTCACGGGCGATTCCGTCCCAGCTTGTCGTGGCTGGAGACCCAGTCGCCGAAAATCACGGCACTGCTCAGGGAGGTTTCGCCGGCGAGCACGGTAGCGGCGCAGATTTCCGCGAACTTGGCCGCCTTGCCCTGGCCGTAGCAACCCAGCATTTCCAGGCATTCTTTCTGCGTCGGCAGGCCGGTGCCGCCGCCGTAGGTGGCGACGATCAGCGAAGTCAGCGTGATCGACCAGTAGTAGTCTCCGTTGTCGAGTAACTGGGCGTAGGTGATGGCCGCATGCGATTCGGCGACGTTGGCCACGTCCTGCCCGGTGGCGATGAACAGCGCGGTGATGCCGTTGGCGGCATGCGCGCCGTTGTTGGCCGAGCCGGCCATGAAGGCGCCGGCCTGCGAGATCTGGCGGGCGCGGAACAGTTCCTTGCCGGTGACTCCCATGATGGGTTTGAGGATCTCGTCTTTCAGCACGATTTCCGCGACGACGCGCTTGCCGCGCGTCATCAGGGTATTCATCTGCGAGTGCTTCTTGTCGGTGTCGATATTGCCCGAGAGGATGAATTGCGGATGATCCGGATGGTTTTTCTCGATCCACTGGCAAGCCGCCAGGGTGGCCTTGCCGGCCATGTTCTGGCCGGCGGCGTCACCGGTGAAATAATTGAAGCGCAGATAGCGCAGCGGGCCGATTGCGTACTGACCGATATGATCCAGCTTGCCGAAGCGGGTGGTGGATTCGGCGGCGGCCTTGATCGCCTCGAAGTGTTCCGTCACCCAGACGCCGAAGTCCCGCGCCCGCAGCGCATCCTCGAACATGAACACCGGCGAGCGCTGCATGAACTGCTCCACCACCGTGGTCTTGACGCCGCCGCATTCGCTGAGCAGCCGCATGCCGCGGTTGTAGCTGGCGAGCAGGGTGCCCTCGGTGGTGGCCATCGGGATATAAAAATCGCCATGGGCGTGCTCGCCCTTGATGCGCAGCGGCCCGGCGATGCCGAGCGGCACCTGGGCCGCGCCGGTGAAATTCTCGATGTTGCCGGGCAGCACGCCGGGGTCGAAGGAGTAGCTGCCGACGTGTTCCAACGCCACGCCGGTGCGTGCCTGCACGAAGTCGCGCCGCGCCGTGGCCGCTTGCCGGGAGTAGTCGTCGGCCTTGTCGCGCGGGACTTTGGGCGCTGTCGCCGGCTTCGATTCGTTTTCCATATCCTTATGCCTGACGGTGATGAGTGCGGGACAAATGAGTGCGCTACAGTATATTGCCTTCGTAAAAGGCGCATACACGCACCCGAGTGAGGGATGTCGCCGGGCCATCGGCCCCGTCCACGGTCTCATCCGGGCAAGAACGATCGATCATCAGGGAACCAGCCATGGGCATGGATACAGGCAAGTCAGCAGTGCTCCCGGCCGCCGGCCGGTCGAGTTCGTGGCAGCGTATCGCGCGGGTCTTGCCGGCTTGCATCGGCCTGGTGCTGTTCGCCTCGCTTTGCGGCCGGGCCTACTCGGCCGAACCGGCCACCGTCGTGATCCCGGTTTCGTTTCAGGTGATCAATCAGAATCACTCCTGGGTCCCGTGCTACAGCGACGGCGGCAGCTATCGTCTGAGCGGCACCATCACCGGCCCGGCTGCGGCCCTCACAAGACAAACGCCATCGGCGGCGACGCTGTATCTGCATGGGCTGGGCTTTGCCAGCTGGTTCTGGCAATTCGACTCGGTACCCGGCTACGACTACGCCGCGGACCTGGCGCAGCAGGGGCAGGTCACCGTCGCCATCGACCGCCTAGGCCACGGCCAGAGCCCCTTGGCAAACGGCCGCGACACCTGTATCGGCGCCCAGGCCGACATGGCGCACCAGGTCGTACAGCAATTGAAAGCCGGCACCTACATCCGGGAGGACGGCGGCGTGCCAGTCGCATTCACCAAGCTGGCCCTGGCCGGCCACTCCGCCGGCAGCGAAATCGCGGAGGTGGAGGCCTACTCGTTCGGCGACATCGACGCCCTCATCGTCATGTCCTGGGAAGACCAGTTGCCGTCCGTGCTGGCAACCCGGACCCTGGCGGCCAGCAACTTGGCCTGCGGGCTCAGCGCCAGCGGCTACGCCGACTTCGGCAGGACCGACGAAGATTTCATCCGAGAAATGTTCCACAGCGCAACACCGGCGGTGCAGGCCGCGGCGACCGGCATGCGGGTCGCCGACCCCTGCGGCGACCTGACTTCGGTCATCCTCGGGTTGACCGTCAACGAGGTCGGCGTCGGCTTGATCCAGGTCCCGGTGCTCCAGGTCTGCGGTGCGGACGATGCGCTGTTCCCGGCCGCCGATTGCAAGCTCCAGAAGCTGCGCTACTTCGGCTCGACCGACAAGACCTTGCTCACGGAAACCGATACGGGTCACGCCGTTACGCTGGAAACCAGCGCGCCCGGCCTGGGGCAGAAGGTAGCCGATTGGTTGCAGTCCAGGGGGCTCTGAGGCCGAAGTCGGAGTGCCGGCTGTCGGTTGCAAGCGGAGCGGGTACTGCTCACACGCTGCCCGTGGAGTGCGTTAGGCTTGGGTGACTCCGCGTGCACCGTGCGCGCGCAGGCGACGGCCGCATGGTGAGCATGAAACACGAAGGCAGCGAAGAGTGGGACAAAACCCATCCGATCGGTTCGACCTGGAGCTTTTCCTGGACCGCCGAATACGTAGTGACGGTGACGGGTCATACCCGGCGCGGCATCCGGGTTTCCTATCGCCGTCCGGGTTCCGGCCATACGCTCAAATCCGGGATCTATCAGCCGGAGGAGCTGGTCAAGCCTGATTAGGTTCGTTCGCCGCCGCCAGTCCGGCGTTCGGCGTCGCGCCGCCGGACGGCGGACTCTCAGCGCCCGGAATTCTGACGGGCCAGCAGTTCCGCCAGCGAATCCGCCCTCATCGCCTGCATCACCAGCGCGCCGGCAAACAGCATGTCGATGAAGCGCACCGTTTGCCGCATGATCTGGGCGCGCCGCGCCGGTTGTTCGATGTAATCCAGCGTCTGGTGAAACACCTGGTGCACCACCACCTGCGAGATCTCGCGCAGGGTTTCCACCTCCAGGCCCGGCGCGATCTTGAGGAACAGCACGTCTTCCACCATTTCCTCGGCGACGTCGCCGATCATGCGTTGCAGCGCTTCGCGCAGTGCCGGCGTGGCGCCATGCAGTTCGCGCACGGCGACGATGAATGCATCCGGGTTGTGCAGCGCATAGTCGAAGACATATTCGATGGTGCGGGGCGTGGCTTCGGCCACCGGGCTTTGCACAGTGCGGCGGATGCCGCGCAGGTTGGTGCGGATATCGCGGCCGAGCTCGTCGATGATGGTCTGGCTGAGCTCTTCCAGGCTGGTGAAGTGGCGATAAAACGTGTTCGGGTTCAGGCCTGCCTCGCGCGCCAGTTCGCGCAGACCGAGCATGTGCAGGCTGCGCTTGCTGGCGCCCAGGCGCAGCGCCGCGGCGATCAGGCGCTGGCGCCCGCCGGCGGGTGATGCCGGGCTTTCCTCTGTGGCTCTCGTGCGGCTCATCGTGGCGTTCCGGCCAATGCAGGGTGCACTCTTGACATTCAGTATACGCTTGTCTACATTAAGTAGACAGTTGTATACATCAAGACTTCGGGCCGCGAGCCAGCTGGCTGCGGCGAACGAGGCAGATCCAATCATGCCTGCAGGAGAGCTTCACGATGCCCAAGAGTTCCGCCAAACCGGCCACCCCAAAAGAGCAGCCGCTGCGCATCGCCATCGTCGGCACCGGCTTCGCCGGCCTGGGCATGGCAATCCGCCTGCAGCAGGCCGGCATCGAGGATTTCGTGATCCTGGAAAAGGCCGGGGACGTCGGCGGCACCTGGCGCGACAACCACTATCCGGGCTGCGCCTGCGACGTGCAGTCGCACCTGTATTCCTTCTCGTTTGCGCCGAACCCGGAATGGTCGCGCATGTTTTCGCCGCAGCCGGAAATCTGGAGCTACCTGCGCAAGTGCGCCGATCAGTACGGCCTGCGCCCCTACATCCGGTTCAACTCCGAAGTGCAGTCCGCGCGCTGGGATGAGAAGGCGGGGCTGTGGCGCGTGCAGATCGCCGGGGGCCGTGAGCTCAGCGCCAAGGTGTTGATCTCCGGCATGGGCGGCCTGAGCCGCCCGGCCTATCCGGTGGGTGTGAGGGGCCTGGAGAAATTCAGGGGCAAGACCTTCCATTCGCAGGACTGGGATCATGGCTACGACCTCAAGGGCAAGCGCGTCGCAGTGATCGGCACCGGCGCCTCGGCCATCCAGTTCGTGCCGCAGATCCAGAAAGAGGTGGCGCAGCTGGACCTGTACCAGCGCACGCCGCCGTGGATCCTGCCCAAGCCGGACCGCGCCGTGTCGGACTTCGAGCAGCGGCTGTTCCGCCGCCTGCCCCTTGCCCAGCGCCTGTTCCGTGGCGCCATTTACGCCATGATGGAGACGCGGGTGCTGGGCTTCACCGTCAATCCGAAGATCATGAACCTGGTGAAGCGCATCGCGCTGCGCCACATCCACCGCCACGTCAAGGACCCGGAACTGCGGGCCAAGCTCACGCCGGACTACACCGTAGGCTGCAAGCGCGTGCTGATCTCGAATGACTATTACCCGGCGTTGGCGCAAGCCAACGTGGACGTGATCAGCTCGGGCATCCGCGAAGTGCGCGCCGGCAGCATCGTCGGGCAGGACGGCACGGAACGCCCGGTCGACGCCATCATCTTCGGCACCGGCTTCCACGCCACCGACCCGATGCCGAAGGGCGTGTTGTTCGGACGCGGCGGGCTCGACATCGTCGATACCTGGAAGGACGGGCCGGAAGCCTACAAGGGCACCACCGTCGCCGGGTTTCCCAACCTGTTCCTTATCGTCGGGCCGAACACCGGCCTGGGGCACAACTCGATGGTCTACATGATCGAGTCGCAGGTGAATTACGTGATGGACGCGCTGCGAAAAATGGACGCCGGTGGAGTACGCAGCCTCGAGGTGAAGCCGGAAGTGCAGGCGCGCTTCAATGGCGCCATCCAGGCCAGGCTGAGCCGCGCCGTATGGACGGCGGGCGGATGCAAGAGCTGGTATCTGCATCCGAGCGGCAAGAACACCAGCCTGTGGCCGGGCTTCACCTTCCAGTTCCGCCGGCAGACCAGGCGCTTCGATCTGGCCGCCTATGTGGCGGAGCCGGCCGAGCGGAAGCCGGCGAGAGCGGCGGGTCCGGAATTGCTGGTGGAAATGACTTGAGCTTTTGACGCAGTGGTATTGGCAGGTGACGTTGGATTTTTTCTGGCTTAGCGGATTTCTGGGGAGAGTCACTTGAAGTCTTTCGAAAACAAGGTCGCCGCCATCACCGGTGCCGGTTCCGGCATGGGCCGCACCCTGGCGCTGCGGCTGGCGGCGCAGAAGTGTCATCTCGCATTAAGTGATGTGAACGAGGCGGGACTGGCGGAAACGGCCCGGCTGGCCGCGCCTTCCGGCGTCAAGATCACGACGAAGAAGGTCGACGTGGCGGACCGCGCCGCGGTGTACGCCTGGGCCGACGAGGTGGTGCGCGATCACGGCAAGGTCAACCTGATCTTCAACAATGCCGGCGTGGCGCTGGCCGCCACTGTCGAAGGCATGAGCTACGAAGACTTCGAGTGGATCGTCGGCATCAATTTCTGGGGCGTGGTCCACGGCACCAAGGCCTTCCTGCCCCACCTGAAGGCCTCCGGCGAGGGCCACATCATCAACACCTCCAGCGTCTTCGGCCTGGCCGGCATCCCCAGCCAGAGTGCCTACAACGCCACCAAGTTCGCGGTGCGCGGCTTCACCGAGGCGCTGCGGCAGGAACTGGAGCTTGCCAGGTCGCCGGTCAGCGCGACCAGCGTGCACCCCGGCGGCATCAAGACCAACATCGCCCGCGCCGCACGCATGACCAAGTCCGTGCGCGACATCGGCCTGGATGACGAGCGCGGCAGCGAGCGCTTCGAAAAGCTGTTCATCACCACAGCGGACAGCGCGGCCGGGACCATCCTCAGGGCGGTGCTCTACAACAAGCGCCGCGTGCTGGTGGGGCCGGATGCTTACCTGATCGACTGGCTGGTGCGGCTGCTGCCGGCCTTGTACCAGCGCATCACCATGGCCTTTGCCAGGCAGTCGATGCGCTAGGGCGCAGTGCAGCGCAGCCTCACCCGCAGACGGTTGCGTTCCTGCACCCGCTCATATTGCAGGCGTTCGGCGAAACCGGCGACCAGGAATGTGCCCAGGCCGCCTACTGGGCGTTGTTCCAGCGGCAGTTGCAGGGTCGAGGGGTCCAGATGCAGCAGCGGGTCCCAGGCATGCCCGCCGTCCTCGTAGGTCAGCTCGATGCTGTCGCCGGCGGGCTCGATCCGTAAAGTCACCGGGTGAGCCGCTTCGACCGCGTGGCCGTGGCGGAAGCTGTTGGTGAACAGTTCCTCGGCTATCAGCTGCAGGCGCAGGCTATTGTCACGGGATACGCCCAAAACGCTGGACTGCCGCGCGATGAAGTCCATCAGCGCGGACAGGCTCTCGCTGCAGGCGGCAAAGCTCTCGGTTGAAACGGTCACTCCGACAGGCTCCCCGGGACTCCCTGGCGCTGCTTGCGTGCGCCGGCCCCGAAATGATTATAGTGGACAACAGGCCAGAGGAGGGGACGCGACCATGAAGGCGATGCTGTTTGGAGTGCTGTGCGCAGCCCTGTTGTCCGCAGCGGCCGGAGCGGACGAGGTCGCCGGCGTGTTCAAGGTGGTCAAGGGCGGGGTGTCGCTACAGCGCCAGGGCGCCAGCCTGCCGGCTGCCGTGGGGATGCCGGTCTATCAGTCCGACCTGGTGATCACCGCGGCGGACGGCAGCGCCGGCATCACTTTCGAGGATAATTCGCTATTGTCGCTCGGTCCTTCCAGCCGGCTCTCCCTGGACCGCTTCAACTTCAACTCCACCACGCACGCCGGGGCCTTCGAAACCACCCTGAGCAGCGGCAAGCTGGCGGTGGTGTCCGGCAAGATCGCCCACCAGCAGCTGGACGCGATGAAGGTCAGGACGCCCAGCAGCATCCTCGGTGTGCGCGGCACCAAATTCCTGGTGGAAGTGGGCGCCCGATGAAGATCCGTGGGCTGTTGCTGCTGGCGTTACTACTGAATGCCTGCGCCGCACCGGACCGCATCGTGCTGCTGCCCGACGACCATGGCCGGGTGGGCAAGCTCAACGTCGGCAATGCCGGCGGCGATACGCTGCTCGATTCCGCCTATGCCACGGCCAGTGCCAGCGGCGGACGCAAGGCCGAGGCCGGCCGCACCGATCCCCAGGCCGTGAACCAGGAATTCGGTACGGTGCTCGCTGCTCTGCCGCCGGCGCCGTATTCCAACATGCTGTATTTCAAGAACGACACCGACGACCTGACCGACGAATCGCGCGACTACGCGCGCAACGAACTCAAGCAAAAAATCGCCGGTTTCCCCGCCCCGGAGATCGTGTTGATCGGGCATACCGACACCGTGGGCGGCGACGAATTCAACGATCGCTTGTCGCTGGAGCGCGCCAAGGTGGTGAAGCAGTTGCTGATCGGCCTGGGGTTCGACGCGGCGCACATCTCGGTAGCCGGCCGCGGCAAGCGCGAGCTGCTGGTGCCGACCGCAGACGGCGTGGCGGAGCCGCGCAATCGGCGGGTGGAGGTTTTGGTGCGGTAGGGAGGCGACTCTAGAAGCCGGTCCCGGTCGGATAAAAGGGATACAGCTCACTGTTGGTGGGAGCTGCGAGCGGGGTTAGTATATTGTTGGTTGTATCCAACGCGGCCGCATAGGTAGAAAGCATCGATTGGCCGTACGAGAACTCCGGACTGAGCGGCAGTCCCCCTAAAATCGTCGTTGGATATTGCTGGGTGCTCACCACATATGGCGCACCGCCGGAGAGCGTCAAGGGAACTTGGCTTAGACTGGACGGAGACATGGCATAAACTGTTGCTTCGCCTGAGGCCGGCGGCAGACCTGCGTACCCTTCGCCAATATAGAGAGTCTGAATGGAATTGACGGGTGCCAGCGGTGTACCACTGACCTGAGACGAACTTCCAAGTATCAAAGAATTGGCAATGCTTTGCAGCACAATGCCGCTGCTGTTCAGCGCCTCAAAGCCTGCGGTGGTCACCGCGCCACCCGAATTGAGACCGTATGCGGTGTGGAAGATGGTCCCATCTGCTACGTAGTTTCCATCGTAGTAACCACTGGCCAGGGTTTCGATCACAGTAGGCTGGGCTCCCGGAGCGGATGCGGTCGGCAGTGTATTAACAGATGCTGGCGTGCCCGGAGGTGCCTCCGCATATGGGAGCCCAGGTCCTTGTGAAGTTGGGCTGGTAGATGATTGAAGATTGAACACCAAGGACGAGCCAATGAAGCCTATTGGATCTATCGCGTAAAAGGCCCCAGGCCCGTTATCAAAGGAGCCGCTGGCGGTGTAAATCACTTGACCGGGCGAACTGCCGGAGAGCGGCACACGTAGCAGGTTGTCGCTGTATGATTCCAAATTATCGTTGTTGCCGCCAAATATGCCCGCGTTGTCGGAAATCCATAGATTTCCGCCTACAGGATCGTAGGCCGCGATGGCTTCTGAAGACGGATAGCTCTCATCCGATGGTGGCGTCAGGGACTGGAAATCATAAAGATCACTTGAGATGGTGCTGGGCGTTATTCGATATAGGGAGGTTTTGCCGTTGACAGCGATGGATGCAAACATCACACCCTGCTGGGCATACACTTCGGAAAAAATACTTACTCCTGAGAGCAGAACAACGGGATGTGCAAAAGCTGTGTCCGAAAACGTCAGATTCTGATTGCCATCGACGTAGAGCAGGCCATCCAGGTTTCCGGTGTTGGCGTCATAAAGGGGATAGGGGCCATTTGCCATGACAGGGGCTACTACAGGCGGAGTGCTGGAGCTTTGGTCTGCATGGACTACATACATCACATTGTCAAAAAAATACCCACACTGACCGCTAGCATTGCCGGCAGTTTGAATAAATATTACGGCTGACGATGGCATGTTCAGAATCTGATCGTATGCGAACACGATGCATACATGATCGGCAAGGGTTACGTAAGTGTTAAGTGTAAGGCTGCTGATTTGCGTGGGAGTTGGTGTTGTCGAAAGGTCTCCGAGGGCCAAGCCAAAGAGATGATCGCTAGTTCCCGTATCGGTCAAAAAAAACGCCTCGGAAATTACCGGCTGGATGATGTTGCTGCCGTTGTCGGTAATGTATTGGGTGAGGTACTCGGTAAAGTCGACTGCAGTGTTATTAATGAAACTCTTGGCAGCGCCGGGGTTGTTGGATGGAATGAGGAAAACGCCATTAGCTCCACCTGACGCAGTTGCCTCCGCTTGGTAGGGAACCCAATAGGTCAAGGCAGCGCCGGAAGAACTGCTGCTTGAAGAGGAGCCGCTGGACGAGGAACTGCCCGACGAAGACGACGAACTGCTCGATGTAGTTCCACCGGAGGATGAGGAAGAACTGCCACTCGACGAGGACGAACTGCTTGACGATGAAGTAGATGAACTTCCGGATGAGGATGAACTTCCAGAGGACGACGAGGAACTGCTGGACGCAGCCCCGCCGGAAGATGAGGAAGAACTCCCGCTCGATGATGATGTCGAGCTACTGGATGAGGATGAGCTACTTGAAGACGAACTGCTAGACGAGGAGGAGGAACTGCTGGATGAGCCCCCGCCCGATGAGCCGCCGCTTGAGCACGCCGCCAATGTCAGGCACAGCATGATCAGCGGCAATAGACGCGCAGAGATACCGGCAGCCTGTCCCAGACCTGCGTTTGTCGCCGTCATTTGGTTTTCCCCAACTTAAAACGATGGGCCGGTGGTCTGACGCAAGGCATTGCGCCGCCCAACTCTATGAAAGATGAAATTGTCCCTGATTTCAGTCTAAAGCACGCCCTCCGGCATCCGCAAGACGCTTGCTACATCCGCGCGGTCTTGCCCTCAATCGTCTGCGGTACGTGCGCTGCCGCACCGTGCCAGCGCAGTGCCAGGATGGTGAGATCGTCGGCCGGTTCCGCGCCCTCGGAGAACTCCAGGGTATCGCCCAGCAGGCTTTCCACGACGTGTTGCGCGGACGCGTTGGCCTGGAGTTTCGACAGGCAGGCGACGATCCGCGGCTGTCCGTAAAACGCGCCGGATTTGTTTTGCGCCTCGGCGATGCCGTCGGTGAGCAGGCACAGGGCATCGCCGGGAGACAATTGCAGGGTTTCGCTGCGGTAGTCGAAGCCATCCACCACGCACAGCGGCGGGCCTCCGGCGGCTTGCAGGCGCGTTGGCGCGGTACCGGAGGCGGGAAGGAGCCAGGGCGGTTCGTGTCCGGCGCTGCTCCAGTCCAGACGGCCGCTGTCCAGGTCGAGCACGGCGGCCAGGACGGTGACGAACAGCAGTTCCGGGTTTTCCTCGGCGATGGCGGCGCCGGCATCGCGCAGGGCGCGGCCGGGATCGGCGCTGCTTCTGAGCGCGGCGGCCTTGGTCAGGGCCTTGGACAGGGCCATGAACAGGCTGGCGGGCAGGCCCTTGCCGGAGACGTCGCCGACGACGATGAACAGACGCGAGGAGTCGAGCAGGAAGAAATCGTAGAGGTCGCCGCCGACGCTGCGCGCCGGCAGCATGCGCGCCGCTACCTCCACCCGCGCCTCTTGGCCCAGCACCTGGCGCGGTTCCGGCAGCATGCCCATCTGGATGCGCCGCGCGGCGTCCAGTTCGCCTTCCATGCGGGCCTGGGCGACGCGGCTATCGTGCAGGGCCTGGCGCAGGCGGCTGCGCTGCGCCCGCGTGTCGCTGAGCGACATGGCGAGCATGGCGGCGAACACCACGGCGGCGCCTATGGCGGGATTGGATGCGTCGAGGAGCAGGCCATAATGCTGGAACAGAAACAGGCCGCCGGCGAAACTCAGCGCCAGGCACAGCAGCACGATGCCCGCCGCGCCGAGCGGGCGCAGCCCGGGCACCACCACCACGATGAGCAGGGACAAGACCGCGAGCCATGCGCCCTCGGCCCAGCGCGCCCAGCGCGGACGGCTCAGCAGCCGGCCATCGATGACATTGTCCATGGCCTCGGCGATGGCATCGACGCCCGGCATGGGACCTAGCGGCGTGGCGACCACGTCCTGCAGTCCCAGAGCGGTATAGCCCAGCAGCACGATGCGTCCGGCCAGTACGGCTGGTGCGTTGTCCTTCATCAGGTCCGCGGCCGAGATCTGCGGCCGTTCCGCGGGAGCGGAATAATGCAGCCACCAGCCTCCGTCGGGGTCAGTCGGGATGAAGTGCTGGCCGATGCTCAGGCCGCGCATGCCGCCGCGGTCCGCGCTGACCCGTAGCATGGCTTCGCCCAAGGCCAGGCGCAGGGTTTCAACCGGCAAGGACGGCAGCAGGTCCTGGCCGATGCGGTTGAGGGCGGCGATGCGGCGCACCACGCCGTCGCCGCTGATGTTGGGCAGCACGCCGTGGCCGCTGGCGGCCGCGTCGATCAATTCGATACTGCGCAGCGCGGCCGGGTAGCCAATCAGGAATTGCGCCGGATCGGCGCCGGTCTGCAGGATCGGCGTGCCATAGGGTGTGCCCTTGGGCAGGCCGGCGTCCTCGGCCAGGGCGCCGACGCCCAGGATGACCGGCGCCGCATGCAGGGACGCGGCGAATTGCCGGTCGTAGTCCGGCAGGCTGTCGAGCATCTTGGCGACGTCGGTAAAACCCGACTTAGCCAGTAGGGCGCCCTGCAGACGGGGCGACAGCCGGTCGGGTTCCGCGAAGATGGCGTCTATGGCGATGGCGGCCGGATACTGGGCGGCGATGCGGTCGACGATCTCCGCCAGCCTGGAGCGGGGCCAGGGCCATTGGCCCAAGGCGGCGAGGCTGGCGTCGTCGATGGCCACCACGATCACGCCATCGTTGAGCCGCGGGCGTGGCGCCAGGTGCTGGTAATAGTCGAACAGTTCGTCGCGGCGGTCGCGCTGCAGCGGGGTGTCCGCCAGGGTCAGGGCCAGTACGGCGAGCAGCAGCAGCGCGAAACCGGCCGGTTGCTGCCGTACCAGGGCCAGCCAGCGCAGCCAGCGGGGGCGATGCGGGGCCGCGGCGGCTTCGGCAGGATATTCCGCTTGGGCGTTGACCATGGTTTGGACCCGGGTGCCGCTTGCCGCGCTACGCGGCTTTGTTCAAATCTCGATTTCCAGCCCGTCATATGCGGCGCTGACGCGCAGTTCCGGCGCGTCCTGGCGGGTGAGCGCTTCCAGGCGCCGTGTTTCCGCTTCGATCTCGGCGATCTTGCTGTCCTGGAAGACCGGTTCGTGGTGGAACAGCACCAGGTGCCGTGCGCCCGCCAGCTGGCACAACTCCACGCCTACCATGTTGGAGGAGTGCCCCCAGTCCGCTTTTACCGATATCGCATCGGCCAGCGAATACATGGCATCGAACACCACCACGTCGGCGCCGAAGAACAGCCGGACGAAGGCCTCGGTCTCTTCCGCACCGTCCAGCTTGTGTTCGGAATCAGTGGAATACACGACGACCTTGCCGTTGCGCTCGAAGCGGTAGCCGTAGGAGTCGCCGCCGTGGAGTTGCAGTTTGGGTGTGACGCGCATGCCGGCAATGTCATAGCGCCTGCCGGGTTCCAGCCGGACGAATTCGATGTCCGCGCCCAGGTAGTCGAAGGGCACCGGAAACGAGGGCGGGTCCTGCTGCCGGCGGAATGCGGTTTCCAGTTCGGCGTGGCAGCCATAGATACGCAGGCGATTGCCGGGGATGTAGGCGGGCGTGAAAAACGGAAAGCCCATGATGTGATCCCAATGCAGATGCGACATGAAGATATGAAACACATTGGGAGTTTTCGGGCCGTGGCGCGCCAGCACGCGGTTGCCGAAGGGGCGTACGCCGGAGCCCAGGTCGCACAGGATGTATTCATGGGATTCCTGCCCGGGGGGCTCCAGTTCCAGCTCGACGCAGCTGGTATTGCCGCCGAAGGTTTGCGCGGTGGCGAAGGGCAGGGTGGAGACAAAGACTTCCGCTTCGGCCAGGTCCTGGAATTGGCGGCCCTGGGCCTGCAGCAGCGCCCGGGCCAGCTTGCGCCTGACCTCGGACGCAGTGAGGGCCACCGGCAGCGAACCTCGTGTTCCCCAGAAGCGCACGCGCATGGCTTATGTTCCCGAGGCCGGCTGCGCAAAGGAGGACAGGCCGGCATCGACACTGTCGAACACCGGGAAGACCAGATCGAAGCGGCTGATTTCCAGGATCTCCCGCACCATCGCGGTGGGTGCCGCCACGCCGATCCTGCCGCCGGCAGGGACGGCACGTTTGGAGGCGAGCATCAGGACGCGCAGCCCGGCGCTGCTGATGTACTCCAGCCCCGACAGGTCGAACAGCAGGCCCGGTCCGTTCCGTTTGCAGGTTTCGACATGCGGCGCCACCGCCTTGCCGAAGGCCTCGGCATTGAGGTGGTCGACGCGCCCGCGCGGCGCCAGCACCACGGTGTTGTTGCTGAGCCTGGCATCCAGATCCATTGCAATTCCTTTGGGATCGTTCTTCAGGCACCCGCCTCAGCGAGGGCCCTTTAATGTCATTCTAGGGTTTATCGACAATTATTTGACACGGCGCGCGAATTTAATTCCCGGAAAGCGGCGGCTCCCCGTCATGAAAGCACGGCCCGGCCCCGCTACAATTGCGCAATTCCGGCGCCTTCACGCCGCGGCAACTCCATACGAGTGCTCCCATGACCCTGCGCATCCCCGCCACGCTGATTCCCGGCGACGGTATCGGCCCCGAAATCGTCGATGCCACGCTTGCGGCACTGGAAGCCCTGGAAGCGCCGTTCGACTGGGATCGCCAGATCGCCGGCCTGGGCGGGGTCAAGCAGGCGGGCGATCCCCTGCCGCAGGCTACGCTGGACAGTATCCGGCGCACGCGCCTGGCCCTGAAGGGACCGTTGGAAACGCCTTCGGGCGGCGGTTACCGTTCTTCCAACGTGCGCCTGCGCGAGGAGTTCAAGCTCTACGCCAATCTGCGTCCGGCCCAGACCATCGTGCCCGGCGGGCGCTATGACAACATCGACCTGCTGGTGGTGCGCGAAAACCTCGAGGGCCTGTATACCGGCTACGAGCATTTCATCCAGATCGACGATGACCCCCACGCCGTGGCCATGGCCACCGGCGTCAATACCCGCCAGGGCGGCCGCCGCCTGATCGAGTTCGCCTTCGAGCACGCCATCGCGGTGGGGCGCAAGAAGGTCACCATCGTCCACAAAGCCAACATCATGAAGGCCCTGACCGGGATCTTCCTGGAGACGGCGCTGGAGATGTACGAGAGAAAATACAAAGGCCGCATCCTGATGGATACGGTGATCATCGATGCCTGCGCCATGAAGCTGGTGCTGAACCCCTGGCAGTTCGACGTGCTGGTCACCACCAACCTGTTCGGCGATATTTTGTCCGACCTGGTGGCGGGCCTGATCGGCGGCCTGGGCATGGCGCCCGGGGCGAACATCGGCGCGGATGCCGCCATTTTCGAGGCGGTTCACGGCTCGGCGCCGGATATCGCCGGCAAGGGCATCGCCAACCCCATTGCGCTGCTGCTGGCGGCGGCAATGATGCTGGATCACGTCAAGCTGAGCGAGAGGGCAACGCGGTTACGCAAGGCCATTCACGACACGCTCAACGTCGACCAAGTGCGTACCGGCGACCTTGGAGGCAAGGCCAATACCCTGCTGTTTACGCAGGCTCTGGTGAGCCGGATTCGCAGTGGTTAAGAGGGCAACGCCAGGATTCTCGGAGTAACCGCTGGCCCTGCCGGAACTTCAAACTGCGCTGCAGAACCCGAGCTGGCCGGGCCTCTGATCGCAGAAGCCCGGCCCTCGGCGGCCGTATGGCTGATCAACTCGGCCGCGGAAAAGGCTCTCAGGCCGCCTTTGCCGTCACGTTCGCATCAATCTCCGCCGGGCGGCGGCGCTGCGCGACCGGCTGCTGCAGTCTGACTACGCTTACGGAGGCATGCCGCGCACGGGCCACAACGCCCGCCGTGTACTGCGCGCGGCGGCTTTCCAGCCAGTCAAGTGCCAGCAACACGCCCAGGCTGCCCATGCTCAAGCCGGCCGACCAGAAGATCACATTGACAATCAATTCTGCTGTGTCCATCGCTCAGTTCCTTTGCCCTTACCGCCGTCATCGCTGGCTTGCGAGAGCGGATTCAGGCCATTTCGATGCAGAATTTATACGCTTGATGGTGCAGCGCAACAATTGATTTTTAATGTGATAATCGATTAGGAAAACTAAATTGAAGTGCTCGATGATGCGGAGGCGTTAGGCCCGCCCAAAGGCATTTCGGCCTGGGGTATTGCATCGATTACTGGACATATGTACAGTAACGACCAACAAGCACTGGCGGCGGCAAACGCCAAGTCGTGAAGGAGCAGCAGATGAAGCCTAAAGCAGCGGCAAGAAAAAGCAAGGGCATGGAGCGCTCCAGGCTTTATACGCGGCCCGAGCTGTACGAGCCGGAGCGTCCGGCCGCCACCTGGGCGTTGCGCCTGGGTATCGTGCTGACCATGCTGGGTATGGCGGCCGTGTTCCGGCAGCCTCTGCATGCGGCGTTTGCGGCGGTATTCGGAGCCTGAGGCAATGGGTGCTCAAAGCCTCAATTTCACAAAAAAGCCCGCACTGCGGGCGGGCTTTTTATTGACTGGCGTCCCCACGGGGATTCGAACCCCGGTTCTCACCGTGAAAGGGTGGTGTCCTAGGCCTCTAGACGATGGGGACTACTTAGGAAAACGGACAGACAAGCGCTGCAGAAACGGACAGGAAATTTGGTGGAGCCAGACGGGATCGAACCGTCGACCTCTTGCATGCCATGCAAGCGCTCTCCCAGCTGAGCTATGGCCCCGGGTGGAGGCGCGAAATTATACACGCGCCCACCTTGGTGTCCAGTCATTGAAACATAAATATTCTCAACTGTCTCGCGGCATGTCCCAATCCCCGGCAGCTGCCGCCGCGGGCCGGGCCGCGGCTGTCCCGCCATTGCGCATCCGTTATCATGCGCACTTCCGCGTAACGCACTCCCAAAAGCACACTCCAATGGCAACTGTCAGCACCAATGAAATGAAGTCCGGGACCAAGGTCCTGATCGATGGCGAACCGTATTCCATCGTCGACAACGAATACCGCAAGCCCGGCAAGGGGCAGGCCACCAACACCATCAAGATCCGCAATCTGAAGAACGGCCGGGTGATCGAGCGCACGCTCAAGTCCGGCGACTCCTGGGAACTGGCGGACGTGGAAACGGTGGAAATGCAGTACCTCTACAGCGACGGCGAGTTCTGGACCTTCATGGATCCCAAGAGCTTCGAGCAGATCCAGGCCGGTTCCGCTGCGATGGAAGAAGCCAAGCTCTACCTGAAGGGCGAGGAAACCTGCAACGTGTTGCTGTGGAACGGCGTGCCTCTGTCGGTCGCCGCTCCCAATTTTGTGCTGCTGCAGATCACCGAGACGGATCCGGGTCTGCGCGGCGATACCTCCGGCGGCGGCGGCAAGCCCGCAACGCTCGAAACCGGCGCGGTGGTGCGCGTGCCGCTGTTCGTGCAGCAGGGAGAAGTGGTCAAGGTCGATACGCGCACCGGCGAATATCTGGGACGGGTAGGAAAATAATGGCTAAGGCCTCGGCGGCGGTGAAGGAGACGGTTTCCATGGACGACAATCGGCGCAAGGCGCTGGATGCGGCGTTGGGGCAGATCGAGCGTCAGTTCGGCAAGGGCGCCATCATGCGCATGGGCGCCGACGATCCCGCGCGCGACATCGATGTCGTTTCCACCGGCTCGCTGGCGCTCGACGTGGCCTTGGGGATAGGCGGCTTGCCGCGTGGCCGCGTGGTCGAGATCTACGGTCCGGAATCCTCCGGCAAAACCACTTTATGCCTGCAGGTCGTGGCCGAGATGCAGAAGCTCGGCGGTGTGGCGGCCTATATCGACGCGGAAAACGCGCTCGACCCGGCCTACGCGGAGAAACTCGGGGTCAATGTCGCGGACATGCTGATCTCGCAGCCCGACACCGGCGAGCAGGGCCTGGAAATCGCCGACATGCTGGTGCGTTCCAACAGCGTCGATATCATCGTCGTCGACTCCGTCGCCGCGCTGGTGCCGAAGTCGGAAATCGAGGGCGAGATGGGCGAGGCCCAGGTGGGGGTGCAGGCGCGCCTGATGTCGCAGGCGCTGCGCAAGCTCACCTCAAGCATCAAGCGCGCCAATGCCCTGGTGATTTTCATCAACCAGATCCGCATGAAAATCGGCGTGATGTACGGCAGCCCGGAAACCACCACCGGCGGCAACGCGCTCAAGTTCTACGCCTCGGTGCGCCTGGATATCCGCCGCACCGGGGCGATCAAGAAAGGCGAGGAAGTGGTCGGCAACGAAACCCGCGTCAAGGTGGTGAAGAACAAGATGGCGCCGCCGTTTCGCGAAGCGCACTTCGAAATCCTCTACAACGAGGGCATTTCCAAGCTCGGCGAGCTGATCGATCTGGGCGCGGAGAACGGCCTGGTCGAGAAGTCCGGCGCTTGGTACGCCTACAAGGGCGACAAGATCGGCCAGGGCAAGGACAATGCGCGCAGCTACCTCAAGGAACATCCGGAAGTGGCGGACGAGATCGAGACCGCTCTGCGCCTCAAGCTGATGCCGACCGCGCGCACCACGCGAGTCACGCCTGAAGAAGACTAATCATCCGCAGGACCCTGCCGCGGCCCGCACGCGCGCCCTGCGCCTGCTGGCGCGCCGCGAGCACGGCGCCAGGGAGTTGCAGCACAAGCTGGCCGTGCGCGGAATCGATGAAGTACAGGCGGCCGCGGTGGTGGGGGAACTGGCGCAAGCCGGCTGGCAAAGCGATAGCCGCTACGTCCAATCCCTCGTGCGCAACCGCGTGGCCCAGGGCTACGGAGCCCTGCGCATCCAGGCCGAGCTTGAGGCTTCAGGGGTGGCCGACAGCCTGATCCGCGAAACGTTGTCGGTGGTTGAGGCGGACTGGAAGGCCCTGGCCATCGAGGTCCAGGCGCGTAAATTTGGCAGGATTCCCCGCACCGCCGCGGAATGGCAGAAGCAGTTTCAGCACCTGGCGGGCCGGGGATTTAGTGCGGAGCAGATTTACGCCGCCCTGAAAAGAGAGGCTCTGCCGGACGAGCCGCTGGACGAGCCCTAGGCCCGGAGGGGCATCGCCGGCACCCGAGCAGGGGCGCGGGCCACCAGCAAACATGGCGGGGGTGGGGGCTAAAGCGTTACCATTCGCCCCTTTCCCGACGCCGCAGCAACCCTTTAGCAACTCTCTCCAGCCCATGAACAGCAACCAACTCCGCGCCCGGTTCCTGGAGTATTTCCGTAGGCAAGGGCATACCGTGGTGCCGTCCAGCCCGCTGGTGCCGGGCAACGACCCGACACTGTTGTTCACCAATGCGGGCATGGTGCAGTTCAAGGACGTGTTCACCGGGCGCGAGACGCGCAGCTACAAGCGCGCCGCCAGCAGCCAGAAATGCGTGCGCGCGGGCGGCAAGCACAACGACCTGGAAAACGTGGGTTATACCGCCCGGCATCACACCTTCTTCGAGATGCTGGGCAATTTCAGCTTCGGCGATTACTTCAAGGAAGACGCCATCCGCTTCGCCTGGGAGTTCATCACCGGCAAGGAATGGCTGAACATCCCCGCCAGCCGGCTGATGGTCACGGTCTACCACAACGACGACGAAGCCTTCGAGCTGTGGAACAAGGCCATCGGCGTTCCAGCCGGGCGCATCGCCCGCATCGGCGACAAGCCCGGCGGCGGCTCCGACAATTTCTGGCAGATGGGCGATACCGGGCCCTGCGGCCCCTGCAGCGAAATCTTCTACGACCACGATCCGGACGGCAGCAAGGGCATCGCCGGCGGCCCGCCCGGTTCGCCGGACGAAGACGGCGACCGCTGGATCGAGATCTGGAACCTGGTGTTCATGCAGTTCGACCGGGCCGCCGATGGCAGCCTGAGCAAGCTGCCCGCGCCCTCGGTGGACACCGGCATGGGCCTGGAGCGCGTCGCCGCCGTGATGCAGGGCGTGCACAACAACTACGACATCGACCTGTTCCAGTCCCTGATCGCCGCCGTGGCGAAGCTGGCCAAGGTGGCCCCGGACGCGAGCCCCTCGCTCAAAGTCATCGCCGACCACATCCGCGCCACCAGCTTCCTCATCGCCGATGGGGTGGTGCCCTCGAACGAGGGCCGCGGCTATGTACTGCGCCGTATCATGCGCCGCGCTATCCGCCATGGTTACAAGCTTGGCCTGAACGAGCCGTTCTTCTATAAGCTGGTTGCCCCGCTGGGCGCGGCAATGGGCGAGGCTTATCCTGAGCTGAATGAAAAGCGCGCCGTGCTGGAGCGGGTCATCAGGCAGGAGGAGGAGGCATTCGCCGCCACACTCGACAAAGGCATGCGGCTGCTGGAAGACGCCATTGTCAAGGCCAGTCACGGCATCATTTCCGGTGAGGCCGTGTTCAAGCTCTACGACACCTACGGTTTCCCGGTCGATCTCACCGCAGACATCGCGCGCGAGCGCGCCTTGACTCTGGACATGGCCGGATTCGACCGTGAAATGAAGGCGCAGCAGGAGCGCAGCCGCGCCGCCGGCGGCTTCACCGCGGACTATTCGCAAAGCGCGGTCGCCGACGGCATCGGCGAGGCCAAAACCGAATTCACCGGCTACGAGCAGGAAGCCAATCCGGCCCGGGTCCTGGCGATCATCCGGAATGGCCAGGCGGTCGAGCGCATTGAAGCAGGCGACGAGGCGGTGGTGTTTCTCGACCGCAGCCCCTTCTACGCCGAATCCGGCGGCCAGGTCGGCGACACCGGCGTGCTCAGCGCGCCCGGCGTGCGTTTCCTGGTGAGCGACACCCAGGCGCTGAATCCCAATGCGCGCGGCCATATCGGCAAGCTGGAAAGCGGCGTCCTGCGCACCGGCGACTACCTCAAGGCCGAGATCGACAGCGAGCGCCGCAGCGCCATCCGGCGCAACCATTCCGCAACGCATCTGTTGCATGCCGCGCTGCGCACGGTGCTCGGCACCCATGT
Organism: Verrucomicrobiota bacterium; assembly: GCA_903970595.1. Lineage (GTDB taxonomy): Bacteria > Pseudomonadota > Gammaproteobacteria > Nevskiales > Nevskiaceae > Nevskia. The sequence goes on from CAJCJI010000530.1 coordinate 29,242, forward strand.
GGCGCAGAAGGGCTCGCTGGTAGCACCGCAGCGCCTGCGCTTCGACTTCTCGCACGACCGCGCCATGAGCGCGGAGGAAATCGCCGAGGTCGAACGCCTGGTCAACCGGGAAGTGTTGGCCAACGTCGCCGCGGACATCCGCTTGAGTTCCTACGATGAGGCCGTAGCCGCGGGCGCCATGGCCCTGTTCGGCGAGAAGTACGGCGACGTGGTGCGGGTGCTGAAGTTCGGAGAGTTTTCCACCGAACTGTGCGGGGGCACCCATGTGGCCCGCACCGGCGACATCGGCCTGTTCAAGATCGTGGCGGAATCCGGCGTGGCCGCGGGCATCCGCCGCGTCGAAGCCGTCACCGGCGAAAACGCCCTGGCCTACGTGCGCGAACTGGAAGGCAGGCTGCGCGATGCCGCCGCGGTCTTGCGCAGCGGCCGCGACGAGGTTGTCGAGAAGCTGCAGCAACTGCTGGACCGCAACAAACAGCTGGAAAAGGACCTGGCCCAGCTCAAGGGCAAGCTGGCTTCCAGCGCCGGCAGCGACCTGGCCGGGCAGGCCCGTGAAATCAAGGGCATCAAGGTGTTGGCGGCGCGGGTCGACGGCGTCGAAGGCAACGATCTGCGCGCACTGCTCGACCAGCTGAAGAACAAGCTCGGCTCCGGCGTGGTGCTGCTGGGTTCGGCCAGCGGCCCCAAGGTGAGCCTGATCGCCGGCGTCAGCGCCGACCTCACGGCCAAAGTCAAAGCAGGTGAGCTGGTCAACATGGCCGCAACCCAGGTGGGCGGCAAGGGCGGCGGCCGCCCGGACATGGCGCAGGCAGGCGGCACCCAGCCGGAACACTTGGATGCGGCCCTGCAATCGGCTTACGCCTGGGTCGAAAACAAGCTGTAAAATCCACCTGCCGTTTCGCGGCGGCTCGGCGCCGCGAAAAGCCCCACAGCACGGCTCCCGGCGGGGCAGGCACCAAACTCAAAGCGGAATACGATGGCACTCCTGGTACAGAAGTACGGCGGCACTTCGATGGGCTCGGTGGAGCGCATCGACCACGTGGCATCCAAGGTGGCGGCGGCGCGCGAGCGCGGACACCACATCGTGGTGGTGGTGTCGGCCATGTCCGGCGAAACCGATCGCCTGGTCAAGCTGGCCAAGAGCATCAACCCGCGGCCGAACCCGCGCGAGCTGGACCAGATGCTGGCCACCGGCGAGCAGGTCACCATCGCCCTGCTGGCCATGGCGCTGGAAAAGCGCGGCGTGCCGGCGCGCTCCTACCTGGGTTCGCAGGTGGCCATCCTTACCGACCAGGCCTACAACAAGGCACGTATCCGCCATATCGACGCCGAGCGCCTGCTGGCCGACTGCCAGGCCGGCGTGGTGCCGGTGGTGGCCGGATTCCAGGGGGTGGACGAAGAGGGCAATATCACCACCCTCGGCCGCGGCGGCTCCGATACCACCGGCGTGGCCCTGGCGGCCGCCTTGAAGGCCGACGAGTGCCAGATTTATACCGATGTCGATGGGGTCTACACCACCGACCCGCGGGTTGAGCCCAAGGCCCGCCGCCTCGACCGCATCACCTTCGAGGAAATGCTGGAAATGGCCAGCCTCGGCTCCAAGGTGCTCCAGATACGCTCCGTGGAATTCGCCGGCAAGTACAAAGTGCCGCTGCGCGTGCTTTCCACCTTCCAGGAGGGTCCCGGCACGCTGATCACCTTAGAGGAAGCCAAGATGGAAGACGCACTCATTTCCGGCATCGCCTTCAACCGCGACGAAGCCCAGCTGACGGTGGCCGGCGTGCCCGACCGCCCCGGCATCGCCGCCGCCATCCTCGGTCCGGTGGGCGAGGCCAATATCGAGATCGACATGATCGTGCAGAATGTGGCCGCCGACAGCACCACGGACTTCACCTTCACCGTGCACCGCAACGACTACGAGCGGGCCACGGAAATCTCGAAGAAGGTGGCCGAGGAACTCAAGGCCAAAGGGGTGCGCACCGCCCTGGACATCGTCAAGGTCTCGCTGGTTGGGGTGGGTATGCGCTCGCATGCCGGCATCGCCGCTCAGATGTTCCGGGTGCTGGCGGCCGAGGGCATCAATATCCGCATGATTTCCACCTCGGAAATCAAGATTTCGGTGGTGATCGAAGACAAATACCTGGAATTGGCCGTCCGCTCCCTGCACAAGGCCTTCAAGCTGGACCAGGCGCCGATCGGCTAGGGCCGCGGCGATGGTGTGCCGCCGACGACCGGATTTATCGCAAGTTTTGGCGGTCATAGACTCCGGCGGGCGGCGCATGCATGTCTACCCTTATATCGAATGCATGCTGGAAATAGTAAGTTTTTTCGGCTATACGCCGCGGGCGGACCGCATGAAACTGTAATCACCTAAGGAGAGCTTTCATGCTGATACTGACAAGGCGAGTCGGCGAAACGGTCGTAATCGGTGACGAAGTCACTGTGACCGTACTGGGCATCAAGGGCAATCAGGTCCGGATTGGCGTCAAGGCGCCCAAGACCGTTGCGGTGCATCGCGAAGAAATCTTCGAGCGGATCCGGGTCGAGCGTGGCGAAGAAGTCGCCATTTCCGGTTAAATATTAAATTTTCCGCGGTTTTTCAGCGTTTTCCCTTTACCTTGGCGGCGTCCACCGCTATTCTACCGCGGCTTTAATGCTGCCTTGCTCTCGGCGCGGAGAGATGGCCGAGTGGACGAAGGCGCTCCCCTGCTAAGGGAGTATAGGGTCAAAAGCCTTATCGCGGGTTCGAATCCCGCTCTCTCCGCCAAACTGGCAATGCCATTGCAGCGCAAGATGCGCCCGTAGCTCAGTTGGATAGAGCACCTGGCTACGAACTAGGGGGTCGGAGGTTCGAATCCTTCCGGGCGCACCACTCGCTTCAAGCATCAGCGTACAGGCCTCGTTCGCGAGGCTTTGTCGTTTCTGCGCTCAGGATTCTCACCTCCGACTGCGTCGGAGGTTGTGCAGCCCATCCATGGGCTGCACCCTCGCTGCGCGAGGGCCCGCCTGCGGCGGTCCAAATTCGTTCCCGACGAATTTGTCGAATCCTTCCGGGCGCACCACTCGCTTCAAGCATCAGCGTACAGGCCTCGTTCGCGAGGCTTTGTCGTTTCTGTGCTATGGATTCTCAACATGCCCAGAAAGCGCGCCCACAAAAAAGGCCCGGACTCAGCGCCCGGGCCTTCTCAATGCTTGTTACACGGCGAAGAAGATTCGCCGCACTATCTTCTTACTGGGTTGCCAGGAACCCGACCAGACCCGCATTGGGCGAGCCCCATCCCGTCACGAGGTCGTAGCCGGTGACAGCCGAGTAGCTTCCCGACGTGCCGCTGGTGATGTCGTGGAAGTCGGTGTCATAGGCGGAGGTGACGTTGTTGGCGTAGATCAGGGGGTTGAGGAAGCCGATGGTGGGTTTGCCTTCCGCAACCAGTTCCTGGTTGACCAGGGCGATATAGCCGGCCCACATCGGAGCGGCGAAGCTGGTGCCGCCGTATTCGTTGGCCTCGCAGGTCGTCTGATCGGCGCAGGTGTAGAAGGTGAAATTGGCATTGGCCGAGACGTCGGGGCCATTGCGCAGCGTCTTCGAGCCCTTGTTGGCGGTGGTGATGACGCCGGTCAGCTGCTGCCAGGACGGGATGGCGATGCTGTCGGGGCTGATGCCGCCGCCGCTGTCGACCCAGGCGGTTTCGGATTTCCAGGGACCGGCCGCGCTGGCGGTTACCAGGTCCGTGCCGCCGACCGAAACAACATTGGCATCGTCCGCCGGCCAAGCTTCAACTTTTGTCGACCAGGTGGAGCTGTCACCGGAGGCCGCGAAGAAATTCTGGCCCTGGGCCGCCATTTTCTCGAAGTAGGGGTCGAGCGTGCTGGGATCTGCCGGCGTCCAGCCCCAGGAGCAGCCGATGGTGGTGGGCAGCGGATTGTGGGTGGTCATCGCGCTGATGATGGCGGTGTCGGTCGAACCGATGTACATGACCAAGCTGGCCAGGCCCGGAGCCATACCCAGGGCCTGGGTCATGTCGAGCGTCTGTTCGGTGTCATCGCACTTCTTGGTCTTGAGCGTTCTCTTGTCGACGCAGGAGGTGCTGGTGCCGTCGGTGGAGAGCAGGGTGATGGGCACGTTGTTGGTCTGGCCGACGTTCTTGTAGTACGTGGTCAGATCGGCGAGGTCGGTGCCCAGGTATTCAAACAGGCCCAGGTTCTGGCCGGCACCGGTGAGTGAGCCCGTGCCGTAGTAAGCCGCCCGCATGTCGCTGCCCAGGAACGATGCCGAGGGGCCGGAGCCGGTGGTGGCGTGGCTGACGACCTTATCCGGCGAAATGCCATGAGCGGCTGCATAGTCCTCGCGGCGGACCAGCCGCGGATGCGGGATGGAGTAGTTGTCCAGGCCCGAGATGTGCCACAGATCGAAGGACAACTCGGTGGTCGGCTCGCGGTCCGGGGCATAGAAGTTCCGGTCCTCGGTGGGATGCTTGTAGCTGAGCATTTCGACATGGAAGGCCTGCTCGACGGCCGAGACCGGGCCCTTGACCTGCACTTCCATGCCGTCGCGGCTGCCGCCGGTGACGGTCAGCCCGTGTGCTTTGGCATAGCGAACCACTTCGTCGTATTGCGCCTGGCTGGGGCCGAACTTTGCGGTGAATTCCGTCGGCGTCAGGAAATGGCGATACGAACCGCTGTTGCGGTCATAAAGCTCGCCGAGGAAGGTTTTGAGGCCCGGCGAATCACTCAAGGGCAGAACCAGGTCGAGGCTCATGACCTGGCTTTCCGGAAGGCGCCCAACGGCCTGCGCATCGCCATTGATGGTCGCTTCGCGCACGTGGTGCGTCATTACGATACTTTCCGCCTGCGAAGCAATTGGCAGTACGGCCCCAATCGCACCGAAGGTGAACAAGAGGAGAACGGATGTTCGCATCATATTGGAACCTCGTTTTGCAGGTTTTATGTCGATTTAGGGAGTAAAGCCACCGCTGCATGTGCAATTTATAGCCGCAATCTTATGGTGAAAGCAACCACGCACCGGCTCGGAACTGCGGCGCATCAATTGTTCGGATCCCTGAAAAAAAGAAGGCCCGGACTATGAAGTCCGAGCCCTCCTTAGTTTGCAACGCAGCGATTTAAAACAGCGATTTAAACCCGCCGCTCCCGCTTACTTGGTGGCCAGATAGCCGATCAGGCCGGCTTTGGGCGAACCCCATCCTGTCACAAGATCATAACCGGTGACAGCCGAATAGCTTCCGGACGTGCCGCTGGTGATGTCATGGAAAAGCGAGCTATAAGAGGACGTCAGGTTTGCCGGGTAGATCAGCGGGTCGATGAAGCCGACATCGGGCTTGCTTTCCTTTGCCAATTCCTCGTTGGCCAGCGCGACAAAGCCGGCCCACATCGGAGCCGCGAAGCTGGTGCCGCCGTACTCGTTGGCCAGGCAGGCTTTCTGGTCGGCGCAGGTGTAGAAGGTGAAGTTGGCGTTGGCCGAGACATCGGGACCGTTGCGCAGCTTGGTCGAACCCTTGTTGGTCGCGGTGATGACGCCGGTCAGTTTCTGCCAGGCCGGGATCACGATCTTATCGGTGTTGATGCCGCCGCCGCTATCCACCCAGGCGGTTTCCGATGCCCACGGCCCCGCCGCACTGGCGGTTACCAGGTCCGTGCCGCCGACGGAGACGACATGGTCGTCGTCCGCGGGCCAGGCTTCAACCGATTTCGACCAGGTTGAGCTGTCACCCGAGGCCGCGAAGAAGTTCTGGCCCTGAGCCGCCATCTGCTCGAAATAGGGATCGAGCGTTGTCGGATCGGCAGGCGTCCAGCCCCAGGAGCAGCCGATGGTCGTCGGCAGGGGGTCGTTCGTGGTCATGGCGCTGATGATGGCGGTGTCAAGCGAGCCGACGTACATGACCAGGCTGGCCAGCCCGGGAGCCATGCCCAGCGACTGGGTCATGTCGAGCGTCTGCTCGGTGTCGTCGCACCTTGCGGTGGTACCGACTTTCTTGTCGACGCAAGACGTGCTGGTGCCGTCGGTGGAAAGCAGGGTGATGGGTACCGTGTTGGTCTGGCCGACGTTGGTGTAGTAGGTGTCGAGGTCGGCGAGGTCGGTGCCCAGGTACTCGAACAGGCCGAGGTTCTGGCCGGCGCCGGTGAGGGCTGTTCCGCCATAGTAGGCCGCCCGCATATCGCTACCCAGGAAGGAGGCAGAGGGGCCCGATCCGGTGGTGGCGTGCGTAACGACTTGATCCGGCGAGATGCCATGGGCCGCCGCGTAGTCGGTCTTGCTGACCAGGCGGGGATGGGGGATGGAGTAGTTGTCCAGACCCGAGACATGCCACAGATCGAAGGACAGGCTGGTGGTGGGCTCGCGATCCGGGGCGAAGAAGACGCGGTTTTCGGTCGGATGCTGGTAGGTCAGCATGCTGATGTTGAAGGCACGCTCGACGGCCGAGACCTTGCCCTTGACCTGCACATCCCTGCGGTCGAGGCTGCCGCCGGTTACGGTCAGACCGTTGGCCTTGGCGAAGCTGAGCAGTTCTTCGTACTGCGCCTGGCTGGGGCCATACTTTGCGGTGAATTCCTTGGGCGTAAGGTAATGGTGGTAGGAGCCGCTATTGGGATCGTAAAGCTCGCCGAGGAAGGTTTTGAGGCCCGCCGAATCGCTCAGGGGCAGGACCAGGTCGAGGCTCATGACCTGGCTGGCGGGAAGGCGGCCGACGCTTGCTGCCTCACCGTTGACGGTAACTTCCCGCATGTGGTGGGTCATCACCACGCTTTCCGCAAGAGAAACCGCCGGAATGGAAGCCCCAATTGTGCCGCACGCGAACAACGCAAGTACTGATTTTCGAATCATGTTGGATCCTCACAAATTTGTTGTGTGATTTTGTTTCGATCTAGGGAGCGCAAGCCACCACTGTGTGGGCACCTTATATCCTCAATCAACGTATGAACGCAACCGCACGCTGGCTGACCATCCGACGTGCAACAATCGTTCCTTGATCCGGATCAATCCAAACTGCGAACTCGTTACAAAACCGCGACCCGGAATTCCTCCCGCCAGCGACCCATCCGATGACAAGGGCGGACAGCATCGACCTATAGTGCCGGATGCTCGCAGGCCGCTTTGCAGATAAAGCTTCAGGGGGCGCGGGCAACAAAATCGCAGGCGAGGGTGTCAGTGGAGTGGAGTTGCGCGTGGCTAAACGGGGGCGACTGCTGCGATCGGAGCACGTGCTGTCGGCTTGGCCGGAGCGCGCGAAAGCTTGCTAGCCCTGAGCAGGCATGCGCTTGGAAGCTTGCAATGAATGGGCGCCGGGGCAAACAAAAAAGGCTTACATCTCTGTAAGCCTTTGAATTTGTTGGTGGGCTGTCCGGGACTCGAACCTGGAACCTACTGATTAAGAGTCAGCTGCTCTACCATTGAGCTAACAGCCCAGCAAAAACTTTGGGGTGGACGATGGGACTCGAACCCACGACCTCCGGAATCACAATCCGGAGCTCTAACCAACTGAGCTACGCCCACCA
>CAJCJI010000531.1 GCA_903970595.1 Verrucomicrobiota bacterium
TTGCCGCGGGCTTCTTCTTCGTGGCCTTCGCCATAACGCTGTCTCCTCAGAAAAAATGGGCCCATCTGGGCATAGCAATACTAATGGAAGTTCAAGCCGATTGTTAACCATTCGTGACACCGCCTGCCGTTCACGCTGCCTGCGGCCATGCCAAACCCTTGCCACCTTGTCGACGACAAGCTTCCACTACCGCCCTCAGGAGAAATTACCGGCAGGACGCGAGTGTGTGCGCCGGGATGTCGGCCGCGGCCGGGTGAGATTGAGCCTCAGCCCGGCGCTGCCGGCGCCACCGCGGCCAGCGGCTGCTTGCCTCGGCTTGCGACCAGTATGCCGAGCACCACGCCGAGCCCGCAGAGCGCCGCCACGTAATGCGCCGGCCCCAGGGGATTGGCCTTGACCAGCAGGGCCACCAGGGGCGGAGTGAACCCGCCGAAGATGGCGTAAGCCAGGTTGTAGGAGAACGACAGGCCGGAAAACCGCACCGGCGCCGGAAAGCTGCGCACCATGATCGTGGGGATGGCGCCGACGATGCCCACGAACAGTCCGGCCAGCGCATACAGCGGAACCAGCAGGGCGGGATCGCTGCCCACCCCAAGATAAAGGGCATAGGTGCTCAACAGAAGAGCCGCGCTGCCGCCGGCGACCACCAGGCCGGGGCCGAAGCGGTCGGTCAGCAGGCCGGCGCCGATGCACCCCAAGGTCAGGCACAGGGTAGCCAGGCTGTTGGCGCCGAGCGTTTGCGCGGCGGTGAATCCATGCAGTTTCTGCAGCAGCGCCGGGGTCATCAGGATCACCACCACGATGGCGGCGGTGAGCACCCAGGTGATCAGTACCGATAGCAGCACGCCGCCGGGATGGTTGCGCAGCACCATCTTCAAGGGCAGTTCCTGCGCCAGCGCCTTGCGCCGGCGCAGTTCCTCGAACACCGGCGTTTCCTCCAGCCACATGCGCAGGAACACCGCCATGAAGCCGAACACGCCGCCAACCAGGAAGGGTATGCGCCAGGCGAAATCCTTGACCGCCTCCGGCGGGAAGTGGCGATTGACCGCGGTGGCGACCAGGGATCCGAGCAGGATGCCGGCGGTGAGGCCGGAGGTCAGCGTGCCGCAGGCCAGGCCGACGCGCCGCGCCGGGGCATGCTCGGCGACGAACACCCAGGCGCCCGGAATCTCGCCGCCGATCGCCGCGCCTTGCAGCACGCGCAACGCCAGCAGACCCAGGGGTGCGAACAGTCCGGCGGCGGCATAGGTGGGGAGCAGGCCGATGGCCAGCGTCGGCACCGCCATAAGGAAGACGCTGAGCGTGAACATGCGCTTGCGGCCTACGCGGTCGCCGAAATGCGCCAGGACGATGCCGCCGAGGGGACGCGCCAGATAGCCCGCGGCGAAGATGCCATAGGTCTGCAGCTGCCGCAGCCAGTCCGGCATTTCCGCGGGGAAAAACAGCTGGCCGATCACCGCGGCAAAGAATACATAGATGATGAAGTCATAGAACTCCAGCGCGCCGCCGAGCGCTGCCAGCACCAGGGTTTTGGCATCGTTGCGGTTCAGCGGGCGGCCCGTGGAATCTTCAAGCGTGCTGCTCATGCGTGTTTCCTTTGGCATCAGGTCGGCGGCGCCGGTCGCGGCCTGGCTCCCGCCGCGCCGGCGCTTTGCTTAAGTCTGCATCAGTCCTGCGAACAAGTCACCGAAGGGCCGCTGTGCTGTTGCGCTTCCTTCTGCGTGGCCAGGTAAGGGCCGCGCAGATTGGGATCGTGTTCCAGGTCCACGGCGAGGTCGGCCTCGTCTTCGGCCTGGTCGGCGCATTGCCGGTCCATCAAGGCCAGGGCCAGCCCGTGATGGAAGGCGGGATTATTGGGCTGCAGGCTGATGGCATTGTGGAACGCGGTGGTGGCGCCGCGCGGGTTGTGCAGCGCGTAGTAGCCACGGCCCAGTCCGCCCCAGGCCTCCGCCTCCTCGGGCCGGCCCGCCCAGTGCTGGCTGATGGCGGCGTAAGCCTGTATCGCCGCTTCGAGCTTGCCCGCCTGTTCCATGCGCTGCGCCGCACCGAGCCACTCCTGGACGGTGGCTGCCGGCGGTATGTCGCCGGGCCGGACCACCAGCATGGCCCAGTAGCCGCTTTCCTTCCACGAGGAAAGCAGGTCGCCGAAGCTGAGTACCTCGCGTTCCGCGGTGCCGCTGCGCAAGCTGAAGGTGCTGGCAGCGGGGTCTACGCCGAACACCACCGCGTACTGCCACTGCTTCACCACCATGCCGCTGCGCAGCAGCACCAGTACTGGATTGCCGGCCTGGATCTGGCGCACCAGTTCCAGATCGATTTGTTTGGACTTGAGTTCGTACGCCACGCGCCCGAAAGCGGGTGCCGCACCGCGCATGGCCGACGGCGGGCTATTGCCGGATGCGGCCTCGAACACCAGGCCGACCAGCTGCTCCGGCGCAACCTGGGCACCGGCGGCCCCCAGCATCATGGCCAAAGCGGCGGGGCCGCCCTGGTATCCCTCCTGGTGGATGGCGGGCACCTGCTTCAATTCCACCGCCCGGCCGTTGAAGCCGTAGTCGTGCAACTGCGGCCCGCCGGCGCACCCGGCCAGTCCGGCAAGGAGCAGCGCAACGGCAACGCGAATCACTCCGGCGATCGGCTGGCTGTAAGGCATTCTGTTGTGTCCCGATTCGGTCCGAAGGAGAAACGCCCTAGGCAAGGCTGCGCGCAAGCAGCGCCCGGGTGGAAGGATCCAGATCCACCTGCTGGTCGCCGGTCATCGCCGCCAGCACCGATTGCGCCAGCTGCTTGCCCAGCTCCACGCCCCATTGATCGAAGGCATTGGTGTTCCACAGTACGCTTTCCACGAAGGTCCGATGCTCGTACAGGGCGAGCACGGCGCCCAGGTGGTAGGGGTCAAGCTGCGGCAGCAGGATGGTATTGCTGGGCCGGTTGCCGGCGAAGACGCGGGGCGGCACCGCCTGTTCCAGCGCCGCGCCGGTCAGGCCCTTGGCCTGCAGTTCGGCGCGCACCTGCGCCGCCGTCTTGCCGAGCATCAGGGCGGCGCTTTGCGCCAGGCAGTTGGCGATCAGCATGCGCTGCTGGTCCTGCAGCGGATGCGCGGCGCGCAGCGGCAGGACGAAGTCGACCGGATGGATCACCGCTCCCTGGTGCAGCATCTGGAAGAAGGCATGCTGGCCATTGGTGCCGACATCGCCCCACAAGGCCGGGGTGGTGGCCAGGTCCACCGGCTGGCCCTCGCGGTCGACGCTCTTGCCGTTCGACTCCATCTCGAGCTGCTGCAGCCAGGGCACGAAATATTCGAGATCCTGGGCGTAGGCCGCCACGACCTGGCTGCGCGCGCCGAAACGGCTGCCGAGGAAATTGTGGTTCCATACCGACAGCAGCCCCAGCAGCACCGGCAAGTTGCGTTCCGGCGGCGTGCCGCGGAAGTGCTCGTCCATGGCGTGGGCGCCGGCGAGCAGGTCGCGGAACCGCGCCGGGCCGACGGCGACAACGATGGACAGACCCACCGCGGACCACAGCGAATAGCGGCCGCCGACCCAGTCCCAGAACTCGAAAACGTTTGCGGCGTCGATGCCGAATTTGGCCACTGCGGCGCGGTTGGTCGATACCGCCACAAAATGACGGCTGACCGCCGCCTCGCCCAGGGCCGCCACCAGCCAGCTGCGCGCCGCGCCGGCGTTGGTCATGGTTTCGAGGGTGGTAAAGGTCTTGGAGGTGATGATGAACAGGGTTGTGGCCGGCTCCAGTCCGTGCAGCGCCGAGATCAGTTGCGCGCCGTCGACATTGGCCACGAAATGCATCCGCGGCCCATCGGCCTGGACGGCGAGTGCGCGGCACACCATGCGCGGCCCCAGGTCCGAACCGCCGATGCCGATGTTGACGACATCGGTGATGGGCCGCCCGGTGGCGCCGAGCCAGGCACCGGAGCGGATCTGCTCGGCGAAGGCGCACATGCGATCGAGCACGCCGTGCACCTGCTCCATCACGTCCACGCCGTCGACGCGCAGCGCCGCGTCGCGCGGGGCGCGCAAGGCCACGTGAAATGCCGCGCGATGCTCGCTCTGGTTGATCGCCTCGCCGGCGAACATGCGCCCGATCCAGCCCTGCAGATCCTGCTGCCGCGCCAGCGCCAGCAGCAGGTCCAGCGCCTGTGGATCGGCGTGCTGCTTGGAGTAATCGAGGAATAGTCCGGCGCCTTCCGCCGAGAAGCGCTGCGGGCGTTGCGCATCGGCGGCGAACAACGCGGCGATGCGTCCGGAGGCGACTTGCTCGGCATGCTGCCGCAGGGCCAGCCAGGCGGGGCTTTCGGTCAGTGTGGACATCGATGCTCCGGCGATAAAAAAGAGGTCCAAGCTTACCGGCCTTGGACCTCTATCCGCTACGGAGTCTGGTTTTTTTCAGCCCTGCTTTCTCGAACGGTCCGGCGCCGCTCAGGAGGACACGCTAACCGGCCAAAAGTTCAGGCGGCCTGCACCGGAATGGTATTAGCCGTGTGCGTGACCCGGTTGCCCTCGTCGAGGTAGACCAGCTTGGGCTTATGGACCTTGGCTTCCCGCGCGTCGACTTCGCAGTAGCTGCAGATGATCACCCGATCGCCGACCCGTGCCTTATGGGCGGCGGCGCCGTTGACCGAGATGATGCCGCTGCCGTTCTCGGCACGGATCGCATAGGTGGTGAAACGCTCACCATTGCCGATGTTGTAGATCTGGATCTGTTCGTACTCGTGAATGCCGGCGAGATCGAGCAGGCGTCCATCGATGGCACAGGAGCCTTCGTAGTCGAGTTCGGAATGGGTGACGCGGGCGCGGTGCAGTTTGCACTTGAGCATAGTCAGTTGCATGGCGGATTCCTGGATGTTGGGTGACCCGGGCGGCCCACGAAGACATACACCCGGAATCGACGACAGATAACATCAAGGGCGGCCCAAAAAGACATACGCCCGTTGAGTTGTGACTTGCGTCACAGGTCAAGTCAGCGGAGTTTAAACTTCTTGACTGCGGACGCCAACCCCAGCCACCTAAGCTTAGAACCGGATGGATCGGCCACGCCGCCCGCGACGCGGACCTGATGCTATATATAACCTGAGAAATACGCGGCAACAGATTGATTAAAAGAATGTTCCATGCCCGATGAAACCATAAAATCCGCGTTTTCGGCCGCCCCCTCCGCGGGCGGGCGGGCGGATTGACTATTCCGGCATCGCGCGCTGCACTGCAACATCGGGCGCCCGGACCTGCAGATTGTCGATGAGGCGCGTGCTGCCCAGATAGGCTGCGGCCAGCACCACCCAGGCGCCGGCCTGCGGGTCCGGAGGCGCCAGGTCCGGGGCGCGCACCTCCAGGTATTGCGCACGAAACCCCGCGGCCTCCAGCACCGCACGCTGTTGCGCGCACAGCGCTGCGAAGTCCCGCCGGCCCGCGGCGATGGCTTCGCCGATGGCGCACAGCGCCGCATACAGCCGTGGGGCGATGGCACGCTCTTGCGGACCCAGATACTGGTTGCGCGAACTCAGGGCCAGCCCGTCGGCATCGCGCAGGGTCGGCGCGCCGTTGACGCGCAGAGGCAGGCCCAGGTCCGCCACCATGCGGCGGATCACCTGCAACTGCTGCCAGTCTTTCTCGCCAAACAGCGCAACCGCCGGCTGCACCAGGTTGAACAGGATGTTGACGACCGTGGCCACGCCTTCGAAATGGCCCGGGCGAAACTCCCCGTCGAGAATCCCGGTGAGCGGTCCGCCGACCCGCACCGTGGTGACCGGCGGATAGCCGCCGGGGTACATGTCGGCGACTGCCGGCGCGAACAGCAGATCGGCGCCCGTCTGCCGCAACAAGGCGGCGTCCGCTTCCAGGGTGCGCGGGTAACGCTCGAAATCCTCTTTGGGGCCGAACTGGAGGGGGTTGACGAATACGCTGACCACCACGCACTCGGCCAGATGGCGCGCCCGTTCCACCAGGCTGATATGACCGGCGTGCAGGTTGCCCATGGTCGGCACCAGTGCGACGGTTTCGTGCCGGGTGCGCCATTCGGACAGTTCACCGTGCAGATCGGCAACGCGGTGTAGGGTCTTCACGAAACCTATTCCGGTTTTGCCTTGATGCCGCTCGCTTCGACTTTCGGGAAGCTGGCCTGTTCCTGCAAGACGCCCTGTCCAGGCAGAGGCCGCGGCGCCGACGCGGATCCCAGGAAGCAATGCTCCGGCGCCGGATAGCTGCCGTCCTTGACCGCCCGCACATAGCCCCGGATGGCGTCTTCGATGCCGGCCGCGCCTTCCATGAAGTTCTTGACGAAGCGCGGCCTATGGCCGAGCGTCACCGTCGGTGAAATATTGAGGATGTCCTGCAACACCAGGATCTGCCCGCTGACATCCGGACCGGCGCCGATGCCGATCACCGGGATATGCAACTGCTCGGTGATGCGTTTGCCCAAGCCGCTGGGAATGCATTCCAGCACGATCAGGTCGGCGCCGGCTTCCTCCAGGATTTTCGCGTCGCGAAGCATCGCTTCGGCAGCGGCATCCTCCCGCCCCTGCACTTTGAACGTACCCATCTTGTGGATCAGTTGCGGCTGCAAACCGAGGTGGCCGCACACCGGCACGCCGCGCACCGACAGGTACTCGACGATGTCGGCCTGTTCGCGCCCACCTTCGAGCTTGACCATCTTGGCGCCGCCTTCCTGCATCACCCGCTGCGAGGCATCCAGGGCACGCTCGCGCGTGGCGAAGGACAGGAACGGCAGGTCCGCCACCAGGAAGGCACGCTGCAGGAAGGGCGCCACCAGGCGCGCGTGGTAGGCAATGTCCGCCACCGTCACCGCGGTGGTGGTATTGCGGCCCTGGATGACCATGCCCAGGGAGTCGCCGACCAGCACCACGTCGACGCCGGCGCGATCCTCCAGCAGGGCGAAACTGGCGTCGTAACAGGTCAGCGCGGCGATCTTTTCGCCGGCCTGGCGCATGCGCCGCAGTTCCGCCACCTGGACCGCGGCGCTGGGCTTGGCGGCGGCGCTCATGCGTATCCCCCGATAGCGGGGATGGAGCAGGCAGGGCGAAACCTGAACTGGCCGTTGGAAAGCGCAGTCGCTTGCATGGGATTTTCCTAAGATTGCCGATGGCCGGGCGGCCCACCAAGACATGCACCCGTCATCGAATTTCTTGACAGCGAGGGGGCGGCCCACCAAGGCATGCGCCCGTTGACGTGACTTCAGATCACGGATCGACCGGCGGAGTGTAGCGATCCTTGGCATATCCGCCAACTCGCGCGGCGCTGGCCTATTGGGGCGACAGGGTATTGCGCAACTTGATCTGCAGGAATCGGTTGAAATCGCGGTCGGCAGTTTCCGCTGCGATCTACGGTGTATGCGTGCTATAAATTTGGATCGTTTGCCAGTTGGCAACAGTGTTTATGAACAAAAAACAATACATTAGCGTGCCCGACAGCCGCCCAGATCACGTACAAACGACCATTCCGCTGGTGATGGATGATCGCGAATGCCGGGGCCCGATGCCAAAAGCGCTGGCCGACTGCGGCGCATTTGCCTTGGAAACACGCCGGTTAGAGATTGGCGACTACCTGCTCGACGGCGCCTTCCTGGTGGAACGCAAAACCTTGCCGGACTTTGTCGCATCGATTAAGGACGGCCGCATCTTCAGCCAAGCCCTGCGGCTGGCGGAGGCAGAACAACGCGCTGTACTGCTTCTGGAAGGAACCAGTCGCGACCTGTCAGCCTGTGGCATGCGCTGGGAAGCCATTCAAGGGGCTTTGATTACGGTCTCGCTTTTCGTAGGTTTGCCAGTACTGCGCAGCCGCTGCCCGGCCGAAACGGTGCGAACCATGCTATATGCAGCCCGGCAGCACCGGGCGGTAACAACCGGCGCCTTGCCCCGCCATGGGCAGCGTCCAAAAGGTAAGAAAGCCCTTCAAAATCATATACTCCAGGGACTGCCTGGCGTTGGCCCCCAGCGAGCAAAACGACTGCTGGAGCATTTCGGCAGCGTCGGCGCTGTGGTGGCTGCCGAAAGTGCCGCGCTGCAATCTGTAGCCGGCATTGGACCACGCACCGCCAGCCGGATGATTTGGTCGGTCGAGGAACCGCCGGTCAGTTATTGTCCTGCTGCATCTGATGCAATAGCATCAGATGCAGCACATATACTATGAAGACCCATGCGCACTACTCTTGACATTGACGACGATGTGTTACTGGCCGCCAAGGAATTTGCCCGGCGCGAAGGCAAAACAGCCGGCGCGGTGCTGTCCGAATTAGGACGTCGAGCACTTGCCGGCACTTGCCTGCCGCCGATGCAGGGTGGGAAACAACGAGTTCCCGGCTTCCGGCCGTTTGCACCGCGAGGCGGCGTGGTCAGCAATGCGCGCATCGACCAGTTGCGCGAAGAAGAGGATGGTTGATGCGGGCTTTGCTCGAGGTCAATGTATTGATCGCTTTGCTCGATGCCGATCACGTGCACCACGCCCTGGCGACGGATTGGCTTGCGAGGAACATCAAAAAAGGCTGGGCGTCCTGTCCGATTACTCAAAATGGCTGCGTCCGCATCCTTTCCCAGCCCAAGTATCCGAATCCGCTGCCTGCGGCGCTGGTAGCGGAACGACTGGCCGAGGCGGAGGCGACGCCGCATCACGAGTTCTGGGCCGATAGCGTCAGCCTGTTGGACCCTGCAATGATTGACCGAGCCAGGCTCCTGAGCCCCAAACAGATCACCGATATTTATCTGCTGGCCCTTGCGGTCGCGAAAGGCGGACGTTTCGTAACTTTTGACCGCTCGGTGCCGCTTGCCGCGGTGGCAGGTGCGAGGCCGGCTAATCTCGTGGCGCTGTGACCGCAGGCCCGTTGCCGCGATAAGGGGATTCTGGCCAGGACCTTAGGCCGCACCGATCGACTGCCGCGGCAAGCTCCCGCACCGTGCCGAGGCCCGGAATCAGCAGGTCCGGCGCGATCTCCGCCAGCGGCACCAGCACGAAGGCGCGCAGATGCAGCTGAGGGTGCGGCAGGATTAGGCGCGGGGTCTGCGCGACCCTGCCCTCCATGTGCAGCAGGTCCAGGTCGAGCAGGCGCGGTTCCCAGCGTTCGCCGCCGCGCTTGCGGCCAGCGGCGTTTTCCATGGCCTGCAGGACATCGAGCAGGGCCTCCGGCTCGAGTGCGGTTTCGACGGCGCACGCGGCGTTGCAGTAGTCCGGTTGTCCGGGAGGGCCGAGCGGCGCGGTGCGATAGAACGCGGACACCGCCAGCACCTCGACAGCGGCTATGGCCCGGAGCTGCTCAAGCGCCGCGCGTAACTGTGATGGCGGGTCGCCCAGGTTGGCACCCAGGGCGATGTAGGCCTTAACTTTGCTCGCCACCCGGCGCATCACCCGGCTTGCGGCGGCCGCGTCCACCGCGGCGGCGGCGCTTTTTCTTCGGCGCCTGGCCCGGCGCGGCAGCTTCGACCGGAGGCGGCTCGTTGTCCTGCGGCAGGGGCGGCAGGCTGCCTTTCTGCGCCTGGGTCCACCACTCCGCCAGTTCGGCGGCGCCGGGCTCGCCCGATTGGCCGCGCAGCAGCAGGAAGTCGTAAGCGGCGCGGAACCGCGGATGCGTCAGCAGGCGCTTGACGCGCGGGCCGCGGCGATTCTCGAAGCGCGGCTGCAGTGACCAGATTTCGCGCATCGGCAGGGAGAAGCGCTTGGGGATGGCGATGCGTAATTGCTGATGCGCGATGACCTCTTCGGCGGCCTGCACCTGCGCCACCGGCGGCGCGTGCCCCTGCTTGCGCTCGAGGTGCTGCAGGCGCTTGGCGTAGGCCGGCCACAGCATCGCCGCGAACAGGAAGGCCGGCGTCACCGCCTGGTCGGCGACAATGCGCGCGGCGGTATTGACCAGCGCGCGATGGATCAGGGCTTCGACGCTGGGTTCGCCCGCATCCAGCGCCTCGTCGGTCAGGGGCAGCAGGTGGCTGAACAGGCCGTACTTGCGCAGACCCTCCAGGTTGGCCACGGCATCACGGCTGAGGAACAGCTTCAGTACTTCGTCGAACAGGCGGGCCGGCGGAATTTCGCGCAGCAGGGCCGCCAGCCGGTGGATCGGTTCCGCGGTCGCCGGCGCGATGGAAAAGTCCAGCTTGTTGGCGATGCGCACCGCGCGCAGCATGCGCACCGGGTCTTCGCGGTAGCGCAGTTCGGGATCGCCGATCAGGCGCAGGCTGCGCTGGCGCAGGTCCTCGACTCCTCCGGCGAAGTCGACGATGGAGAAATCGCGGATATCGTAGTACAGCGCATTGACGCTGAAGTCGCGGCGGAAGGCATCCTCTTCCAGGGTGCCGTAGACGTTGTCGGACAGGATGCGCCCGGTTTCGTCCCGTTCGTGGCTCTCCGTGATCGGCCCGCGAAAAGTGGTGACTTCCAGAATCTCTTCGCCCATCCGCACGTGCGCAATCAGGAAGCGGCGCCCCACCAGCCGGCAGGAACGGAACAGCCTGCGGATCTCGTCCGGATGGGCGCTGGTGGCGATATCGAAATCCTTGGGCTCGATGCCGGCGAGCAGGTCGCGCACCGCACCGCCGACCATATAGGCTTCGTGGCCGGCGTCCTTGAGGGTGTAGAGCACCTTCAGGGTCCCTTGCGAAATACTCGAGCGCGAGATGGGATGCTGGTCCCGCGGGATGCGCAGCGGCTCGGTAATGATCGGCCCCTTGGTCTTCGTCACGCGCCTGTGGAATTCCCGCGCCGCGTCGGCTACAGCCCCTATGATACCGCCCCTGCGCTCGGTCAACTCGAACTCCCGGTCACGACTATCCTGCGATTCATGCCCGGATGGCGCACCCCATCGAAGACGGCAATGAAAAGGCCCGCGGGCAGCGGGCCGGTTTTGCTGAAGCTGGCGCTCCTGCCGGGACTCGGAATTCCCGGTTGGGTGCCGCGCGTGCCGCAGCAGCATCATACCATTTTTTGCTCTTCCCCCGGTCTTCCCGTACCTGCGCATTCACGCGAAAGTGCGCTCAAGCGGCCGAAGGCACGCTCCGAAACCGCAGAGTCATGAAGCAAGACAGTAAGTTGATTTGGACTGCCTTTGGAACCCTGTGGCCGCGCAAACGGCCACCAAAAACCCTTTAGGCTGAATCACCTAGCGCCTGCCTCCTTTACGAGCCCGCCTGTCCGGGCGCAATAATCAGGGTGTGGCTCAAAGGGGGACGACCATGCATCGGATTGCACACTGGGCATGCGGCTTCTTGCTTCTGCTGGCTGGCGGCGCGCACGCGCAGTCCTACTTCGCGCTGGCGCAACAGGTCTTTTCCAGCAGCGAAGGCACCCAGCCACAGGCGGTCGCCGTCGCCCCCGATGGCGCGATTTACGGCATCTCGGAGGGTGGCGGGGCTAACGGCTATGGCAGCCTGTTCCGCTATTTGCCGAATGGCGGCATCACCGATCTGCACGATTTCAACGGCAGCGACGGCTCCATGCGGGTTCCGATCTGCTGCACTGAAAATGCGCTGGCGAACATTCTCACGGCGCCCTCCGGCGACGTTTATGGCTACACGTATACCGGCGGCAACAGCAACTGCCAGTCCGGCTTTGGCTGTGGCGTGATCTTCCACTACTCGCCCTCCGCCGGTTTTTCCGTGCTGTGGAAGTTTACCGGCGGCGCCGACGGTTCCGCACCCAGCGGGCTGGTGCTGGGCGCGGATGGCAACCTGTATGGCAGCAGCTATGGATTACCTGACGATTACGGCGCCGTTTTCAGGCTGTCGCCGAAAGGCGTGATGCACGTGCTGCACAGCTTTTGTTCCTCGCCGAACTGTGCCGACGGCATTTACCCGGACGGCCTCACGCAGGCCGCCAACGGCAAGCTGTACGGGCACTACTACGGCTTCTCCGCACCGGATTACATTTACAGCATGACCTTGTCGGGAGTCATCACCCCACTGGTTTCCCTGCTCCCTGCCCTGGGCAACAACTGGGGCAGCGGTGCCGGCAATTTCGTGGCCGGCAACGATGGGGGCATCTACTTCACCTTCTTCCGCGACAACTACGGTTCCGGCCGTGTCGACCGCTATGACATCAGTACTAACCGGCTGACGCTTCTTCACCAGTTCGACTACACCGATGGCTATCCGCCCTACCGCATGGTCAACGGCAGCGACGGCTCGATCTACGGCACTACTGCCAGCGGCGGCAGCCAGAATGCGGGCACGGTGTTCCGCGTCACCACGCCTTCGACGCTGAGCTTCCTGTACGACTTTCAGGGCATGCTCGACGGCTCAACACCCACCGACATTGTCCAAACTGCGGATGGCCTCCTGTTCGGCGTGGCGGCCGGCGGCGGTATCGGTAGTACCTGCTCCGGATGCGGCACCTTGTACCAACTCGCCGCGGTGCCCGCCGCCGCACCGATCACCACGACCTTCAACCCGGCCAGCGGGCCCGCGGGCACGACGGTGGCGGTCAGCGGCAGCCAGTTCACCGGGACCGTCTCGCTGCAATTCGGCGGGGTTGCAGGCAGCTTCGCCGTGCTCGGCGATCAATCGCTGAACGCGGATGTGCCTGGCGGCATTCCAGACCTGGCACAACTGGCCATTACCAATGCCGCCGGTACCGGCTATACCTTCGAGCCGTTCCAGCTCTCGGACTATCAGTTCTCGACGCTCTACGGTTTCTGCTCCGGCACCGCGTATCCCGATTGCGGCGATGGCGCCGGCCCCACCAACCTGATCCAGTCGAGCGACGGTAATTTCTACGGCACCGCCTCCTACAATTTCCCCAGTTCCGTGCTGTTCAAGGTCACGCCGACCGGCACCGAAAGCGTGCTGGCCGGCGGGCTCAACATTCCCAACGCGATCGTCGAGTCCGGCGGGTATTTTTATGGCACAAGCCAGAACGGCGGTTATTACGGGCTCAAGACCGGCTGCAACGGCGGCGAAAATCCAGAAGGCTGCGGCACCATATTTCGCGTCAGCCGCTCGTCCGGACAGCTGACCATCCTCTACGATTTCAAGGGGCTTGCCGACGGCGCCTTTCCTCAAGGCAATCTCGTGTCGATGAGCGGCGGCGCTCTGTTTGGAACCACTTCCGGCACGCTGTTCATGTTCAGCAGCCTTGGCCTGCAGACGGTTCACAGCTTCAACGCTGGCGTCGACGGCAGCAATCCAGCGATGCTGCTGGCGGGGCAGGACGGCAATGTTTATGGTGCCAATACCCAGGGCGGTGCCGCCAACCAGGGCACCGTGTTTGAATACAGTCCGGCCACATCCAGCTTCCAGGTATTGCATAGCTTCGCTGCCGGGGAGGGCAGCGCGCCGGCCTGGTTGGCGCGGACAGCCAACGGCACGCTCTACGGCGTGACGCGCGCCGGCGGCGCAAACAACCAGGGCAGCATTTTCCGTATCGACAGCGGCGGCAGCTTCACCACTCTCTACAGCTTCTCGACGACCGGCCCGCTCGGCGTGTCACCCGGACATCTCGTGCTGGGCAAGGACGGCGCGCTTTACGGCTACACCGGAGCCGGCGCGATCCTCGGCGGCGGCGCGGTGTTCCGCATCCAGGCCGATGGCAGCGACGGGACGGCCATTTACTCGTTCTTCCCCTCCGGCACTGCGAGCACCCACGGCTATGGCCCCACGTCGCTGCTGCAGGGGGCAAACGGTGACTGGTACGGCACTACCTCCAGCGGCGGCGCGGTGAGCTGTGCGTACGGTCAGGGGTGCGGCGAGGTGTTCCACATTCATTGAACCGCCCGTTCACTCTGACCTCGTCGCGTTTCGCTTCTGCTTGCTCGAGATGAAGACTCGGTGGCGGGGCTTGCTCCGGCGATTACCTTTCGCCGTTTATTTCCTCTCGGAGGCGTCCGGCATAGAGGTTTATGCCCTGCCACCATAGGCGCGAACCCGATATCTGGAAAGAGCGACCAGGCCTTTGAACCCACGTTGCGGGGTGGCTGCGCGCCGTCACTCCCGGACAGGTGACTGGCGCTCCTACCGGGATTCGAACCCGCCGGCGCGGGCGCACAGGGTAACACAGGGTTGATTTTATTGATGTTTGATTTTATAAAAAACCCTGGATTGCCCCCAAATACCCCCCGATTGCCCCCAAGATTGCCCCCAAGTATAAGAATTGAGGCCGCTACAGCGTAGTTACAGGAACCCGCAATGAAACAGCCGCTCACCGAAACCGCTATCAAGTCCGTCAATTGACCGTTGTCAGGGTCACATCGAAGCGAAAAAGGAGAGGCGGACGTACCAGCGGCAGGTGGTGCTGGCGGCCCGCAGGGAGGCATTCGACCGCCTGGCGGAGAGGCTCATGTTCCTGGCCCGCGTGACCGACACCGTGGTTACAGGAGCTTTTGGCAGGAAGGTGGAGGCCGCAGCGTAAGAGTCGGCGCCCGGCAATGGACTCGCCCATCCTGCCCCAGGCCAGACGTTAATACGGCCGCCGCAGTACATCGAAGACAGGTTTCGAAGTTGGTGAGGCACCTGTTGCGGCCTGAACATGCTGGATGGCCGCATCCAGGCCGGGGTGCAATGGAGCGTCTGAAAGCCACAACGGATGCGTGACAAGCTCGACATGGCGCGGCCCAACTGCCGACGGAAGGCCGGCCTGATGCTGGAAGGTCCAACCTTGTGGCTGACCCAGGCAATATGCGCGGGTAATGTCGTCCGCCGCCGGTTGCCAGTACGATGCGGTGAAGTCAATTGCAGCGTTCGCGTCAAGCGCAAGACGAGCTAGGTCCAGCGCAAGACGCCAATCAAGGATGTTGTGAAAGGCGAGATTGGAGAAATCACGCAGACAATCCGGACAAGACGATTGGCACTGTCCGGCATGTGCTACAGCAAGCATCGGCGCATTGAAGCGCGGATCCGGCGGCGCACCGCCGCCAAGGATGAATTCCAAAAGAGCTTCTAGTTCCCGAGGTCGTCCAAGAACAGAGCTATATCCCGCTCCATTCTCTAAACTGTCGGAAAGGAAAATTTGCCCTGTCACCGTCCCACTGTTATTCAAGACGCGCAGGCCCACTCTGAGTTCTCGCTCATCCACATCCAGTCGCACAGCGGCAGCTCGCCGAAGCATGAACCCGAAGGAATACAGCGCAGCGCGTCCATAAACATTGCGTGGATCCGCGTAAACGCCTTGGGGCCACCGTGTAATTCCTACGATGAATATATCGGTCTGCTTGATTGACGCCAACGCCCGAGTATCCGCCGGCACTGGGGCATAGTTTTGAGCTGGCGCACCAGTCATTGCACGTACTTGGTCGACCGCGGCCTGCGTAACCCACGTTTCCCCTCGCGCCAACTTCACAAAGTCAAAGCATGCCCCGTTGTTGTCATTAATAACGTACACGGTGTCTTGGCCGGACCATACACCAAAATTTCGCTGATTTATTACCGGCCGTTGGATAGCCCCAGTCTTGGGTCGTGAGGCTCTTGGCACCCATTCGAAGACCCCGTCGAAGTCCCGGCTGGCGTTCCAAAGAGTACGAAAGCCCGTTGGCTGCGACAGGTTTACGACTTTATAGGCAGGATTCTGCTGCGGCGTCGCTCCACAAACAGAACAGGTTGCCGCCGGCGGGTTTGTCGAGTCGACTGCTTGGCAGTTTTGGCAGAGACCGATAGGGACGGCGACCCCTATCGAAGGCCAGTGAATTCGCCAACTGGGCCGCTCCCATTCCAGTGGTTCTTGAGTCCAGACCATCCAGATTTGGAGGCGGCGCCGGACTTGGTGTCGCTCGATCGAAACTACCGCGGGTAGCCGAACCGATTTCCCGGGGGTTGAGCAACATCGGGGTTGCCTTCGTATCTGCTTTTCCTTCCATGGCGAACGCTGCCGAGAGACGCTTAGCTGGCCGCCGTCCCCGGACAACTGGGCTAAGGCCGCAAAGCTAAGGGCGGACATTGTCCGGCGCATCAACCTGGGGACATTCAATTACGCTGACTTTTTCCCCAATAGTGTCAAGGCTAAATCCAACGGAGAACGACTGTTCCAGCAAGTCGCTCAGGAATGGCTGAACACCGAACGCGACAAGGCCACCAGCACGCTGGAGGGCTACGAGCAGATCCTGAACACGCACTGGATTCCGGAGCTGGGGAAAAAGCCGATTGACTCATTCACCCCTGGCCAGCTAAAGCGCGCGGTGATTCAGCGCGACTTCAACACCGACAAGACCCGCAACAACTGCGTGTCGGTATTGCGCATGGTCTTCGACTATGCCAGGGGCGAGAAATACATCACCGAAAATCCCGCCGCCGAACTTGAATACAGGGACACCGAGGCGGCTGAACCCGATCCGTTCACCTATGAGGAAATGCGGGCGATCCTGGGGTGGATGAAAAACCATGACATGGAACAGGTTCACCACTATTTCTGGTTCGCCTTCTTCAGCGGCCTGCGGACCTCGGAGTTGATCCAGCTGCAGTGGGCGAAGGTCGATCTGCGCGCCGGGCTGGTGCGGGTCGATGAGGCGCTTGTACGCCAGGAAGTCAAGTCCACCAAGACCAACAAGCGGCGCGACGTGGAGCTGATGAGCGAGTCCTTCGCGGCGTTGACGGCGCAGAAGAAGCACACCTACCTTGCCGGAGCGCATGTATTCCTCAACCCGAGGACCAACGGGCCGTATTACAACCAGCAGGCGCCATGGCTGCGCATGTGCGCGGCCCTGAAGGGCCTGGGCATCCGCCACCGGCCGGCCTACAACACCCGGCACACGTTCGCCACTTTGAACCTGATGGCCGGGGCCAACCCATACTGGCTCAAGGACCAGATGGGGCATGCCAGCCTGGAAATGCTGATGAAGGTTTACAGCAAGTGGATTCGCAACGCCGACCATGGCCGCGAACGGGCGCGCCTGGAGCACTTCATGTCGCAACAGCCGGGGGATTTTGCCCCCAGTTTGCCCCCGGAATTCTCCGGAACGCCTAACTTCTTGAATTTAGCGCCAAAAAATGGCGCTCCTACCGGGATTCGAACCCGGGTTTAAGCCTTGAGAGGGCTCCGTCCTAGGCCTCTAGACGATAGGAGCATGACATGGTCAATTAGGCGCGGATTATAGGGGAGGAGGCGGCACGACACAAAAACGGCGAGCGAAATCCGGCGGCGCCGGCCGCCATCCAGAGACGCGTACGCCGGCCCGCTGCGGATCAGAACACATGCGCCAACAGGAATCCCAGCACAAACCCGGCGAACAGGGACCACAAGGCCCATTGCGCCCGGCGCGTCAGCTTGCGGCGCTGGTCGCGCCCGCTGGTATAGAAGATGCCGCTGCGGTCCAACTGCGAAGTATCGTCCTTGGCCACGGTTTCTCCGGACACCAACCCTGAGTTTGTACAATGCCACACCGCGGCGCGCCGCCGCGGTCCAGGGCTTGCCGCCCCAGCCACATGCTACGCCTGCCAATCCCGTGCCATCATGACAGTTCCTGAAATTCCGGCTTCGCCTTGGCGGCGCATGGCCGCGGGCTTTTATGACGGCCTGCTGCTGCTGGCGCTGTGGCTCAGCAGCCTGCTCGCCAGCGCTTTCATGACCACGCTATCGGGGCTGCCGCGAAACGATCGCACCAACTCCGTGCTGTTGCTGGTCGTCGGAGCGGTGTATTTCTGCTGGTCCTGGACCCATGGCGGACAAACCCTGGGCATGCGCGCCTGGCGGCTGAAACTGCGGCGCCTGGACGGGGCGCCGGTGCGCTGGCCGGTGGCCCTGGTGCGTTATGTCCTGATGCTGGCCAGCTGGCTGATCGCGGCGGCGGTGCTGGTTTTGCCGCTGCTGCCGGAGGCGGTGGCGACCGCGGTGCCAGGCTGGCAGGTGGTGGCCGGAGCCTGCGCTGCTTACACGGTATTGGCGCTGTTGTTCCTGCTCCGGGACGGAGGAACGCGCGCCCTCTACGACTGGCTCAGCGGCACGGTCGTAATGAGGAGCGAGGAGTAAGAAGAAACGCTTGTCCCCTCACAGCCCGCGTCGGCGGGCGACCTCGCTCCTCACCAACCTCACCGCGCACGCGCCACGCGCCACCACGCCAGCAGGGCCAGCACCAGTGTGGGCAGTCCGGCCGCCAGCGGCGCGGGCCACTGGTAGATGTCGCCCAGGCTCACCGAGACCTTGTTGAGCACGTAGAAGACGATGCCGACGATTGCGCCGGCCAGCAGCTTCTGGCCCGCGCCGGCATCGCGCAACTGGCCGATGACGAAGGGCACGGCAAACAGCATCATCACCATCACCGTGATGGGTTCGACCAGCTTGCGCCACAGCAGCAGCCGGTACTTGGCCGCATCCAGGTGGTTGTCGTCCATATAGGCGATAAGGCGCACCAGGCCGTGCGCCGACAGGTTGCCGGCTTCGAGGATGAAAAACTTGAGCAGCTTGGGACTGAAACCCAGGTTGGGCTCTACGGCCGAGGACACATCGGTGTGGTCGGCGGCGAAATTGGTGCGCTGGACTCCGGACAGGTGCCATTGCCCCTGGATATAGTTGCCCTCGTCGACGGTCATCGCCGCTTGCAGATGGCCGTCGCCATCGAG
>CAJCJI010000532.1 GCA_903970595.1 Verrucomicrobiota bacterium
GTCGTCGGCGCCGACGGAGCAGCATTTCGGCCGCCGCTCACTTCTGCGTTGGACGCCATGAGAACTGCCGCAGCAGTGCTGATGCTGTTAGTTGCGACGGCCGCTTGGGCATCGGAACCAACGGATGTTTCGCTGGTACAGCTCATTGCCAATCCAGAACTGTACGATGGAAAGGCGGTGCGCGTGCACGGGTTCCTGCACTTGGAATTCGAGGGAAACGGTCTCTATCTACATGAAGAGGATTTCAGACACGCCCTGACCAAGAATGGCATTTGGATTGACCCCACAGGGCCGCATTTCAAGGATGCATCGTCCAGCAACAATAGGTACGTCATCGTGGTCGGCACCTTTAATGCCAAGGAGAAAGGACATATGGGTATGTGGTCCGGGACGATTGACAGGCTTGAGCGTGTGGCCTCGTGGGACTTTGTCCAACCTTCCGCTCCACCGGACGCCCGTACGGCTGCGCCTTCGGGGCGCCAGTGAGCGGAGCGTTGGGCCTCTCAATGAAATTCCTCCAAGAAATTGCAAAGTCGTATTCCAATACAAAACTGCTTAAGCAACGCTATCGACTTGTCACAAATACAGTAGGTCTGTTCGGGGTCATGGTGGGCGTTGCAATTGCTGCGCTACTGGGAAAGCTAGCTCATTTGCAAATGCCGATTCAAATGCCCAGCGGTATGCTTGGCACTGCCGCACTCGCTGTTGTTATCGTCGTTATTGCTGCTTTCTTTTATTTGGGTTGCGTTATCGTTGCTGGACTGCTCGGATGTGTAATGGTTTATCGTGGCAAGTTCACTAAAAGGGAAGCTATGGAATACGCCTTATATTCAAAATATCCCAGACATTGGTTTCCTGTGAGCACCCGACCCAATGCTCCAGCGGATGTCCCGGCTGCGCCGGGCCGCCGCTGAGCATTGGCGTTGAACGATACACAAATGAGCATTCATGACATCCGCTTTTGGATAATTACTGTATTGCCAGTTATCGTCGCCGTCGCGTTTGGACGAATGAATTTAGTCAGGCTCGTCTGCGTTTCGTACTGTATTGTTCTTGCGATTCTAGGATGCCTGTCGATTGCCCTTGCTCAACGCGGAGCAGAGGTTGCGAATGAAAGCCTCGACCGAGCGCTGCGGCCGGGATTTTACGAAGGGGCAATTGCAGCTGTTAAGTGGATTTCGGGAACGGCTGTTCCGATTTTCCTTGCTGCCATCATTGCGCTAGCCGTGCTGGCAGCCTTCCCCGCTCGGCGTCGGGACGTCCAGCCGGTTGCTCGACCGGCCGGCGTTCCGCCGCCGGTCAGCTAATGCGTTATACCAAAGCATGCAGCTAGAAGAACAATATGGAAGAAAGGTTCGCCGCTCGGCGGGCGTGTTGCTGTGTTGGTGCGCGCTCGTGCTCGTAACGACGGCATGTACCTACCGGCTGCAGGGCAAGGAGATTGTCATTAGCGGAGTTGCAATCATTGCGGGAATTGCCGCTATGTTTCTCGCCCGTCGCATCATGCAAATGCCTTGTACAACTTGCGGCGCCAACCTTTATTGGTCAATTCGGAAGGCTAGGCACAATGCTGGTGGCCTGCGGGTTTGCCCTCAGTGTGGCGCCCGTGTTTAGGCATGGTCCGGGATAAGGGGTAAGCGGGATAAGGTTTCGGAATAAAAGTCCCCGCGATGTGCGTAGACGCATTTCCAGCATATCCTGGGTATGCTCGTAGATATTTGATATATAAGAAATAACAGTTTTTTGTGCCCTGCGGCTGTCCACGGACCATCAATTTTCATTTTCCTCCAGGTATTGCAGTCCGCAAAAGCTGTTACGCCTGAAATGCATGAGTCGTCTTGCCCTTGCTCCATGGCTTAATGGCTCCATGTTTCCTTCCTTGCCGACACGCGCTCGCCGCATGTGTGCCATGTCAAATCGATGGCATACATGGCACACATTGGCGTTTTGTCGCGATTTGTACCCTGGCGCGGACTAAGCCAAAGTTCCGGGGTCAAGCGGATGGACGCTGCGGGCATGACCGATGCGTCGATGAAGCAATCCGGCAGAGCACAAGTCGGCCGGCGGCCCTGCCGGGACGCTTTTGCTCACTCTTTCTTGATCTCGTGCCCGCCGAATTCGTTGCGCATCGCAGCCAGCAACTTGTCGGAGTAGGACTCGGTATCGCGCGAGCGCAGCCGCTCGATCAGGGACAGGGTGATCACCGGCGCGGGCACGTTGAGCGCAATGGCCTCGTCCACCGTCCAGCGGCCTTCGCCGGAGTCGACAACGTAGGGCGCGATGCCCTTCATCTCCGGATTTTTCCCCAGCGCGTCGGCGGTCAGGTCCAGCAGCCAGGAACGCACCACGCTGCCGTAGCGCCAGATTTCGGCCACCTGGTGCAGGTCCAGGGCGAATTCGCTCTTGTGCTTGAGGATGGAGAAGCCCTCGGCATAGGCCTGCATCATGCCGTACTCGATGCCGTTGTGAACCATCTTGGTGTAGTGGCCTGAGCCCACCGGCCCGACGCGGCCCCAGCCCTGGTCCGGGGCCGGCGCCAGGGTTTCGAAGATCGGCCGCAGCCGTTCCACCACCGCCTCGTCGCCGCCGACCATCATGCTGTAGCCCTCGGCCAGCCCCCACACGCCGCCGCTGGTGCCGCAGTCGACGAAATGGATCTTGTGCCCCGCCAGCATCTGCGCCCGGCGCTGTGTATCCTTGAAATTGGAATTGCCGCCGTCGATCAGCACGTCGCCCGCCGCCAGCAGCGGCAGCAGCCCGGCGATGGTCTTGTCCACCACCTCGCCGGCCGGCACCATCAGCCACAGCGCGCGCGGCGCCTTGAACTGGCCGACCAGCGCTTCCAGCGTTGCCGCGGGCGTGATGCCCTGGGCCGCGATTCGCTTGAGCGCCTCCGCGCTGGGATCGAAACCCCCCACCCGATGTCCGCCGCGCACCAGGCGCTGCGCCATGTTGGCGCCCATGCGCCCCAGCCCGATCATTCCAAGTTCCAAGGTCTTGCTCCTGCGTAAACGGCATTGAAGGCCATACCGATAGTTCCTAGGACCGGCCCCGGTCCGCATGGTTCAAGAGCCGCTGCCGTTGAGCATCTAAGCGGGTGGCCGCACAGACCCGGCAGCGCCTTGAATACATGCTCGGCGCTGTTCCAAAAGCAGAATAAACCAGAAGCGCCGGCCGGATGAAACCCGGCATCCCATTGCAACAAGGAAAAAACATGAAACAGGAAGATTCTTATCTCTATATTTTCGACCGGCACTCCGAGGCGGAGCAGGCGATCCGCGCCTTGAGTGCCTCCGGCTTCGACATGAAGCAGTTGTCCTTGATTGGCAAGGGCTTTCACAGCGAAGAGCATCCGGTCGGTTTCTACACCATGGGCGACCGCATCAAGACCTGGGGCGGAATCGGCGCATTCTGGGGCGGCTTCTGGGGCCTGCTGTTTGCCCCGGCGGTGTTCTTCCTGCCGGGTCTGGGCCTGATTGCGATGGCGGGCCCGATTGTAGCGGCGCTCGTCGGCGCCCTGGAAGGAGCCGTTCTGGTCGGCGGCACCGCTGCCCTCGGCGCGGCCCTGTCCCGCATCGGCGTGCCGAAGGAGCAATTGATCAAGTACGAAACCGCGCTGAAGGCCGACAAGTACGTGCTCATGGTGCATGGCAGCAGCGCGGACGTGGCCAAGGCCCGTGCGGTGCTGGAAACCGACAAACAGGCGGAAGCGGCCTGAGCTTCGGATAGTTTGCCGATTCACGGCAAGCCGGAGATGGGCCTTGCCTGACTCGCCCTCGAACGTCGCTGCCGTCAGCCCGCGGAGCGGGCTGACGGCGGATGAGGCCGCCCGCAGGCTGGCCAAGTTCGGTCCCAATGCGATGCCCGATGTCTCGGAGCATTTGTTACGCAGGGTCCTGGACAAGTTCTCGGCCCCCGTGCCGTGGATGCTCGAGGCCGCGATCGTCCTGCAACTCGTCCTGCGGGACTACGTCGAGGCCGCGGTCATCGCCGGCCTCCTGCTGTTCAACGCGGTGCTGGGATTTGTACAGGAGGCGCGCGCCCAGGCAACCCTTGCCGCCCTGAAGTCGCGGCTGGCCCTGAGCGCGTCCGTCCGTCGCGACGGACGCTGGGCCACCGTGCCCGCCGCCGGACTGGTGCCGGGCGATGTGGTGAAACTTTCGCTCGGCGCTGTGGTTGCCGCCGACGTGCGGCTCCTCAGTGGAGAAATTCTGCTCGACCAATCCATGCTCACCGGCGAATCGGTTCCCATCGAAGCCGGTCCGGGCCTGCAGACCTACGCCGGCGCCCTGGTGCGGCGCGGCGAAGCGGAGGCTGAGGTTACCGCCACGGGAACACGCACCAGGTTCGGCCGCACCGCCGAATTGGTCCGTACCGCGCATGTGACGAGCTCACAGCAAAAGGCGGTATTGCGCGTGGTACGCAATCTGGCGGCCTTCAATGGCTGCGTCATTCTGCTGCTGGTGGCCTATGCCCACTTTTTGAAGATGCCGCTCGGCGAGATCATTCCGCTGGTTCTGACCGCGGTCCTGGCCTCGATCCCGGTTGCCCTGCCGGCCACCTTCACCCTGGCGGCGGCGCTGGGCGCGCGGGCCCTGGCCAGGCAGGGCGTGCTTCCAACCCGCCTGTCGGCGGTGGACGAAGCGGCGTCGATGGAGGTCTTGTGCGCCGACAAGACCGGCACGCTGACCCGCAACGATCTGACGGTTGCCTCGGTACGGCCCATGACGGGCTTCGACGCCGCGCAGGTGCTGCAACTTGCCGCACTGGCCAGTTCCGACGGCGGGCAGGACCCGGTCGACGCCGCCATTCGCGCGTCCGCCGGCGCCGGGAACAAGGTCGACGCGCCGCGGCTGCTCAAGTTCGTGCCCTTCGATCCGGCGACAAAGATGTCCGAGGCGGCGGTGCTCGCGCCTTCCGGCGAATCGCAGCGCGTGGTCAAGGGCGCGTTCGCCGTGGTTGTCGGGCTCGGCCAGCCGGTGCCGGCTGCCGCCGCCGAAGCGGCTCAGCTGGAAGGCCATGGCTACAGGGTACTGGCGATCGCCGCGGGGTCGGCGGCGGCGATGAAACTGGTCGGGCTGATCGCGCTCAGCGATCCGCCTCGCACCGACTCGGCGGCACTGGTCAGGGAGTTGCACGGCTTGGGCGTGCGCACCGTGATGGTCACCGGCGATGCGCCGGCCACGGCAGGCATCGTGGCTAGCGCGGTAGGGCTGGATGGCCCGGTCTGTCCCCCCGGGCCCATCCCCGCCGAGGTGCGTCCGGAAACCTATGCCGTGTTCGCCGGCGTGCTGCCTGAGGACAAGTTCAAACTGGTCAAGGCGTTCCAGAAGGGCGGCCATACCGTCGGCATGTGCGGTGACGGCGCCAACGACGCGCCGGCGCTGCGCCAGGCGCAGATCGGCATCGCCGTGTCGAGCGCCACCGACGTGGCCAAGTCGGCGGCCGGCATGGTGCTGACCGAGCCCGGACTCGCCGGCATCGTCGCCGCGGTCAAGCAAGGACGCCTGATCTTCCAGCGCATCCTGACCTATGCCCTGAACTCCATCACCAAGAAGACCGTGCAGGTGCTGTTCCTGGCGACCGGACTGATCATGACCGGGCACGCCATCCTGACTCCTCTGCTGATGGTCCTGATCATGATCACAGGCGACTTTCTCGGCATGTCGCTGACCACCGACAACGTCAGGCCGTCGGCGACGCCGAATGCCTGGCGCATCGGCAGCTTGAGCGTCGCCGGAATGGCGATGGGAGTCGCCGAACTGGCGTTTTGCGCCTCGATCCTGGCCTTTGGCCAATATCGGCTCGGCCTTGATCTGGACAGGCTCAGAACCCTGGCTTTTGTAGTGATCGTGTTCGGCAATCAGGCAACGACCTATAGCAACCGCACGCGCGGCTGGCTCTGGTCGATCCGTCCCAGCGGCTGGCTGATCGTATCGTCGATCGCCGATATCGGCGTAGCCTCGATCCTGTCGGTCGGCGGGATCGCGATGCGGCCCCTGCCGGTCTGGGCCGTGGCCGCCACGCTCGCCGCCGCGGCGGCTTTCGCATTGCTGCTGGACCCGCTCAAGGTTCCCCTATTCCGCCGCCTGAGGATCGCCTAGATGCAAATCCATGCAAAGGACTATCGCGTGCGGCAAGGAGACGAGGTCGACCTGCGAACCTGGCCGACGCGAATGCGGCCCGTCTATAAATCGAAGTCGCACTATCAGGAGATTCTGGCGGACCACGTCGCGCACCTGAGCGCGCAGCAGCAACTGCTTTACGCGTGCAACCGCCACGCTGTGCTGCTGATCTTCCAGGCGATGGATGCGGCGGGAAAGGATGGCGCCATCAAGCATGTGATGTCGGGGGTCAACCCGCAGGGCTGCCAGGTATTCAGCTTCAAGCATCCCAGTGCGGTCGAGCTGCAGCACGATTTTCTGTGGCGCACCACCCGCGACCTGCCCGGCCGCGGGCAGATCGGCATTTTCAATCGATCCTACTATAAGGAGCAGCGCAAGCGCTTCCTGGAACGAATCGACCAGCCTGAAAAGAACTGGAAATTCAGCCAGGCGGATATGGCGGAACGGAAGTTCTGGAAGCAATACCAGAAGGCCTACGAGCAGTGCCTGAGTGCAACCAGCACCGGCGATGCGCCCTGGTATATCGTACCCGCCGACGACAAGGACAGCGCCAGGATCATCGTCTCAAGGATTGTTCTCGACACGCTCGAAGAACTCGGCATGAGCTATCCCGAGGTGAGCGCCGCGCGCCGCAGTGAATTGCTTGCCATCCGCAAGCGGCTCGCGCGTTCGTAGGGAGGGCTAAGCGAAGCGTGCCCACGCGGGCACACTCTGAAACTCTGCATGCTAGGGCGATCAAAGCGATCAAAGGGGCCAGGCTGAGATATTTTCGGAGTTGGGGCGGACAAAATTCAAGAACTTTGCTGCTGCACCTGGAGCTTGCCGCCTGGGTCAGTCGCGGCCAGCCCTGGCCGGCAGACCGCTCCGCCAGGAAGCCGACCGCGCCGGCATCGCCTGGCACACCCTGCACCGCGTCCGCCAATCCGCCGGCTCCACAGCTGGACAAATCCCCTCTCCCGCTCGCGGGAGAGGTGGCCCGTAGGGCCGGGAGAGGGGCCGTGAAGCTGAAGTCAGGGAAAACCTCCCCGAACCTCCCGGGACACTAACACCCTCAATAGTCGCCCAGGGACCTCCACGGACCTTCGTACATGGACGCCCCCGGTTTGCCAAGCATTCAGTTGTTGATGATTTGAAGGCGTAGATTGCAGTCGTACATCCGGACTTTAGATGCGGCGAAGCCGCTGTCCCTGATGGAAT
>CAJCJI010000533.1 GCA_903970595.1 Verrucomicrobiota bacterium
CCAACTCTTACGGGATTGCCATGGCAATCTACCGGCCCGTTGGTTTCCTGGATCATACGCTCTAACGCCTAGCTTCACGGGCGGCCATGAGCCGTCCGGTGGAAGCGACAGTTGGGCACGCTCTACACATAAAGAGCGTTTGTCCCTGGGGCTGCACTGCGAACCTTGCCGGAGAACCCTTCATAAAAGAAGGGAATATTGTCAGCCTTGTCTCCCGATAGGCGACCTTTAACCTTATCGAAAGTCATGATACCTACATGAAACGTGGGCTCTCCAACAACCAGAACGGGCTGATCTGCCTTTTCATTCCAATAGAATTTTCCTCCGTGCGCTCGGTACGCAACTTCAAGGATGTATGAGCCCAACAATTCGACTAGCGCCTTACGATTGGCAGATTCGAGCTGCGAGGCGTAAGGCGATGCTTCTGCAAGTAGGTCTTCCACCGCTTGGAGGCTTTTCTCGGAGTAGTCCAGCCGCCCGCGGGCCTGCTCATTCATCTGAGCCACAGCCAACTCTGCCTTGTTCCTAATCTGAATCCCTAGGTCTTCCACCTTATGTTCTCCCCCCGCAGCCGCGCTCACCTGCGCTGACGCCTGAGCATGGGCCGACGTAGCGACGATCATGACAGCCACTGCAAATCGTACTAGCTTCATTTGGCCCAACGCAGAAGTGAGCGGCGGCCGAAATGCTGCTCCGTCGGCGCCGACGACGATTCGCAGGCCGTTCGCTCGACTGCCGGGTTAGAGCACATCAGACAAGCTCCATTTCTTGCGGAGCAAGAGCAATTGTGTGAGAGCGGCATCTTCCTTCTCTTTCTTCCGGCCAAGATTTCCGTATCCATGGTTGACTGTATTCATCTATTTCTTCGATTTGGAAGACTTGGCCAATCATGGACAGCACATCTGGCCTCTCGTCCTCCGGCAACTCGTCAAGCCACTGGCCGGACAGGCCGATCAACCGAACATGGGCTCCAACTCTTACGGGATTGCCATGGCAATCTACCGGCCCGTTGGTTTCCTGGATCATACGCTCTAACGCTGAATGAACCACATAAGTCGCGGTCGCAAGTGCGGTTCAACACGGTAATGCACGATCCAAGCCTCTGAAATTGTTCAACCCCATAATATTAGTGCCAATCAAATTCCGGCGACACGGTGGACATTTAATGCTGTACAACTGTACAGTTACGCTCATGCTGTCCGCGGTTCCAAATCCACCGCCCACTTCATCGCCAAAGCTGCTCGACCGGGTACGGGAGGGGTGCGCAACGAATTCCGCGGGCACAAGATCAAGAAGGAATAAGGGACGCCGTCCCAGTTGCAGGCGGCGACGCGCCGTCATCCGAAGCGAAGCGCGCCCGAATGTGTTGAGCCGCACAGAGTATGGGCAACGGCATGTCCATACTGCTTCACAAGGCGTGCGGCACCTCTGCCGCACCGCACGGCACACATTCCACTTCGGAGCAGCACATGAACAAAGACCAGTTGAAAGGCCAGATCAAGCAAGTCAAGGGCAGCGTCAAGGAAACGACCGGCAAGATCATCGGCGACAAGACCATGGAGAACAAGGGCAAGGTCCAGAACACCGCCGGCAAGGTCCAGGAAGCCTATGGCGATCTGAAGAGCGATATCAAGAGCGACCTCAAGAAAGGGCGTTGATTGCTCTTTCCAATATCCACTTCAAGGAGAAGGATGATGCTCTATCGCATGGAAAAGCTGATCGGCATGACCATCGGCGCGTCTGACGGAGAGATCGGCAAGGTCAAGGATGTCTATTTCGACGATCATCACTGGACCGCGCGCTACCTGGTGGTGGACACCGGCGGCTGGCTTGAGAACAAGAGCGTGCTGATCTCTCCTTTTTCCGTGGAAAAGATCGACTGGGATCTGGACGTCGTCCATCTCCGGCTCAGCCGGCAGCAGATCAAGGACAGCCCGCCGATCGACACCAACAAACCCGTTTCCCGGCAGCATGAAGTCGATTTCCTCGGCTATTACGGCTACCCGGGCTACTGGGGCGGTCCCCTGGTCTGGGGCCCGATGTCTTACCCGGTGATGCTGCCGGCGGCCACGGAGCGGCCGCTCAACGCACCCTTGCCGGGACACATCCCGGCTCCGATCGACAGCCATTTGCGCAGTGCCAACGAGGTAGCCGGCTACCACCTCCAGGCCACCGATGTTTCGATCGGGCATGTGGAAGACTTCATGGTCGACAGTGAAAACTGGGCGATCCGCTACCTGGTGGTGGATACACGCAACTGGTGGCCGGGAAAACATGTGATCATTCCGCCGCAGTGGATCAAGCGCCTGGAATGGGCGGAAAGGATCATCTACGTCGAAGTGGGAAGCGAGACGATTCAGCACGCCCCCGAATTCGACCCTGCCATGGAATTCTCGCGCGTCCACGAGACCAGCCTGTATCGCTACTACCAGCAGCCGGGCTACTGGCAGTAAAGCCGCGGGCTAACGCCGAGCGGAGCTTGCCGACAAGCTGCTGAAAGTGATGGGCAAGAGGTTCAGCGGGCACTATTCAGGAAAGAGTAAGCGCAGACCTCCCGGCAGGGCCTGCGCGGCCTTATACTCTGTGGGAACTACCTGCTGCGTGCGCCAACCATGTCCGCAACGACCATCAAACTGACTCCGGAACTCGGCCGCCGCCTGCGCCGCGCAACCGGAAAAAAGACCACGGCAGCAGCCGTGCGCGCGGCGCTCGACCGTGTGGCCGACGAAGCCGCGGAGCTCACTGACTTGCCGCAACAGGTACGCACCTCGGAACGTGAATTGCGCGCGGGCAAAGGCCGGCGCTTCTCCGACGCTGGCGAAGCGCTCAAGTGGCTTGAATCTTGAGGCAGCTTGAGTTCGCCCCGAGATTCAAGCGCGACTTCAAGGCCGCCTGCCGGCATCCGGAATATTCGCGTGACGACCTGCTTCAGCTGCTCTCCGATTTGATGCGCTTCGACAAGCTGCCGGTTCACTATCGCGAGCACTCCTTGGAGAAGCGCGCGAAGAACTGGAGCGGCTTCACCGAATGTCACCTCGGCGCCGACCTTATCGTCATCTACGTGCGTCGCCCGGCCATCGTGAAAATGCACCGAATCGGCAGTCATGTGGCGCTGTTCGCTGCACCTAAGCGGCGTAATAATTAAGTGCGTCCAGTTTCCGTGCAAGGCTAGTTCGTACCTGGACAATCGGCTTCACCCAGGATGCATCACCGCCTTATGCTGGCTGACCAGGTCGCCATCATCGCTTTTCAGTTCGCGGAAGACGATGGTGGACAGGATGGTCATTCCGCCCAGCAGCAGGAAAGCCTGGTGAATGCCCTCGATCATCTGCGGCCCGCTGGCGTGGAAACGATCCGGAATGAACAGGGCGGCGGACAGCGAGGCCGCGGCGACGCCGAAGCTCACCGACAGCTGCTGCATGGTGCTGGCGATGGTGCTGGCGCTGCTGGTCTGCTCGGCGTTGACGTCGGCATAGACGAGGGTGTTCATGCTGGTGTACTGCAGCGAGGTGAGAAAGCCGAAGCAGAACAGCTGCAGCACGATCAGCCAGGCCGGGGTGGCGGCGCCGATGGTGGAGAACAGGACGATCATGATGCCCAGCAGGAAGGTATTGGACAGCAGCACGCCGCGGTAGCCGAAGCGGATGAGGATGCCCGGCATGGTCAGCTTCATGCACATCGAGGCCACCGCCTGCGGCATCATCAGCAGGCCGGACTGGATCGGCGTGTAGCCCAGGCCCACCTGGTACAGCAGCGGCAGCATGAAGGGGATGCCGCCGATGCCCAGGCGGGTGACGAAGCTGCCGACCACCGAGGCGCGGAAGGTGCGGATGCGGAACAGCGCCAGGTTCAGCAGCGGAAATGGCGCATCGCGGTTATGCAGTCCGTAGCCGGCCAGCAGGGCGCCGGAAAGCGCCAGCAGGCACAGCATCTCGATGCCGCTCAGGTTATGTTCGCCGAACACTTCCAGCACGTAGGACAGCAGGGCGATGCCGGAGCCGAACAGGATCAGCCCCACCACGTCGAGCGGCCGGCGCTGCTCGGCGCGGTAGTCCGGCAGGTGGCGGTACACCAGGAACAGGCCGACCAGGCCGATAGGGATGTTGACGAAGAAGATCAGGCTCCAGTGGAAGTAGGCGATGATCAGGCCGCCGGCGAGCGGCCCCAGCATCGGGCCGATCAGGCCCGGAATGGCGACGAAGCTCATCGCCCGGATCAGCTCGGAGCGGGCGAAGGTGCGCACCAGGGTGAGCCGGCCGACCGGCAGCATCAGGGCGCCGCCGCAGCCCTGCAGCACACGGCAGGTCACCAGCATGTGGATGTTGGTGGAGATGCCGCACAGGAAGGAACACAGGGTGAAGATGCCGATGGCGGCGGCAAAGACGCGGCGGGTGCCGAAGCGGTCCGCCATCCAGCCGCTGACCGGGATGAACACCGCCAGGCTCAGCGTATAGCTGGACAGCACCGCCTTCATGCTCAGCGGCGCCACGCCCAGCGCCTGCGCGATGGCCGGCACCGCGGTATTGAGGATGGTGGTGTCGAGCGACTCCATGAAGAAGGCCACCGCCACCAGCCAGGGCAGCAGCCATTTGGCGGTGGTGCTGCTCATGCATGGGGTCCCGTCGACATCGCTTCGTAGCCGGAGATCACGTCGAACAACTCCTCGTCGATGGATTCCTGCCGGATGCGGTGGAACCTGCGGTTGAGCTCCTCCAGGATTTCGCCGATGTTCTTCTCGGCGCGCTGCATCGCGGCCAGGCGGCTGGCATTTTCGCTGGCCAGGGATTCCGCGCAGGCCTGGAACAGCAGTACAAACAGGTACTCCCGGATGAAGGCCGGCAGCGCCTGCGCGCTGCCTTCGACCACTTCGGGCAGCAAGCGAGTCGGCCAGGGCAGCGCGGCCAGCGTAGTGTGCCAGAGTCGATCCAAGGGCAGCAGGCGCTTGGACAGGGGTTCGTAAACGGCTCCGGATTTTGGATGATTGTAGAACAGGTAGACTTCCGCGATTTCGCCGCGTTCGCGCGCCGCTTCGATCCCGATGAGAATCCGGCCGACCAGGGGCGTGATGGCCTGGACCGATGTCGGCGCCGCCAGCAACTCGGGCCGGGGCAGATCGCCGTCCGCCATCAGCGCGTGGATGCGCTCGCCGACCGCCCAGAGCTTGCGGGTTTTGCCGGGCCGCGCGGCCAGCGTGCGCAGGGCGAATTCCAGCAGCACTTCGTTGAACCGGCCGACCAGACCCTGGTCCGAGCCGAACACCACGGCGCCGACGGCCGGCGCATCGCGCGTCTTGAGGCCCGGCCCGGGCGGAGACGGCGCAGCCTGCCGCAGGCAGGCCGCCAGGCCCAACTCCACCGTACGGTAATAATCGTCCAGCGAGCGGACGGCCTTTTCGTATTGGCCGATGCTCGAAGCCGCCAGCGCCTTCATCGAGCGGACCACGGATTCCAGATCGCTCGCGCCGGCAATGCTTTTGCGCAAGCTTTCGGTCGTGCCGCTCATGGCCCAGCTTCGGCGGGAGGCTTGGCGGCGGGCGGCGCCGGAGGCGCGGGCTGAAACGGGAGGAGCACCTGCTGGGCGATGGCCAGAATCGCCTTGTGGTCGGCGTCGTTCAGCTTCTCGGCGGAGTTGAGCCGCGCCGCCAGGTCCGGCGCGAGCGCCAGCGCGGCACGGCGCAAGGCCTGCCCGGCTTCCTCCACCCGGTCAAGCGGCAGCGGATCGAACAGGCCCACCGTCAAGGCCAGCAGCACCACGATCTGCTCGAGCATCGACAACGGCTGCGCTTCGGCTTGCTTGAGGCAGGCGCGGATGCGCTGGCCGTGATCGATGATGCGGCGGGTGGCCTCGTCCAGGCGGGTGCCGAATTTGGCGAAGGTTTCCAGCTCTTCGAACTGGGCGTAGGCCAGTTTGAGATTGCCCGCGACCGTCCGGTAGGCGGGCCGCTGCGCCGCCCCGCCCACGCGCGAAACGGACTTGCCGACGTCCACCGCCGGCAGGATGCCCATTTCGAACAGGCTGGGCGACAGGTAGATCTGGCCATCGGTGATGGAGATCAGGTTGGTGGGGATGTAGGCCGAAATATCCTGCGCGTCGGTTTCGATGATCGGCAGCGCGGTGAGTGAACCGCCGCCGCGCTCCTGGCTCAGGTGGGTGGCACGCTCGAGCATGCGCGAGTGGATGTAGAAGATGTCGCCGGGGAAGGCTTCGCGTCCGGGCGGACGGCGCAGCAGCAAGGACAGTTCGCGATAGGCGCGGGCGTGGTGGGTGAGATCGTCGTAGACGATCAGCACGTCGCGTCCCTGCTCCATGAAATATTCCGCGATGCTGGTGGCGGCATACGGCGTGATGTAGACCAGGCCGGGCGCAGCCTCGCCTTCCGCCACGACCACCACGGTGTAGTCCATCGCGCCCTGCTCCCGCAGGTTCGCGACGACCTTGGCCACGGCGGACGCGCGCTGGCCGATGGCGCAATAGACGCAAAGCACGTTTTGCCCGCGCTGATTCAGGATGGTGTCGACGGCAAGCGCGGTCTTGCCGATCTGGCGGTCGCCGAGGATCAGCTCGCGCTGGCCGCGTCCGATGGGAATGAGCGCGTCGACCACCTTCAGCCCGGTCTGCAAGGGCACGGTTACGGGCGCGCGGTCCATGATGGCCGGGGCCGGCCGCTCCACCGGCAGGCGCTGCTCCGCGACCAGCGGCCCCTTGCCGTCGAGCGCCTGGCCCAGGGGATCGATCACCCGCCCCAGCAGGCCCTGCCCCACCGCGACATCCATGACCCGCCCGCTGCGCCGCACTTCGTCGCCCGCCCGCAGATGCTGATAGTCGCCGAGCAGCACCACGCCGACCTGGTCCTGGTCCAGGTTGAAGGCGATACCGAGCAGGCCGCCCGGAAACTCGATCAACTCCTCGAAGCCCACGCCGGGCAATCCCGCGACCGTGGCAATGCCGGTGGACAAGCCGGTAATGGTGCCGACCTCGCGCGGGCGCAGCCGCGGCGTGTAGGACTCGCGCGCCTGGCGCAGGCCGCTGAAGGTCCTCTCCAGCGCGCCGTGCACCAAGTCTTCGGCTGGGCTCATACCGCCACGGCCTGCGGCGCCGGCACCGCACCCGGCACCTTGACCGGTTCCGGCCTGGGCGCCGCGGCGGGCGGCGGCCGGGATTGCGCGTCCAGCAATGCGTTGAGCTTGCCCTGCAGGATGCCCAGATAGTCGGCGATGTTCCA
This sequence comes from Verrucomicrobiota bacterium, assembly GCA_903970595.1. Lineage (GTDB taxonomy): Bacteria > Pseudomonadota > Gammaproteobacteria > Nevskiales > Nevskiaceae > Nevskia. The sequence continues at coordinate 7,223 of CAJCJI010000533.1, forward strand.
GGCCAGCTTTTGCCCACCGGCGCTCAGTTCGATTCCGCACAGGCCGCCCGGCGCGATTTCGAATTGCAGGCGGACTGGGGCCGGGAAGGTGTGGTCGAGCGCGGTCTGAATCGCCGCCCTGGCGCCGGCCTGAAGTTCGAAGCTGCTGCGCAGCAGCGCGGGCCCGGCCGAATTCCTGAGGGCCGCGCCCAGCGTCGCCTTGGCCTCGGCGTCCAACTCCTTCAGGCGGCGGGTGAACACCTCGCTGATGCGCTCCTCCAGGTTCGCCGTGGCCAGATCGGTCAGCGCCTTGCGCGCGATGGCCATGACTTCCTCGCCCACCAGCCGCGCAAGGGCCTGGCTCAATCCCGCGCGTTCGGCCTGCAACTTGCTGGCCTGCTTTGCGCTCAACTCCTCGCCGGCGCTGCGCGCCTGGCCGAGCAGGCGCTCGCGTTCCGCCGCGGCCTCGGCGGTGGCCTGGCCGAGCAGGGCCGCGCGCTGCTCGTCGAACGCCTGGTTCCTGAGCTGCAGGGCATCGCGCTCCTGCTCCGCCTCGCCGCGTTTTTTTGCGGCATCCGCCAGTTGGTCGGCGATGCGCTTTTCACGGGCGTCGATCGCCTTGAGGATCGGCCGGTACAGAAACCGCCGCAGCAGCCAGATCAGGACCAGGAAGTTCACGGCCTGGGCGCCGACGGTGAACCAGTCGATGAGCATGACTCATTTCCCGCCGACCGCGGCAATGGCGTGGGTCCAGAACGGATTGGCGAAGATCAGGATCATCGAGACGACGAAGCAGTAAATGGCCGTGGACTCGATCATCGCCAGGCCGACGAACAGGGTCCGCGTGATGGTGGCCGAGGCGTCGGGCTGCTGCGCCAGCGCCGTCAGGGCGGTGGCGACCGCCCGGCCCTCGCCAAGCGCCGGGCCCATGCAGCCGAAGCCGGTGGTGATGCCGGCAGTGGCGATCGAGGCGATGGCGATGAGGGTGTTGCTGTCCATGGAAAACTCCTTTCAAGCGGCGGGCATGGGCGCGGCCTGCCCGGTGGACTTGGGCTTGCGCACAACGGTGGCGGCCGCGATGTAGACCGCGGCCAGGATGCTGAAGATATAGGCCTGAACCATGCCGGTGAGCAGGCCGAGCGCGGTCATCACGATGGGAAACAGCAGCGGCGTGATGGTGAGCAGGATGGCGATGATCATGGCGCCGCTCATCATGTTGCCGAACAGGCGCACCGCCAGGGCCAGGGTGCGCGACAGTTCGCTGATGATGTTGAACGGCAGCATGATCGGGGTTGGCTCGACATAGGTTTTCAGGTAGGCGGCCAGGCCTTGCCGGCGAATTCCGAAATAGGGCACCGCGGCAAATACGCACAACGCCAGCGCCGCCGTGGTGGACAGCGAGCCGGTCGGCGGCAGATAGCCGGGGATCACCGTGCACAGGCTGGCCGTGGCCACGAACAGGAACAGCGTGCCGAGGAAGGCCAGATAGCCTTGCGGCGGGCTCAGGCCCACTGCGCCGATCTGCTCATCGATGCCGGTGACGATGATTTCCAGCGCGGCCTGCCAGCGTGAGATCGCCCCCTGCGTGACCAGCTTGCGGGTGATCAGCCAGGAGCCCAGGGTCAGCAGCAGCATCAAAGCCCAGGTGGTGACGATGGTTCCGTCGAGCTTGAAAAAGCCGTGTTGCCACAGGATCTGCTGGTCGGAGCTGAGATTCACGGCGCCGGTCCCCGCATCGGCCGGGCGCCGTTCGCGGACTTGAGCTGCGTCAGCTGGGTGACGACGATCCGCGCCAGCCAGAATCCCAGCAGGCAGGCCAGCAGGCGCCGCCAGTCGCTTTGCGCGACCAGGTAAAAACCGGCCAGTACGGCGGCGGTGCGGAGCAGCAGGCTGCCGCCAAACCACAGCGCCGGCTGCTCAGAAGACAGGCTCCTGCGTATGGTCCACCACAGGCCGCCGAAAAACACGGCGCCAAGAAAGACACCCGCCGGCAAGGCCAGGATGATGCTCATGGATTCATTCATCGTGCGGCTCCGGCTTCCGGTGCATGGCCTGATCCTGCTGCGAGATCCAATGCCAGGCGTTGGCGCAGCCGATGACCAGCCCGGCCACCAGCAGCGCCAGCGTCCAGGAATGAGCACTGGGATGGTGCCGGTCCAGCCACAGCCCGAGGAATGCGCCGGCGAGCGTCGGCACCGCAACCGACCAGCCGATCAGGCCGGACATGCCCAGGCCGAACCAGACGCCCTGCCCGCTTTCACGCTGCGCCCGCAGCTTGCGCGCGGCCTTCGCGGCGATCCCGCGGCTGAAGGCCGCATCCGCGGGCGCGACTTCGGGGGTCGGGTCATCTTGCATGTTCGAACTCCGCCAGGCGGCGGATGAAGCCGCCTTCCATTCTGGCGACGGCGCTGCGAACCTCCTGCTCCTGTCCATGCAAGGTCAGGAACTCGCGTTTCACCGCCTCATGCAACTGCTCCAGGTCGGTACCGGCGATGGCGCGGCGCACCGACACCAGCACCTGCGCTCCGGTCTTGACCAGCACGCCTTCATCGACGGCGAGATACTGCATGCCGGCATCCTGCGTGGCGTAGCCGAGAATGCCGGGGACCAGGGCCGCCACGCAGTCCAGGCGCTGCGGCAGCAGGCCGAACGATCCTTCACCGGTCTCGGCGACGATGCGCTGGACCCCGGTCTTCTCCATGAAGACCTGCGCCGGCAGCAAGATTTTCAGAATCACGCGGCGCTCGCGGCTGCGGCTTGCGGCGGCGCTGCCTGCCTGGGCACGGGCCTGGGGGCTGGCTTCTGCACTTCGCCGATGGCGCCGATCATGTAGAGCGCGCTCTCCGGCACGTCCTTGAACTCGTCGCGCAGGATGCGTTCGCAGCCGTCCAGCGAATCCTTCAGGCTGACTTGCTTGCCCTTGATGCCGCTGAATTGCTCGGTGGCAAAAAACGGCTGGGTCAGGAAGCGCTCAAGACGGCGGGCGCGTGCGACCACCTTGCGGTCGTCGGGGGACAGCTGTTCCAGCCCCAGCATGGCGATGATGTCCTTGAGCTCTTCGTACTGCGCCAGGGTGCGCCGGATTTCTTGCGCCAGCTGGTAGTGCCGCGCTCCGACGATGCCTGGGGTGGCCATTTTCGAGCTGGACTGGAGCAGGTCGATGGCCGGGTACAGGCCTTCGCTGGCGCGTTTGCGCGACAGCACGATCGAGGCGGAGAGGTGCGAAAACACATGCACCGCCGCCGGATCGGTGAGGTCGTCCGCCGGCACATACACCGCCTGGATCGAGGTGATGGCGCCTGCATGGGTGTTGGCGATGCGCTCTTCCAGGCCCGACAGCTCCGTGCTCATGGTCGGCTGATAGCCGAGCCGCGACGGGATCTGCCCCATCAGGCCCGACACTTCCATGCCGGCCTGGATGAAGCGGAAGATGTTGTCGATCAGCAGGAGCACGTCGCGATGCTCCTCGTCGCGGAAATACTCCGCCATGGTCAAGGCCGCGTGGCCGACGCGGAAACGGCTGCCCGGCGGCTCGTTCATCTGGCCGAACACCATGACCATGTTCGGCAGCACGCCGGCTGCCTTCATGTCGCGGTACAGCTCCTCACCCTCGCGGCAGCGCTCGCCGATGCCGCAGAAGATGCTGACACCGTGCTGGTGCCCGATCATGTTGTGGATGATCTCGGTCAGCAGCACGGTCTTGCCGACGCCCGCGCCGCCGAACAGGCCGGCCTTGCCGCCGCGCTCCAGCGGCACCAGCACATCGATGGCCTTGATGCCGGTCTCGAACATCTCGGAGCGGGTGGAGCGCTCCGACAGGGACGGCGGATTGCGGTGGACAGTGCGCCATTGCACATCCACCGGCGCCGGCAGGCGGTCGATGGCCCGGCCGAACACGTCGAACATCCGCGAAATGATGGCCTTGCCCACCGGCACCCGCAGCGGACCACCGCTGTCCTCCACCGGCGCGCCGCGGGCCAGGCCCTGGGTGGGCGTCAGGGCGATGCCGCGCACCAGGCTGGCGTCGAGGTGGGCCATCACCTCGATCACGATCCCTCCTTCGCTCCCTGCGCGCAGCATGGAATAGATGGGCGGAAGGCGGTGTTCGAAGCGGACATCGACCACGCTGCCCCGCACCGCGACAACCACGCCGCGATTGCCCGGCGTGGTTGGGTTCATGCGCTGATCGGCCTCAGGAACCGGCACGGCCGCCGCCTGGGGCGGCGGCGCCGGGCCATTTCCAGTTGCGGATCTCGGGCAGGTCCTGCCCGTGCAGGTCGATGTATTGCCTGTGCTCGAACAGCTTGTCCTTGAGCTGCTGCTTCAGGTAAGTACCCTGCGCGCCGGTCTGCGGCAGGCGGTCGATGGCGTCCATCACCAGGTGGAAGCGGTCCAGCTCGTTGAGCACCGTCATGTCGAAGGGCGTGGTGATGGTGCCCTCCTCCTTGTAGCCGCGCACGTGGAAGTTGTCGTGGTTGCGGCGCCGGTAGGTGAGGCGGTGGATCAGCCAGGGATAGGCATGGAAGGCGAAGATCACCGGCTTGTCGCGGGTGAAGAGTTCGTCGAAGTCCGTTTCGCTCAGGCCGTGCGGATGCTCCGATTGCGGCTCCAGGCGCATCAGGTCGACGACGTTGACCACCCGGATCTTGAGAGATGGCAGATGGGCGCGCAGGATGGAGACGGCGGCCAGCGTCTCCAGCGTGGGCACGTCGCCGCAGCAGGCCATGACCACGTCGGGCTCCATCCCCTGGTCGTTGCTGGCCCACTGCCAGATGCCGATGCCGGCGGTGCAGTGCTTGACCGCCTCGTGCATGCCCAGCCACTGCGGCGCCGGGTGCTTGCCGGCGACGACGACGTTGACGTAATGGCGGCTGCGCAGGCAATGGTCCATCACCGACAGCAGGCAGTTGGCATCCGGCGGCAGGTAAACCCGCACCACCTCGGCTTTCTTGTTGACCACGTGGTCGATGAAGCCGGGGTCCTGGTGGGTGAAGCCGTTGTGATCCTGGCGCCAGACATGAGAGGCCAGCAGGTAGTTCAGGGACGCGATCTTGCGCCGCCAGGGCAGGCGCGCCGTGACCTTGAGCCACTTGGCGTGCTGGTTGAACATCGAATCGACGATGTGGATGAAGGCCTCGTAGCAGTTGAACAGCCCATGCCGCCCGGTCAGCAGGTAGCCTTCCAGCCAGCCTTCGCACTGGTGCTCGCTGAGCATCTCCATGACCCGCCCGCTGCGGGCGAGGAATTCGTCGTTGGGCTGGGTGCTCGCCTCCCACTGGCGCCGCGTGGTTTCGAACACGGCTTCCAGGCCGTTGGACAGGGTCTCGTCCGGGCCGAAGATGCGAAAGTTGCGCTGCGCATCGTTGAGCTTCACCACGTCGCGCAGGAAGCGGCCCAGCACATGCGTATCGCCCACGCCGGGCGCGCCCGGCGCGGGCACCTCGACGGCGTAGTCGCGGAAGTCCGGCATGCGCAGTTCGCGCAACAGCATGCCGCCGTTGGCATGCGGATTGGCGCCCATGCGCCGCGTGCCCTGCGGCGCCAGCTCCGCCAGTTCCGGCTTCAGGCGGCCCTGCTCATCGAACAGCTCCTGCGGCCGGTAGCTCCTGAGCCAGTCCTCCAGCAGCTTGAGGTGCTCGGGGTGGGCAGCGGGATCGGACAGGGGCACCTGGTGCGAACGGAAAGTGCCTTCGATCTGCAGGCCGTCGACGGTTTTCGGCCCGGTCCAGCCCTTGGGCGAGTTGAGCACGATCATAGGCCAGCGCGGGCGCTCGGTTTTGCCCTCGACGCGCGCGGCGTGCTGGATGGCCTTGATCTGTTCCACGGCAAGGTCCAGCGTGGCTGCCATTGCCTCGTGCATCAGCTCGGGCTCGTGCCCTTCGACGAAGTACGGGGTCCAGCCATAGCCGCGCAGCAGTTGCTCCAGTTCCTCGCGGCTGATGCGGGCCAGAATGGTGGGATTGGAAATCTTGTAGCCGTTGAGATGCAGGATCGGCAGCACCGCGCCGTCGCTGACGGGATCGAGGAACTTGTTGGAGTGCCAGGCGGTGGCCAGCGGCCCGGTCTCGGCCTCGCCGTCGCCGACCACGCAGGCGACGATCAGCTCCGGATTGTCGAACACCGCGCCGAAGGAGTGGCTCAGCGAATAGCCCAGCTCCCCGCCTTCGTGGATCGAGCCGGGGCATTCCGGCGAGGCATGGCTGGGGATGCCGCCGGGAAAGGAGAACTGCACAAACAGCTTGCGCAGCCCGGCCTCGTCCTGGCTGATGTCGGGATAGACCTCGCTGTAGCTGCCCTCGAGATAGGTGTTGCCGACCACCGCCGGGCCGCCGTGCCCGGGGCCGGAGACATAGATCATGTCAAGGTCGTATTGCTTGATGGCGCGGTTCAAGTGGGCGTAAATGAAGTTCTGGCCGGGGGTGGTGCCCCAGTGTCCGAGCAGCATGTGCTTGACGTCGGCCAGCGCCAGCGGCCGCTTCAGCAGCGGATTGTCGTAGAGATAGATCTGCCCCACCGACAGGTAGTTGGCGGCGCGCCAGTAGGCGTCGATCTTGCGCAGCTGTTCCGGCGAAAGGGTTTTGGGTTTCATGGCGTCAGCTCAGGGGTTCGGTTCGGGGCGGCAACTGCAAATCCTTGCCCCTTTGCCGGTAAAGGCTTGGACCCGTAACGCCACATAGCTTGAGCGCGCCGGGGGCTGCCGACATTGATCTGAATCAATCGGATTGGCGCGGCAGGCGATCGCGGCATTTCATGGGGGGCGGATGGAGCCGCGAGTACGTGCACTGGCTTCAGGGCGGCGCCAGCGCGGTGTCGACGATGGCTTGCGCTTCTTTCAGAATGGATTGCAGATGCGCCTGATCCTTGAAGCTCTCGCCGTAGATCTTGTAAATATCCTCGGTACCCGAGGGGCGCGCCGCGAACCAGCCGCTGGCCGTGATCACCTTGATGCCGTCGATCGGGGCATCGTTGCCCGGCGCGTGGACCAGCACACTGTCGATCTTCTCGCCGCCCAGTTCGGTGCTGCGCACCTGCTTGCGCGCCAGCTTGGCCAATCTGGCTTTCTGGTCGGGCGTGGCCGGCGCTTCGACCCGATCGGCAAACGGCTCGCCGAGTTCGCGCACCAGCCCGCGGTAGCGCTCGCCCGGATCGCCGCCGCCTTGCGCGGTGATCTCGCCGGCCAGCAGGGCCGGCACGATGCCGTCCTTGTCGGTGGTCCAGACCTTGCCGTCGCGGCGCAGAAAGGACGCCCCGGCGCTCTCCTCCCCGCCGAAGCCGAGGCCGCCGCCGAACAGGCCGTCGACGAACCACTTGAAGCCGACCGGCGTCTCGAACAGCCGGCGTTCCAGGCGCTTGGCCACCCGGTCGATCAGCGCGGTGCTGACCAGGGTCTTGCCGACCGCGGCCGACTTGCGCCATTGCGTCCGATGCTGGAACAGGTAATCGATCAGCACCGACAGGTAGTGATTCGCCGGCAGCAGGCCGCTGCTGCGGGTGACGATGCCGTGGCGGTCGTGGTCGGTATCGCAGGCGAAGGCCACGTCGTAGCGGTCCTTCAGGCCGATCAGGCGCCGCATGGCGTACGGCGACGAGGGGTCCATGCGGACCTTGCCGTCCCAGTCCAGCGTCATGAAAGAGAAAGTCGGATCGACTTCTGCGCTGACCACCGCCAGGTCGATGCTGTAGCGCTCGGCGATCGGCGCCCAGTACTGCACGCCGGCGCCGCCCAGCGGGTCCACTCCCATGCGCACGCCGGCGCCGCGGATGGCGTCGAAGTCGACCACCTGGGCGAGGTCGTCGATGTAGGCGCTGCGGAAATCGTGGGTGTGCGTGGTCGCGGCGGCCAGGGCCTGGGCCAGCGGCAGGCGCCGCACGCCCTTGAGGCCGTTCTCCAGCAGGGCGTTGGCGCGGTGCTGGATGCGGCCGGTGACGTCGGTGTCGGCCGGGCCGCCGTTGGGCGTGTTGTACTTGAAGCCGCCGTTGTCGGGCGGATTGTGCGAAGGCGTGACGACGATGCCGTCGGCCAGCCCGGAGGGGCGGTCGCGGTTGTAGCCCAGGATGGCGTGCGAAATCACCGGCGTGGGGGTGAATGCGCCGGGCGCGGCGATCATGGCTTCCACGCCGTTGGCGGCCAGCACCTCGAGCGCGCTTTCAGCCGCCGGCTGCGACAGCGCGTGCGTGTCGATGCCCAGGAACAGCGGGCCGTCGATACCTTTGCCCTTGCGGTACTCGCAGATCGCCTGGGTGATCGCCAGCACATGCCATTCGTTGAAGCTGTGCGCCAGGGAACTGCCGCGGTGCCCGGAAGTACCGAACGATACGCGCTGCGCCGCTACCGCGGGATCGGGTCGCAGGTCGGCGTAGGCGGCCAGCAGCTTGGGAATGTCGGTCAGCGGCGCAAGCGTCGCCGGCTGGCCGGCGAGGGGACTCAGCTTGGTGCTCAACGGCCTGCTGCCGTGGTGGCGGAGAGCTCGGCGCTGCTGTCGGCGATGCGCTTGAGCAGTTCCTTCCAGGACTTGACGAAGGACTGCGCGCCCTCCACCTGCAGCTGCGCGGCCAGCGCGTCGACATCGATGCCGGCCTTGGCGAAGCGTTGCAGCGTGGCTTCGCCCTCAGCGCCGGACGGGTCCATGGGCGGGCTGGGCGCGCCGTGGTCGGCATAGGCCAGCAGGGTTTTCTGCGGCATGGTGTCGACCGTCTCGGGCGCGGCCAGGGCTTCCACGTACAAGGTATCGGAGGCCTGCGGGTCCTTGGTGCCGGTGCTGGCCCACAGCAGCCGCTGCGGCCGCGCGCCGGCCTCGGCCAGTTCTTTCCAGCGCGGCGAGTCCAGCAGGTCGCGGTAGGCGCGGTAAGTACGCTGGCCGATGGCGATGCCCAGCTTGTTGCGCAGGTCTTCCGGCACCTTGCCGCTCACCGCCTTGTCCCAGCGGCTGACGAAGACCGAGGCCACCGAGGCGATGCGCGGATGCAGGCCCTTGGCGATGCGCCGCTCGATGCCGCGCAGGTAGGCTTCCGCCGCGGCCAGATAATGCTCGCGCGAGAACAGCAGGGTGACGTTGACCGGGATGCCGGCTAAGATCGCCTCCTCGATCGCCGGAATGCCTTCCGGCGTGCCCGGAATCTTGACGAACAGGTTGGGCCGATCGGCCTGGGCGTGGATCTGCGCCGCCGCGGCGATGCTGCCGGCGGTGTCCTGCGCCAGCAGCGGCGACACTTCCATCGAGACCCAGCCGTCGACGCCGTCGGTGGCCTCAAAGATCGGCCGGAACAGGTCGGCGGCGCGGCGCAGGTCCTCCAGCGCCAGTTCCAGGAACAGGGCTTCGCCGGATTTGCCGGCGGCGGCCTTTTCGCGGATGCCCTTGTCGTAGGCCTTGGTGTTGCCGATGGCTTCGTCGAAGATGGTGGGGTTCGAGGTCAGGCCGGTCAGCGCATAGGTTTCGATATTGCGCGCCAGGCTGCCGTCGTCGAGCATCTCGCGGGTGATGTTGTCGAGCCACAGGCTCTGGCCGATCTTGCGCAGCTGCTGGGTCTTGTTCATGTCTGGTCCTGTAGAGGTTGCGATGTGGGTTCATGGGCGCGCCCTGGCGCAGCCGCGGCGAGCAGGCGGCTGAATTGCCCCGGGTCGCAGTCGAGCAGCTCGCCGATATGCTGGAAGCGCAGATCGGGCGGCGGATCGACGGCGCCGACGTCGGCAGCCACGGCATAATGACCCTGCTGGACGAACACCGTGGTGAGCCGGGCGCCGAGCACCTGCTTCACCGCCGCCAGCAGCTGCGGCTTGTCGTCGACCATCACGTAGTGCTCCGCCGGATAGCGCCGCTGCGTGTCCGCCAGGCTGTTCTGCTTGTGCACCTGGATCAGCACACGGCCCTCGACCGCGTCCCAGATGCCGGAGCGCCGTACCTTGCGCGGCTGGAACACCACGTCGCCGTCCGACAGCACCACCGGCTGGCCGAGCGTACGCAGGCGGGCGATGACGTCCAGGGCCTGCGGAAACACCAAGCGCTCGAAGGGATAGTCGAGCAGGAAGGCCGACATCTGCAGGATCTGCGGATGGTTTTCCAGGCCGTTGCGGAAGGCCTGCAAGCTGCCCAGATAGTCGGCATAGCCGAGCTGGTTGCGCAGCTTGGCGAAGAGGTCCCAGTAGCGGTCCCGCTCCGCCGCGCCGAAGTCCTGCTCCAGCCGCGCGCCGAGCCCGGCGGCGAAGGCGTCGTTGTCGAGCAGGGTGTTGTCTACGTCGAGCAGGAACACTACTCCGCCGGGCACCCCGCCCTCGGCGGTGCCGTTCAGCACGGCGCGCTCACTTCGGGCTTGGGATTGCTCCAGGCCGCCTTGTCGTCATCGTCGACGATGCGCAGCGACTCTTCGGGCCCCCAGGTGCCGGGCTCGTATTCGCTGACGCTGCCGGCGCCGAGCACCGGGTCGACCACGCGCCAGGCCGCCTCCACCGCATCGTCGCGGGTGAACAGCGAGGTGTCGCCGTGGATGGCGTCGCGCAGCAGGCGCTCGTAAGGGCTGATTTCGCCGTGCGGCTGATGGCGCGCGATCAGCTCCACCGGCTCGCCGTGCATGTCCTCGCCGAGCTTCTTGACACGGGCCCCGGTGGAGATGAGGACTTCGGGGCTGAGGCGGAAGCGGAAGTAGTTGGAGTTGGCCGGGCCGATCCAGTCGAAAATCGGCAGCGGCGGGGTCTTGAGGTGCACCACCACTTCGGTGGCGGTGACCGGCAGGCATTTGCCGGCGCGGATGTAGAACGGCACGCCGGCCCAGCGCCAGTTGTCGATGTACAGGCGCAGCGCGGCGAAGGTTTCGACCTGCGACTCCGGCGCCACGCCGGCCTCCTGGCGATAGCCGCGGAACTGGCCCCGCACCACGTCGTCCGTCTGCAGCGGCCGCATGGCGCGGAACAGGCGCAGCTTTTCGGCGCGCATCGATTCGGCGTCATGCCCCACCGGCGCATCCATCGCCAGCAGGGCGATCACCTGCAGCAGATGGTTCTGCACCACGTCGCGGATGGCCCCGACTTCCTCGTAAAACGCGCCCCGGCCCTGCACGCCGAAGGCTTCGGCCATGGTGATCTGCACATTGTCGACGTATTGGCGGTTCCAGATCGGCTCGAGGAAGGTGTTGGCGAAGCGGAAATACAGCAGGTTCTGCACCGCTTCCTTGCCCAGGTAGTGATCGATGCGGAAAATCGCCGACTCGTCGAACACCGCGTGCAGGGCGCGGTCCAGTTCCTGAGCCGAAGGCAGGTCGCGTCCGAAGGGCTTTTCCACCACCACGCGCGCATCCTTGCTGCAGCCGCTGCCTGCCAGGCCCTGCGCCACCGCGCCGAACATGCTGGGCGGAATGGCCAGGTAGTGCAGCGGGCGCACGGCTTGGTCCAGCGCCTGCTTCAAACGCACGTAAGTGCCCGAATCGCTGTAGTCGCCATCGACGTACTGCAGCCGTGCCGAAAGATGGGCGAACGCCTCCTCGTCCACGCCGCCGTTGTGCTCCAGGCTGTCGCGGGCGCGCTCGCGCAGCTTCTCCAGGGTCCAGCCGGCGCGGGCCACGCCGATCACCGGCAGGTCCAGTTCGCCGCGGGCGGTCATGGCCTGCAAGGCGGGGAAGATTTTCTTGTAGGCCAGATCGCCGGTTGCGCCAAAGAAAACAAACGCATCCGAGCGGGGGGTCTTCTTATCGATGGGCCTGCTCCATGGCGGCTGTCGGCGCCGCGGACCGGCGCCGTTCACTGCAGATGTTACTTTGGACTGCGGGGCCCGGACGAGTGTTCCCGTCAAGGCGCGCATTCCTCTCCGCAGCGGGCGGGTCGGGAAATCGGCAAGCTCACCGCCATGGTCGGCCTCCCGGCCGGCAGGGTCTGTGCGGCATCAGACGCAAGGCCGTTGGCCTTGGGCGAAGCCCGCAAAAAATGTTCAATCGCGTCCCGCACCGGCCAAGTCAAGCGGTGTTGTGCCGCCAGGAGTCCATCGGCCATTTCGCCTCATGCGCCGGGTCGCCTGCCGGCCGATGGACGCGGTGACGCGCAGTGCGCCAGTCACAATATGTATTGTATTGATTTATATTAAGTTATTTCCTTTCCCGTAGACTGCGCATGAATTTGCACAGAGCGCCGGTATCTTCTCGCAGAACCACCACGGCTTCCGTACAAGCTGACGAGCAACCCAGACGGGCCCGGTGCGCCGATGCTCCTGGGATTTTTTGACTGCTTGCCGCTGGGGAACCACTGGAGATGCGTCGATACCCGCTAAAGTAGACGGATCGGGAGAAATTCTTAGGGACGCATTCGTTCATGGCGGAACTTGGACGCCGCGTTGTCCGGCCAGCGGGGGCTTCTGGGTATAGCGAAGCCTTCCTGCCGGTGCCCCTGGACATGGGCGAATGAGCGCAGGAACTTCGTTTTTCGCCGAACTGCAGCGCCGCAACGTCTACAAGGTCGGCGCCATGTACGCGGTGGCCGGCTGGCTGCTGGTGCAGGTGGTGACGCAGGTGTTTCCCATCTTCGACGTGTCGGCCCTGGTGCAGCGGATCATCGTGCTGGGCATCGTGGCCGGCTTCCCGGTGGCGCTGGTGCTGTCCTGGATTTACGAGCTGACGCCACAGGGGATCGTCAGGACTGGCGAGGTGGCGCCGGATGCCTCGATTACGCGCCATACCGGGCAGCAGCTCAACCGCGCCATCATCGGCGTGCTGCTGATCGCGGTGCTGGTACTGCTGGCCAAGCTGTTCTGGCCACACTCTAGTACAGCAACGGCGGGCGGCGACAAGTCCATCGCCGTGCTGCCCTTCGACAACCTGTCCGACGACAAGGCCAACGCCTATTTCGCCGAGGGCATCCAGGACGAGATCCTCACCAAGCTGGCCGGCATCGCCGAGCTCAAGGTGATCTCGCGCACCTCCACCGAGAAATACAAGAGCCACCCGGACAACCTCAAGAGCGTGGCGGCGGAGCTGGGGGTGGGGCGCCTGCTGGAAGGCAGTGTCCAGAAGTCCGGCGACAAGGTACGGGTCAACGTGCAGCTCATCGACGCGCCCACCGACACCCACCTGTGGGCCAACACCTACGACCGCGACCTCAGGGATGTATTCGCGGTGGAGAGCGAGGTCTCGCAGGACATCGCCGACGCCCTCAAGGCCAGGCTGACCCCCGGCGAAGCCGGCGCCCTGGCCAGCGTGCCAACCCACAACAGCGAAGCCTACGACTGGTTCCTCAAGGGCGAGCACGATCAGCATCAGGGCGGGCTCGACGAAGCCATGGACCTCTTTCTCCCCGCCGAAGCCGAATACCGCCAGGCCATCGCCCTGGATCCCGGCTTTGCCCTGGCCTATGCCCAGCTCGCCTATACCCAGCTGACCCGCCACTGGTTTACCCGCCAGCCGCCCAGCGCCGCGGAGGAAAGCGAGATCAAGGCGGAGATCGCGCGCGCGCTGGAGCTGGCGCCCGAGCTTGCCGAAGCGCACCGTGCGCGAGGCTACCAGCTTTACTGGTTGCATTACGACTTCGACGCTGCCATTGCCGAGTTCCAGAATGCGATCCGGTTGCAGCCCAGCGATGCGCAGGCCATGCAGGGCATAGCGGCCGTCGAGCGCCGCAAGGGCCGGTGGGCCGAAGCGCTGGCCTGGTTCGCCCGGGCTGCCGCCACGACCCCGCGCGACGGCACGGTGCTGTGCGAGTACGCCCTGACTCTGGACTTCATGCGCCGTTATGCCGAGGCCGCTCCGCTCTACGCCCAGGCCCTGGCCATCGACCCGGACAACCGGCGCGCGGCCTATTATCAGCGCCGCAGCCGCCTGCTCGGCCAGGGCGATGTGGCGGCAGCGCGGCAACAGACGGACAAGCTTTCCTCCAGTCCCCTGGCGGTCTTCGACCGCCTCGGCGGCGACGTGCTGAGCCTGGTCGGCACCCGCATTTACGTCGACGTCTTCGATCGCCGCTTCGACGATGTGCTGGCCACGGTGGATGCGGCGCCAGCGGATGCACCGGAGCAGCGGCGCCGGCTGACCGCGCGCGTGGCGATCCAGGTGCTGGCCGGGCGCAAACAGGCCGCCGGGCCCGAGTGCGAGGTGCTGCGGAGGCTGCTGCAGCCCGAGCTGGCGCAGCGGCCGGACGATCCCCAGGTGCTGACGCCGATGGCCTGGGCCGACATCTGCCTCGGCCGCGGCGACGAAGCGGTCAGCTTGATGCAGCATCTGGTCGACCTGCTGCCCTTGAGCAAGGACGCCTACTTCAGCACCTTTAGCCTGGTCGGGCTGGCCGAGGTGCAGGCCCAGACTGGACGCGCCGACGAGGCGCTCAAGCTGATCCAGCAACTGCTGTCCATCCCGGCCGGCGGCGTAATATCCCCGGCGCGCCTCAAGCTGGACCCGGTATGGGACCCGCTGCGCGGCGACCCGCGCTTGCAGAAGCTGATCGCCGGCGCCGCCCCATGAGCGCTCCTCCCGACAAGCCTTCCTTCTTCGCCGAGCTGCAGCGGCGCAACGTCTACAAGGTTGGCGCCATGTACGCGGTGGCCGGCTGGCTGCTGGTGCAGGTGGTGACCCAGGTGTTTCCGATCTTCGACGTGTCGGCCCTGGTGCAGCGGATCATCGTGCTGGTCATCGTCGCGGGCTTTCCCGTGGCGCTGGTGCTGTCCTGGATTTACGAGCTGACGCCGCAGGGCATTATCCGGACCGACGAGGTGGCGCCTGATGACTCGATAACCCGTCATACCGGCCAGCGGCTCAACCGCGCCATCATCGGCGTGCTCTGTGTGGCGGTACTGGTGCTGCTGGCCAAGCTGTTCTGGCCGCATGCACCGCCGCAGGTGGCCGAAGCGGGCAATCCGGCGCCCGCCGCGACCGACAAGTCCATCGCCGTGCTGCCGTTCGAGAACCTGTCCGACGACAAGGCCAATGCCTATTTTGCCGAGGGCATCCAGGACGAAATCCTCACCCGCCTGGCCAAGATCGGCGCGCTGAAAGTCATTTCGCGCACCTCCACCCAGCAGTACGCGGCCAAGCCCGGCAATCTGTCGCAGATCGCGCGCGAACTCGGCGTGGCCAATATTCTCGAAGGCAGCGTGCAGAAGGCAGGCGACGCGGTGCACATCAACGTGCAGCTGATCCGCGCCGCCGGCGACGAGCACCTGTGGGCGGAAAGCTACAACCGCAAGCTGGACGACATCTTCGGCGTGGAAGGCGAGGTGGCACAGACCATCGCCGATACGCTCAAGGCCGCGCTCACCGGCGCCGAGGTCCAGCAGCTTGCAGCCAGGCCGACGGCAAATGCCGCGGCCTACGACGCCTATCTGCGCGGCCTGGCTTTTGCCAATCGTGCCGACGCCCTTGTCCCCAATATCGCGAGCGGTATCGCCGCATTCCGCGAGGCGGTGCAACTGGACCCCGGTTTTGCCGCGGCCTGGGCCTGGCTGTCGCGCAGCTACGCCTTTGCCTACTGGCTGCAGGACCCGTCGGCGGGCAATCGGCAGGGCGCGCAAGAGGCCATGCAAAACGCCGTCAGGCTGGCGCCCGGCACGGCGGAAACGCTGATGGCGCAGGGCTTCTTCACTTATTGGATACAACGCGACTACGAGGGCGCCAAGCGCATTTTCGAGCAGGAGCGCCGCCTGTCCCCCAGCGACGACGCGGCGGTCTACGCGGTCGCCGCCATCAACCGCCGGCAGGGCAACTGGGAACAGAGCCTTGCATTGTTCGAGCAGGCGATCGACTTGAATCCGCGCGACATGCTGCTGCTGGTCGATGCCGCGACGACCGCAGTCTCGATGCGCGATGTGGCAAAGGCACAGCATCTGTTGGACCTGGGACTGGACGTGGCACCGGACGATCCCGGTGCACTGGGAGTTCAGGCCTTGTTGCTGCAGGAGTCCGGGAAAATCGACCAGGCTCAGAAGATTCTCGACCGCGTACGGATTGCGCAGGGCGACGACAACCTGATAATCACCTTCGCCTATAACGCGACGCTCGGGCACGCCTGCGCTCCCGCCATTGCACTGCTCGGAGCGCAGCTGGCAAAGCCCGAGACTCTGGACATCAGGCTGGGCGTATATCAATTGCTGCTGGCGGACCTGCAGCGGCATGCCGGCGATGCGGCCGCCGCGAATGCGGGCTATAAGCAGGCGCAGGCGACACTGCAGGACGCCTTGCGCACCGAGCCCGATAATCCCAATCTGGTCGTGGCGCTGGCGCAGGTCGAGGCCGGGCTCGGCAACCGGGCGGCGGCCCTGGAACAAGGCCGCCGCGCAACTGCACTGCTGCCGGAATCGAAGGATGCCTATATCGGGCCGACTTACGAGGAAACCCTGGCCCGCCTGCAAGCGCGTTTCGGCGACAAGGACGCGGCCATTGCCGGCATTCGGCACTTGCTTGGCATCGCCTACGGCGGCCCGCCGCTGACACCGCCGCTGTTGCGGCTGGATCCGGACTTCGACCAGCTGCGCGGCGATCCGCGCTTCCAGAAGCTGCTTGCCGGCGACCTGCAATGAGCACGCCTGCGGCCAGGCGATCCTGCTTCGCCGAACTGCAGCGCCGCCGCGTAGCTTCGCCCGGCCGAATTCGCCCCAATTGCGTCAACCGCCCTGAAGCCGCGCTGCGACCGGCAACCGGCGCAAGCAGCCGGCATGCAGACCCTGCAGTATTTTTTGCACAAAACATCTCCGCTTTTCAGTCAGTTACGCCCCGAACGCCGCTGTGTGACCGCGCATAAAAACGACTTTCCAACTGCGAAATTGTCACAAGCTCTGGAATATCCTTGAAACGCCCAGACATTGGAGTGGGAGCATTGCCATGGACGCGACACCCATCATCCAAGCCGCCGCCAAGCTCAAGGATCTAGCTGCGCTCTACCGCGACGTCCGGCAAACCAGCCGCGCGCTCGGCCTGCCGCTGTCGGACGCCGACGCCACCGTGCAATCGATGCCGGACGCCAGCCCGGCGAAGTGGCATCTGGCGCATACCACCTGGTTCTTCGAGACCATGGTGCTGGCGCCGTACCTGCCGGACTACCCGCTGTTCGATCCAGCCTACAACTACCTCTTCAACTCCTATTACGAAAGCGTCGGCGCACGTCATCCGCGCCCCCGCCGCGGCATGCTCACGCGCCCCTCACTGGACGCGGTCTATGCCTATCGCGAGCACGTCGATCTCGCGATGGACCGCCTGCTGCAAGGCAGGGTCGATGTGCAAGCCGCTGCGCTGGTCGAGTTGGGCTGCCATCATGAGCAGCAGCACCAGGAACTGCTGCTCACCGACATCCTGCACCTGTTCGCGCAGAACCCGCTGCGTCCCGCTTACAAGGCGCCGGAGCCGCTGCCGGTGCAGCGCGAAAACTCCGCCGCGGTGCGTTACCTGGAATTTGGCGGCGGCATCGTCGAGATCGGCCACGGCGGCAATGGCTTCGCGTTCGACAGCGAGGGTCCGCGGCATCGCGTGCTGCTGGAGCCGTTCCGCCTGGCCGACCGCCTGGTCAGCAACCGCGAGTGGGTGGAGTTCATCGCCGACGGCGGCTACCGCAACCCCTTGCTATGGCTGTCCGAGGGTTGGGCGAAGATCAATGCCGAAGGCTGGACTGCGCCGCTGTACTGGGAGCCGGTCGAGGACGGCTATTGCGCCATGACCCTGCGCGGCATGCAGGCTGTCGATCCCGCGGCGCCGGTTGCGCACCTGAGCTATTACGAGGCGGATGCCTACGCCCGCTGGGCCGCCCGCCGCCTGCCCACCGAGTTCGAATGGGAGCACGCGGCGCGGGACCTGCCGCCGGTCGGCAACTTTGCCGACTCCGGCCGCCTGCGTCCGCGCCCGGCGCCGGCCGGCGAGGGCCTGCTCCAGATGTACGGCGATGTCTGGCAGTGGACCGCCAGCGCCTTCTCGCCCTATCCGCGCTTCCGCCCCGCCGAGGGTGCGGTGGGCGAATACAACGGCAAGTTCATGTCCGGTCAGTTGGTGCTGCGCGGCGGGTCATGCGTGACACCCGCCGGTCATGTGCGCGCCAGCTACCGCAATTTCTTTCCCCCGGATGCCCGCTGGCAATTCTCCGGGCTGCGCCTGGCCGAGGATCTCTAGCAATGCTCGATACCGTTCACTACAAAACCCGGCAGCGCGAAGCCTTCCGCGACGACGTGGTCGCCGGCCTCTCCGCCGCCGGCAAGACGCTGCCCAGCCGCTGGCTCTACGACGACCGCGGCTGCGAACTGTTCGAGCGCATCACGGCGCTGGAGGAGTACTACCCCACCCGCACCGAAACCGCGATCCTGCGCCAACACGCGGCGGAGATGGCCGAGTTGTGCGGGCCGGGCGCCAGCCTGCTCGAATACGGTGCCGGCGCCGGCGTCAAGACCGAAATCCTGCTTGGCGCGCTGCACTCGCCCCGTGCCTATCTGCCGGTCGATATCGCCGGCGATTTCCTGGACCTGACCGCGGCGCGCATCCGCCGGCGTTTTCCGCGGCTGGAAGTACAGCCGCTGGTCGCCGACTTCACCACGGATTTCGATCTGCCGGACGAACTGCCCGCGGCGGGCCGCGTCGGCTTCTTCCCGGGCTCCACCATCGGCAATCTCGACGCCGCCGAGACCGCGGCCTTTCTGCGCCAGATGCGCCGCCATGCCGGCCGCCAGGGCGCCGCCATCATCGGCGTCGACCTGCGCAAGGACCTTTCGATCCTGCTGCCCGCCTATGACGACCTCGAGGGCATCACGGCCGAGTTCAATCTCAATCTCCTGCACCGCATCAACCGCGAGCTGGACGCCGACTTCGCGCCTGACCAGTTCCGCCACCAGGCGCGCTGGAACGAGGCCGAATCGGCAGTCGAAATGCACTTGGTGAGCCAGTGCGCGCAAACCGCGGCAGTCGACGGCCAGGTGTTCCATTTCGCACCCGGAGAAACCATCCACACTGAAAGCTCGCGCAAGTACGACCCCGCCGGCTTCGGCGCCGCGGCACAGCGCGCCGGCTGGCGCGTGGAGCATATCTGGACCGACCCCGCGCGGCGCTTTGCCGTGTTCGGACTCAAGGCGGTCCCCAACCGGAGATTCGAATGAGCAGCAAACCCGTGAAGCAACCCGGCCCCGATCACCCGATCAGCGTCACGCCGAGCCGGGAACACATCGTGGTCCGCGTCGCCGGAAGCGTCATCGCCGACACCCGCGCTTCCCTCACCCTGAAGGAAGCGAACTATCCGGCGGTGCATTACATTCCGCGCGCGGACGTGGACATGTCCCTGCTGCAGCGCACTGACCACGCCACCTATTGCCCCTACAAGGGCGATTGCTCGTACTACAGCATCCCCGAAGGCGACGCGCGTTCGGTCAACGCCGTGTGGAGCTACGAGGCGCCGTACGAGGCCGTGGCGCAGATCAAGGACCACGTCGCGTTCTATCCAGATCGGGTGGACAGCATCAACATCCAGCCCTGAAGCGCATCCAGCCCTTACACGCTGGACAATCCGCCCCCCGTCTTGTGCAATGGCCGGGACGCCGCTCCGGCGCCCGCGGGGAACGCCATTGTTCAGCCTGGAGAAGGTCAGCAAGCACTATGCGGGAACCGACGCCGGCGTCGTTGCGCTGAACCAGGTCAGCCTCCGCTTCGAGCCGGGCACCGTCACCGCCCTGATCGGTACCAGCGGCTCCGGAAAATCCACCCTGCTGCGAATGCTGATCGGCCTGGACCGGCCCGACGGCGGCCGGGTCCTGGTCGGCGGCAAACCACTGCTGCCCGATGAACACCTGGCGCTGCGGCGGCGGGTCGGTTACGTCACGCAGGATGGCGGCCTGTTTCCGCACCTGACGGCGCGCGACAACCTGGCCCTGCTGCCGCGCCATCTGGGTTGGAACCCGGAGCGCATCGACGCGCGCGCCCGGGAACTGGCGGCCCGCATGCAGTTGCCGCCGGAGCTGTTGCGGCGCTATCCGGCCGAACTGTCCGGCGGGCAGCGCCAGCGGGTCGCCGTGATGCGCGCCCTGATGAGCAGCCCGGATGCGCTGCTGCTCGACGAACCGCTCGGCGCCCTGGACCCGGTGGTGCGCTTCGACCTGCAGGAGCAATTGCGCCAGGTCTTCGCCACCTATGCGAATACCGTGGTCCTGGTCACCCACGATCTTGCCGAAGCCGCCTTCCTCGCCTCGCGCCTGGTGCTGATCCATGACGGCAGCGTGGTACAGGACGGTACGCCGGAGGACTTCATGGCGCGTCCGGCGGACGACTTCGTGCGCCGTTTCACCGGCGCCCAACGGCGTTTGCCGCAGGCGTGAAGACCTGGCTGATCGGTATCGCGCTGCTGGCCTGTACGGCGTCCGCGAGCGGCGAGAGCAGCCCGCGCATCGGCTCCAAGAATTTCACCGAATCCATCATCCTCGCCGAAATCCTGCGGCTCGACGCCGACCAGCATGGCCTGCGGCTCGAACACCGCCACGCCATGGGCGGCAGCGCCATCCTGTGGAAGGCCCTGCTCGAAGGCGATATCGACGCCTATCCCGAATACACCGGCACCCTGCGCCGCGAACTGCTGCACGATCTCCCCGAGAACGCCGGAGACGACGCGCTGGCCGACGCCCTGCGCACCTTGGGCATCGGCATCGGCGCGCCGCTGGGTTTCGACGACAGCTACGCGCTCGGCGTGCGGCAGGAACTGGCCGACAGCCTCGGCCTGCGCACCCTGTCCGACCTGCAGGCGCAGCCTGGGCTGCGCTACGGTTTGTCCAACGAATTCATGAACCGGGGCGACGGCTGGCCCGGCCTGAAGCAGGCCTATGGCTACGCGCCGTCGCCGCTCAGGGCCATGGACCACGTCCTGGCCTATCGCGCCCTGGCCAGCGGCGCGGTCGACGTCATCGACCTCTACACCACCGACGCCGAAATCGTTCGGGACCACATCGCCGTGCTGGACGACGATCGCCATTACTTCCCGTCCTACCAGGCGGTATGGCTCTACCGCCTGGACGCCGCGCAGCGCGATCCGCGCTTCGCCGCCAGCCTGCGCGACATGGCCGCAAAGGTTCCGCTGCAGGCGATGCGCAACATGAATGCCGCCGTGCTGCTCGACAAGCGCGCCGAGACGGAAGTGGCGGCCAGCTTCCTCGGCATTGCTGGCATGATGCCAATCGAAGACGGCCTCTGGAGCCGTCTGTGGCGTCACACCCTGGAGCACCTGCGCCTGGTCGGCATCTCGCTCGGCGCCGCCGTGCTGCTGGGCCTGCCCATCGGCATCCTGGCCGCCCGCGCGCGGCGGGCCGGCCAGGTCCTGCTCGGCATCACGGCCGTGCTCCAGACCATTCCCTCGCTGGCCATGTTCGTGTTCCTGATCCCCCTGCTGGGCATCGGCGCCCGGCCGGCCATCGCCGCCCTGTTCCTCTACAGCCTGCTGCCGATCATGCGCAATACCGTGACCGGCCTGGCCTCGATTCCCGCCCCTCTGCTGGAAGCCGCCGCCGCGCTGGGCCTGCCGCACCGCGTGCGCCTGTTGCGCATCGAGTTGCCGCTGGCCGTGCGCGCCATCGTCGGCGGCGTAGGGACCGCGGCGGTCATCAACGTCGGCACCGCCACCCTCGGTGCTCTGATCGGCGCCGGCGGCTACGGCGAACCCATCCTCACCGGCATCCGCCTGGGCAGCGTGCCCACCATACTCGAAGGGGCCATCCCCGCCGCCGCCCTGGCCCTGCTGGTGCTGGCGCTGTTCGAAGGGATCGAGCGCCTGCTGACGCCGCGGGGCCTGCGCCTGCCGGCCAGGAAATGACAGTTATCGGTGGATCGGATGGAGATGCTTGAGCCCAATGGATCGACGAGCAGACTGGTCAATCCGGCCCAAGCGACGACAGTCCAGCCTTCGTTGTTTCGAGGAACACACTGATCTCGCGCGCCGCCAATTCCGGCCGCAACACCATGAACAGGTGGCCGCCGCCGGGAATGATGCGCAGCGTCGACCCGCGCATCAAGGCCGCCAGGATGCGGAGGTTGATCGGGCGGATCAGGGGATCGTCGTCGCCGCCCATGACCAGCGCCGGGCAGCGGATGCGGCGCAGCCAGGGCAGGCTGCTGAACGTGGCCACGGACAGAAGCTGCTGCACATAGGTGGCCGTCGAGGGCGCCCGCATCGTCCTGGCAAAGTCCGCGGCGAGCTCGGGCTGCAGCCGCATTTCGCCGCCGTAGATCGTCGCCGCGTTCTCCGCCATGTAGCGCCGGGAAAAGTAACGCTGCGGCGTGACCATGCGCAGCAAGGCGCTCACTCTTCCCGGGAACATGAGGATGCCGGGGCTGGTGGCCATCAGCACCAGTCCGCCGACCCGGTCCGGATAGTCGCGGGCAATCCGCTGGGCCAGCGTGCCGCCCCAGGACACGCCGGCGACGACGAAGCGGCCGCTCAATCCGAGCGCGTCCATCAAGCCCACCGCCAGCCGTGTATACCAGGCCAGTCCGGTGATCAGCCGCCCGCGCGGCGAACCGCCGACCCCCGGAATATCGAACAGGATCACCGGCGCCACGCCTGCCTCTTTCAGCTGCCTTGCCAGCGGCAGCGCCAGTTCGAGATTGGCGCCGATGCCGTTGCACAGCAGAAACGGCAAGCCCTCGCCGGAAAGCTTGGCGTAACGCAGGCGCTGGCCATGTACCCAGGCGCACCCTGTTTCCGCTCCGCTGGCGGCAAGCGCGGCGCGCTGGCGCTCCAGACCGGAGCCCCAACGTCGCGCTTCTTCGAGTTTTTTTCGGTCGATCACTGCAGTTCCCGGTCACGAAGACAGAAGTGTTGAGCCTAGCCGAGCACGTAAGTACCAGGCGCAGCCCCAAGCTGGGGGTAGTCGGCACTGCCCAATTCCGCCGGCGCCGGCTGGTCCTCGCCCGAACGGGCCTGCAGCCAGGCGTGCCAGTGCGGCCACCAGCTGCCCTCACGACGCTGCGCCGACTTCTTCCACTGTTCCGGATCGCCGCCGGTTTCGCCGCCGCTCCAGAACTCCGACTTCTTGTTGCCCGGCGGACTCAGGATGCTCTGGATGTGCCCGCTGTTCGAGAGCACGAAGCTGTTCTTGCCGCCAAATAGCCGGGTGCTGGCATAGCAAGCCTTCCAGGGCGTGATGTGATCGGTGATGCCCGCGATCAGGTAGGTGTCGCACCGCACCTTGCCCAGATTGACCGGCACGCCGAGCAGGCGCAGGGTTCCCGGCCTGGCCAGGGCGTTGTTCTTGTAGACGTCAAGAAATTCGGCGTGCAGGCGCGCGGGCAGACGCGTGCTGTCGTTGTTCCAGTACAGCACATCGAAAGCCGGCGGCTTGTTCCCGAGCAGGATGTTGTTCACCCAATAGGACCAGATCAGATCGTTCGGGCGCAGCCAGGCGAAGGCCGTCGCCAGGTCTTTGCCGTCGAGCACGCCCTTGTGCGCCGAATAGCGCTTTGCGGCCTCGATCGCCGCGGGCGTGGCGAACAGACCGAGCGTGGTCTCGTCCGCCTGCCCCTGGTCCAGCACGTTCACCAGCAGCGTCAGGCTGGCGATCCGGGTGTCGCCGGCGGCGGCGCGCACGGCCACGTAGCTGGCCAGGGTCAGCCCACCGGCGCAGGCGCCGGCCAGGTTGATCTGGTTGAAGCCGGTCAGGGTGCACACCGCGGACACGGCCATATCGATCGCCGCCGCGTACTCGGCCAGGCCCCAATCCTTCTGCGCCGCGGTGGGGTTGCGCCAGCTGATGATGAAGGTCTGCAAGCCCGCGTCCAGCAGCCCGCGCACCACGCTTTTCTCCGGTGCGAGGTCGAAAACGTAGTACTTGTTGATCTGCGGCGGCACGATCAGCACCGGCGCCTGCTTCACCTGCGGCGTGCGCGGGCGGTACTGAATCAGCTCGATCAGCTCCGTGCGCAGGATCACGGCTCCTTCTGTCGTGGCCAGGTTCTCGCCGATCCTGAAGGGCTCCTTGTCGACCTGCGCCGGCAGGCCGCGGTTCTGCCTCAGGTCCCGGAACAGGTTCTTCAGGCCGTCGAGGGCGCTATGGCCGCCCGTGTCCTGGAAGCGCCGCACGGCCTCTGGTTGCCAGGGAAAGTTGGTAGGCGCCAGGGCATCGGTCACTTGCGACATCATGAACTGCAGCCGCGCGCGGCTGTGCGGCTTGAGCTGCTGCGAGGCGATCCACTCCGCCGTGGTCTTCTCGAACCCCAGATACGCCTGCAGCCATTTGCGATAGCCGGGGTTTTCCCGCCACGCCGCATCGGCGAAACGGCGGTCCCGGGAATTGGGCGCGAGCTTTGATTCGCCGCGAAACACGCGACGCAGCTCCTTGCCGTAGCCGGCGGCGGCCCGCACCGACAGCCGCGGCTGGGTGACGGTCAGGCGCGCGACCCGCAGGGCTTCCCGCGCCACGTCGCGGGCGCGGAAGCCCACGATGGGATTGGGCCCCAGCATGACGTTGGCGCTATGAACGGCGATCGTATCCGGCTTGTGTTCCATTTCAAGCCCCCTTGAAGACCATGGCCGCGAGTTCGCCGCTCAACGCGATATCGCTCTCGCCATCGATTTCCACGGTGTTGGCCGTGATCAGCAGCTTGCGGTTGGGGCCCTTGGGCTCGGCCGACAGCAGCCGCACCCGGGCGCGGATACGGCGGCCGGAGCGCACCGGGGCCTTGAAGCGCACATTGTTGACCCCGGCATTCACGGCGCGGTCCGCGTCTGCCGGTATGACGCCCAGCTCCAGCTGCATCGTGGCGAGCAGGGAGAGCGCCAGGAAGCCATGGGCGATGGTGCCGCCGAACGGGCTTTCCGACGAGGCACGCTTGCAGTCCACGTGAATCCACTGGTGGTCGCCGGTGCAGCCGGCAAACCCGTCGATGCGCGCCTGATCGATGGTGACCCAGTCGCTCAGGCCCAGCTCGAGCCCGACGTACTTCTCCATGGTGTCGAAGCAATACCCTTTGGGCACCTTGTTGGTGAACACGGTGTTCATCACTGCAGCGCATCCCAGGGGGCGCGGTAGCTCAGGCCGCCCAGGCCAAGCATTGCCACGGGGTCAAACAGTCTGTGCGGCGGATGTTCAGGGGTGTGCAAGGAGGCGGGTTCGCCGTGCCGGTGCAGCGAGTGATCCGTCAGCCAAACGACCATCTTGATCAGGGTTTCCATGAGTCGCTCCAGTTCAGGTTTCGGTGGTTCCGGGCCGATGCTGTTCGGCCCTGAACCCATGCGAATCATTCTGAAGGCCGGCGGCGGCGCCCGGAATTGGCAGGATGGCGGCTAACGTTGTGACTATGCACAACGGCTCTTGGGAGGTCCCTGCAACGTGGAACCCGGCGTCATGACGCCGCATGGTGAAGCCGTAAGGCCGTGTGAAGCTTGGCCAGCCAGCCGATATCGTCCAGGCTGGCACCGAGCAGGTTCTCGATCCGTTCGAGGCGGTGGTTGAGGGTATTCGGGTGGATATCGAGCGCGGCAGCCGTTGCCTTGCGATGCTGGCGCCGCTCGAAATACGCCTCCAGGGTGGGAAGAAGCTGCGGTTCCTGCGCCAGGCGTTCGATCAGGGCATCGAAGTAGCGGGTCACGTTGTCCACCCCGGACACAACGTCGTTCAGGGCGATGTCCGAGTAGCGTGCGACTTGCCCGGCGCCGCCCTGACGGCCCAGCTTCTCCAGGGCCTTGAGCGCCTGGTCGGCGGACACGCGCCAGCCGCGGGCTCCCAGCGCCGGAAGACCGACGCCGATCATCTGCACTTCCTTGCAGTTCGACGCAACGCCGCTGACATCGCGCGCCAGGCGCTGCTCACCGGTTACCACCGTTTCGCCTCGGGCAAGGGGCAGCCAGAGCAGGACATGTCCGCGATGGATCGTGTGCAGCATGCGGTCATCCGGCAAGCGCAGGATGCGGGCCACGCTCACCATGAGCCGCTGGGCCTCGCCTTCCAGTTCGGCGGGGGTGGCGTCCGGGCGCGCGAGACGCAAGCACAAAGCACAATGGATCGCCGACGAGTCCAGCCCCAGAGCGTCGGCGTTGCGCCGGAAACCCTCCTCGTTGTCGGGCCGATTGAACAGGATGCTGCATATTTCATGCGTCAGGGCATCGCGCCAGCGGGCGCGCTGCAATTGCTCGTCGAGATAGGCGCGGCCGATGGTTTGCGCCATCAGGTCGAAATGGTCGAACACATAGGGCGACACCTCGAACAACAGCTCGTGGTGCAATTCGACATCACCGCCCGCCGCTTGGATCAGAGCCGCCCAGATGCGCTTGGTGCCCAGCCGGAAGGCCCGCAACAGAGAATCCAGGGGCACTCCCTGGTGGACGCGCCGCCGCCCGGCGGCATCAATCGCATCGATAGTGGACTGGGAGGGGAGTTCGCCGCTGAGCAGGGCGTCGTACCAGATCCCGTGCATGAAGGCGACCGAATCGCGGACATCGCGCGCCACCGCCGCGGGCGCCTCCTGGTAATCGGGGATCGAGGCCTTGAGCTGCGATAACACGTCTTCGATCAACGGGGCGGGGTCTTTAGCGAGCCGCTCGAGGATCTGCCTAAGGCGAGGCGACGGTGTTGGAACAGTCAGTTCTGACATGATGGCCCCGTTTTTCGAACAATCACAGTGTTCTTCCGGTTCGGTTTCCTATAGCAACAAGCTCGGCGATGAAGTTTCTTACTCCTATAGCTTATAGGACGACTGAATAGCTCCAGCGGACCGATCCGACTCAAATGCGGGGCAATCAATGCCGTTAAGCTGGGCTTATGGGAAAGATTACGAAATATCTCCGTTGCCTTGGCGGCATGTCTGGCGCCTGCGAATGAATATCGGTCGGATAGAATCCTACGCCATCCCGTGTCTTTTGCTGTCCCCGGAGCCGCAATTCGCCACGGCAACATTGCGCCGGGAGACTACGTCAGTGTCGGGAACGAAATGAGTCGGAACTCAAGAAAGTCTGCTTTGCCCTGCACTACCCCCGATGAGGGGCCATATCGGCCCTCGAACCGACTCCGCCGTCAACATCAAACAGAAGTCGAACTGTGCAAGAAAATGTGTAAATAATCCCCAACCTCCTGCTGGCCAGTGTCGCCGCAGAAGCGACTGGATGTCCGTACTTGTTTTGACATGTCACTGGTGAGTCGTCGAGCGGCCAAAAGCGGCGCGCCTAAGGCGGCTTGCTGGAGCCTCCGCTTTCGGCGCGTGTGGACATCAGTACATCTGCAACCGCCATAATGCGGGCATGAAGTCGAGCGTCGCAGAACTTTTGACTGAGTCCCAAGCAGACATTGAAGGGCTTGCTTATAGGCCGCTAGAAGTTGATCCTATGAGACAGATGACAAAATAGCGGAATCGCGACATGACGGCGATGGTGCGCATCGGGGCGTTGCGCGGCTACCGGGAACTGGTTCTGTCCCTGGGCTTTGGCCCGGATGCGCTGTTGCGTAAATTCCACATCCCGCCGGCCTCGTTGAGCGACGAGGACGGGATGGTTTCACTGCGCAGCTTCGTGTCCCTACTGGAGGCGAGCGCACAGCAATTCGCCTGCCCGGCACTCGGCCTGCGCCTGGCCGGCTTCCAGGACATCGGCGTGCTCGGCCCGCTCAGTGTCGGCATGCAGAATTCCCCCACCCTGGCCGAGGCTCTAGGCTTCTGTTCGCGCTTTCTGTTCGTGCAAAGTCCGGGGATTTCCTTCACCGTGCTGGAGCGGAGCCCTGGCCGGCCCAGCATGGCGGAGTTGCGTTTCGAACTCTTGCTGCAGCGCCCGCCGCCGTCGCGGCAATTCCTGGATCTCAGCCTGGGCGTGGCGCACCGGGTCACCAGATTGCTCGGCGGCGAGGCGTATCGCCCGGATGAGGTGCACATTCCCCACCAGCCCATTGCACCGCTGGCCACCTATAGAAGCTTCTTCGGCGGTCCGATCCACACCGGGATGCCATCGGCATCCCTACTGCTGAAGGCTAAGCTCCTGCGGCTTTCGACCCACTCGGTCAATCCAAGCCTGGTCGACATGGCCGAGAGCTATCTCACCATGCAGTTTCCCGAACCCGGCCATGCACTTTCGGGACGCGTGCGCAGCACGATCCGCAAGGTGCTGGGGACTCCGCTTGCCAACAAGGCCGGCATTGCCAGAATGCTGGCGCTGCATCCACGCACCCTGCAGCGGCGCCTGGCGGAAGAACAGACCAGCTTCGACTCCATTCGGGATGAGGTGCGGCGCGAACTGGCGCAGCGCTATCTGTACTCGACCCAGATGCCCTTGATCCAAGTTGTCGGAATGCTCGGCATCTCTGAACCCGCGGCATTGACCCGCATGTGCCAGCGCTGGTTCGGCAAGACCCCGTCGGCTATCCGCCGAACAGCGGCCGCTTGAAGTAGCTCCTCGCCTCCATCGCGAGGCGCGGGCTTTGCGCTGGTCAACCGCGAGAGCTGCGTTCTCCGGCGAGATTTTGTCGCGGATTGTCTCGCTGGATCAACACATTGTCTTTTTCAATCAAGCCAGCGTGGCGCGGCGGCGCCACTATCCGCGTACCCATAAGAATCAACTACAGGAGCCCGCCCATGCCGCTGCCCTCACTCGTCAGCCATCACATCGAACTGCTGACGCTCAATTCCAACGAGGCACCGCTGTACAAGGATGCCGTGCCGGGTATCCCCGGGGTGGATGTCCAGCCCCTGATGCTCGACCCGCACGCCGGCATCTGGGCGGTGCGCGCGCTGATCCATCCCGGCGTGACGTTCCCGACCCACTTCCACACCGGCACCGTCCACCTTTGGACACTCTCCGGCCGCTGGCACTACGTCGAGTATCCCGAGCAGCCGCAGACCGCCGGCAGCTATCTGTTCGAGCCTGGGTCGTCCATTCACACCCTGCAGACGCCGAAGGACAATGCGGGACCGACCGAGATGGTGATGGTGGTCACTGGCTCGAATGTCAACTTCGATGGCGCGGGCAACTACGTCGGTCTGCTCGACGCGAACTCCATCATCCAGATGATCGATCATCTGATCAAGGAACGCGGCCTCGATCCGGCTCGCTACATCCGGCCGCAGGCGCCGGACTACACCGTCCGCTGATCCAGTCCGGCATCAGTCGAGGAGAGCTGACAATGGTCACCATTGAAGAAACACCCGCCCGGGCGGAATGGCTGAAAAAGCTGTTCCCGTGGGAAGAACAATCGGTCCGAGTCAACGGCCGCCGCATGTCCTACGTCGACGAAGGCCCGCGCGACGGCAGGCCGGTACTGCTGCTGCACGGCAATCCGACCAGCGCCTTCCTCTATCGCGACTTCATCGAGCCTCTGGTCCGAGGCGGCTACCGCGCCATCGCGCCGAACTGGATCGGTGCCGGAAGCTCCGAGAAGCCGCGGCTGGACGCCGCCTACAGCATTGCGCACCACATCGCCGACCTGGTGGCTTTGATCGACCTGCTGCAGCTGCGCGGCTTCGTGATCGTGGGGCAGGACTGGGGCGGACCACAGGGCATCGGCGCGGCGCTGCAGCGCAAGGCCCAGGCCGGCGCCCTGGTGCTGATGAACACCTGGGCATTTACCGACTGCCTCGCGGAGTTTCACGCCTCGCCGCTGCCGTGGACTACCTGGCACGCGCCACTGATGGGCCAGGTGTTCCTCAAGCGCTTCAACATGCTGTCCCACTGCGGGGTGTTCCTGGCCAGCGCTCGGCAGATTACGCCGGACGAGATCCGCGCCTACACCCATTGCTGGGACGAGCCGCAGTCAAACGGCGTGAATCTGACCTGGCCGCGCACCATCCCCCTGACGGAGGGCGATCGCGGCTGGGCCGACATGAAGCACATCCAGAACCGCCTGCCGGAGCTGCACCATCTTCCGGTCCAGCTGATCTGGGCTCCGGAAGACCCGGTCTTCACACTCGCCTATGCGCGGCGGTTGAAGGAACTGCTGCCGCAGGCCGAGGAGCCGGTCCTGATCGACAAGGCCAGCCATTTCCTGCAGGACGACCGTGGCCCGGACATCGTGAGGCACATCGTCTCGTTCCTCGACCGTACCGTGGGAGCCCGTCCATGAACTTCATCGAAACCCCGGATGCGGCGCAACTGGCCGCGCTGCGCGCCGATCCATTGTTGTTCGAGCAGGAGCTGGACGTGCGGCCCGAGGTGGCGCGATCGCTCGAGCGGGCGCTTGGCTTCCGTGCCGGCCGGCGCTACTACCACAGCGCCAGCAACCGGCTCTACGCCATCGAGCTGGCCGACCTCGGGCGCGGACTTCCCTCGATGGCCCTGGTCTACGCCTTTTGGCCGCGCTTCGAACCGCGCCCGGCGACCGACGAGGAGATCAACCGGGATCTCGCCGAGTTATGCCTGTGGGTGGCTGAGGTGTCCGAGGGAATAGACCCGGCCGACGTGCGGCAGGTCATCGACCTGGCCTGGGCTGCGCACGCCAACTACGGAACCATGCGGCTCTTCAACTAGGCCGGCGCAGTCGTGGGCGGGCGCTGGCCGATTTTGGGCGGGATCTTCATGGTGTGCATCGCCGTGCTGGGGTTTACGGAAGGCAATCCCGATTCCAGCGTCCGCTTTCAGGCCCCTGCCAGGACCATCCCGCTACCATCTCGCCACGCGAAAGCATGAATGATACGAACGATGCAGACCTTGCAACGACCCAGAATGATCGAGCGGCTGACCGAGCGGGAGTATCAGATTCTTTGCAGGCTGGCGGACGGCTTGTCGAATCGTGAAATTGCCAGCGCCGTGCACATCAGCGAAGACGGAGTCAAGTATCATTTGAAGAATATCTACGGGAAATTGCACGCCAATGGGCGCTTGCATGCGGTTCGGATTTCCCTGGACGCCGGCCTGCTGTCGCTGTGGCAGGCAAGCTGAATCCTGTTGGAGCAAAGTGATGAATACGCGAGCCCGGTTCACCCGCATGGAAAGCAGCACAAAGGAGGACTGGGGGCTGATCGTGCCTGAGTTCGCGAAGATGGCAAGCTCCCTGGCGGATCGCGTGCTGGCGCACCTGCGCCTGCTCGACGGCGACTTCGGCGGCTTCCCAGTCGACCGCCTGACGCACAGCCTACAGACCGCCACCCTCGCGCTCAAAGCCGGACGCGACGAGGAATACGTCGTCTGCGCGCTGCTTCATGACATCGGCGACACGCTGGGTACCTACAACCATCCGGACATCGGCGCGGCGATCCTCAAGCCCTTCATCGGCGAAGCCAACCACTGGATGGTCCAGCACCATGGAGTGTTCCAGGGCTACAACTTCTTTCACCATCTTGGCATGGACAGGAACATGCGCGACATGTTCAGGTCGAATCCGCACTACGAGCATGCCGCCGAGTTCGTCGACCTATTTGATAATGCAGCGTTCGACCCGCACGCCGACTTCTTGCCGCTCAGCGACTTCGAGGATATGGTTCGCCGTCTGATGGCCGACCCGAAGAACACAATCTACAAAGTACCTATCGACCAGCAAGCAGCACCTCGCTGATCGCTGTGGTTTGACCTCTTGATCCGGCGCCAACTCTTAGAGCTTATCCGTGAATAAATCGCACCTCCGTCGCAGCTGCGATTTATTCACGGATAAGCTCCTAATATCTGTGGCAAGCCAGCATGACCTAACCAGGCGCCGCTCCTGGCCATGTCCGCAATGTGGGTACAAAGCGGACGTTGGCATCAACGAGCACATCGGCAGCGGGCGATCTGCTGTAGTAGATTGCGAACAGAAGGTAGCGCAGCGACAAGCGACGCTTCCCGCTTAAATGGCTATTTGTAGTTCCTATAAAGGGCCCTGATCACGCGATTTATAGACACAGGGGACTTTTAGTCCCACACGCCTACCAGAAAGCGCGCGCCGGTCGCTAAATAATGCCGAATTGCCGAGGAAAAACAGCTTGGTGCCCGAACCCGGACTCGAACCGGGATGGCCTTGCGGCCGGGGGATTTTAAGTCCCATGCGTCTACCTGTTTCGCCATTCGGGCCGGCGGGGCGTATACGGCTGGAATTGTAGGCGATCGGGCTGCGCCCGGTGCGGTTCCGGGCCAGCGGCCGCGCGAGTGTGACAGGAATCACATTTGCAAGGACAGGCGGCTTATCTGAGGGGTTCCCAAGCACCCCTTTCCGCACCATAGTTTGCACCAAGGGGAATGGTGGAAGGCGCGTCCAGAACGCGCCGCAACATTCGGGCGAACCGTTCAAACGCACATGGGTGACATCACGCAGTTGCTGGAACTGTCGCGGTGCGGCGAAAGCGGCGCGCGCAACGAGTTGTTCGCGCTGGTTTACGGCGAGTTGCGGCGCCTGGCCTACCGCAAGCTTGCCGGCGGAGACGGCGATATGCAGCTGGACGCCCCGAGCCTGGTCAACGAAGCCTACCTGCGCCTGATGAACCAGCCGGCGCTGCCGGGCGGCAACCGTCGCATGTTCTTCGCCTACGCCTCGGGCGTGATGCGTAGCGTCATCATCGACACGGTGCGCGAACGCCAGGCGCAAAAGCGCGGCAGCGGCGAACAGCCGCTGACCCTGACCTCGGGGCTGCGCGACCACGAGCCGGCGTTCCGCGGCCCCGACCTGCAAGCCCTGGACGCGGCGCTCGACGACCTGGAAAAATCCGATTCGCGCGCGCGCCAGATCGTCGAGATGCGCTACTTCGGCGGCTTGTCGATCGAGGAAATCGCCGAAGTGCTGGAGATTTCGACCGCCACCGTCAAGCGCAGCTGGCAGAAGGCCAGGGCTTTCCTGTTCGATTCCCTGCAGGGTTGAGACCTGGCTTGGCATCCCCCCCCGACCCGCTGCGGCACCAAGCACTTGCCGTATTCGAGCGGCTGCTGGACCTGGATGAGGCGGCGCGCGAACGGACCCTCGCGGCCCTGGCCGCATCGCAGCCGCTGCTGCATGCGCGCGCGCTGGACCTGCTGCGCGCGGACGCCAGCGCGCAGGCGCAGGACTTCCTGGATGGGGCGGCGCTGGACCAGATGGCCGCCTCCGTGGTGGGCGGAGCCGGGCAGGCCGGGGCGCAGCTTGGCCCGTATCGCCTGGAGAGCCGGATCGGCACCGGTGGCATGGGTGAGGTCTGGCTGGCGCGGCGCATCGACGGCCTATACGAGGGCCTGGTCGCGATCAAGCTGTTGCATACAGACCTGTACCGGCCTGGCCTGCGCGAGCGCGCAGTACGCGAACGCCAGATCCTGGCGCGCCTGCAGCATCCCAGCATCGCCCGCCTGCTCGACGCCGGCAGTAGCACGGAAGGCGCCATGTACCTGGTGCTCGAGTACGTCGACGGCAGCCGCATCGACCGCTGGTGCGACGAACACCGTCTCGACCTGGCAGCGCGCCTGGGCCTGTTCCTGGACGTCTGCGCCGCGGTGGCCCACGCGCATTCGCACCTGGTGGTACACCGCGACCTGAAGCCCTCCAACATCCTGGTCAGCGCGGACGGCCGCGTCAAGCTGCTGGATTTCGGCATCGCCAAGCTGATCGAAGGCGACGGCGAAAGCGCCGAGGAAACCGAGCTGACCCGTCTGGCGGGCCGGCTGCTGACGCCGGAATATGCCGCTCCGGAGCAGATCCTGGGACAGACCGTGACCACCGCCACGGATGTCTACGCGCTGGGTGTGCTGCTGCACCTGTTGCTGGCCGGCGGGCGGCCTTTCGGCACGGGCAAGTCCACGGCCACGCGCCTGGAACGCGAAGTCCTGGAAAGCGAGCCGCGCACCCTGAGCCGGACCTTGTCGGTTGCCAACGGTGAAGGCCTCACCCCGGCGCAACTCGCCGAGCGGCGGGCCAGCACGCCGGACAAACTGCGGCGGCAGCTGCGCGGCGACCTGGAAAACATCGTCGCCAAGGCGCTGAAGAAAAATCCCGTGCAACGCTACGGCACCGTGCCGGCCCTGGCCGAAGACATCCGGCGCCATCTGCGGCATGAGCCGATTTCGGCACGCGGCGAATCCTTTGCCTATCGCTCGGCCAAATTCATGCGCCGGCACCGGCTGGGCATGGCGACGGCATCCGCTTTCACCGTGGCGGTGCTTGCGGGGGTGGGCGGCGTGGTCTGGCAGGCGCACCTGGCCAGAGCGCAGGCACGGGAAGCCGAACTGCAGACGCGCCGCGCGGAGAGCGTCAAGGAATTCATGATCAATGTATTCAAGGCGGCCGACCCGGAGAATTCTCAAAACGCCAGCATGAGCGCGCGCGAAGTGCTGGACCAAGGCGTGCGCCAGATGCAAAGCCAACTCGATACCGAGCCAGCGCTGCAAGCCGATCTGTACGATACCCTGTCGCAAACCTATCTGAACCTGGGCGTCGGCGACCGCGCCGCGGAGCTGGCGCGCACGGCGCTCGCGGCGCGCCGCAAGCTGTATGCCGCGGGCGATACCCGCATCGCCGAAAGCCTGCTGAATCTGGGCGAGGCATTGATCGACGTATCGAAGTTCAAAGACGCTCATGCCGCGCTGAGCGAAGCCATGGAGATCATGCGCGCCGCCGGCGACAGAGACAGTCTGCTGGCGGCGCAGATCAACAGCGCGTTCGCCGATGCCGACGATGGCCTGTCCAAGCGTGACGAGGCCATCGTCGCGCAGCGCAGGGCCTACGCCATCTGCCTCACCAGGTTTGGCCCCGACGCTCCGGAAACCGCCAGGCAGCAGCTGGACCTGGCCGAGCGGCTGGAGGAGGCGGGCAGGTATACAGAAGCCGAACAAAACTATCGTGCCGCAATCCATGGAGTGGATCGCGGCATCGGTCCGGAGAGCTTGGCTGCCGGCAACGCCCATATGAATTTCGCTTCCCTGCTCGACCGCACCGGGCACTCGGACGAAGCGGGACGCGAGCTCGACCTGGCCGTGGCGATCCTGGGCAAAGTACTCGGCGACAACCATCCCCTGCTGGGCGATGCCCTGTTTTCCCGCGCCATCCTGTACACCCACCAGAACCGCTCGGCCGACGCGGAAGCGGACCTGCGCCGTTCGCTGCGCATCTTTCCTGTCGGCAGTTACAAGGCGGCACAAAGCCAGCGCTATCTGGGCATCGACCTGACCTACCAGGGCCGCTACGCCGAAGCGCGGGAGGCGCTCGAATCCTCGGTGGCCATCTTCCGCAAAAGCGGACCGGACGAACAGCAGCAGTACCGCGCCCTGGCCGACCTCGCCACCTCCATGCTGCGCAGCGGCCATGCCAGGGAAGCCGAACCCATGCTGCGCGAAGCGATCCAGAACCTGGAGCGTCTCGTCGGCGCGGACGGTTACGAAGTGCGCAATCCCCTCAAGCGGCTGGGCGAAGACCTCATCGCACTCGGCCGCAACGATGAGGCGGTGACGGTGCTGGAGCGCGTGCGCGCGCTGGAGATCAAGCTGTTCGGCACGGAGCAGCACCGCGACATGGCCTCGACCGACTACCTGCTGGGCAAGGCCTTGTTCGCCCTCGGCACACCGCAATCCCTGGCGCGGGCGCGGCCGCTTGCTGCGCAGGCGGTGAGCCTGGACCGCCAGTATCTGCCGGGAGGCGACCTCGGCCGCGCCTTGCTGTTGCGGGCCCGCCTGGCACTCGCCGCTGCCGACAGCAAGGCCGCGCACCCGGATCTGGTGGAAGCGCTGGACCAGCTGGACCAGGCCGCCCCGCCCGATCCGGCCGACGCCGCCGAAGTGCGCCGGCTGCTCCGTGCCAATGGCTGATCGACGGACTCCCGCATCTGACGAAGACTTCTTTCAGTCGGCCAGCGCCTGCTTGCCCATCACGTAGCCTTCGATCTTCGCCAGCCGCCTGTCCACCTCGTTGAGGCTCTTCACGAGGTCGAGGACATTCGCCGCAGTCGGCAGGCTGCGGATGCTCGACTCCAGCAACTCCACCCGTGAAGCCAGGCTCTCCAGCTTGCGCGAAAGATCCCGGTAGCAGTCGTCCGCAACCGCGGCATCTTCACGACGGCCATACAGGCGCTTGTAGGCGACCACGGCGCCTGCCACCCCCGCACCGATGATCGAGGCGGCCACAGCGCCGTACTGCATCATATCAATCGTCGTCTGCATCTCCATGGCCGCCCTCCTACTTCGCCGTGGCCCAGGCCCGCCAGGCGTCGTCGCAACGGCGCTGGGCAGCCTCGGCCATGAGCAGCGCGCCGATCCGGGCAGTGGGCAGCAGCAGGCCTCCGGGCGCATCCTCGAATGCCGGCAAGGGCGGCAAGGCCGCCCAACACCCCATCACTTCCGGCGGCGGCGTGCGCGCCACCTGTACCGGCACATCGACGGACTGAGTCATGACACGCTCGGCCGGAGTGACGCTCGGACAGCTCTGGCAACCGGACAGCAACAGGCAAAACAGCAGCAGGCGCTTCATGGAAAGCTCCTCAAAGTCTTGAGATAAGCGTTGACCCCGGCGGCGGACAGCTGCGCGGGCGGCGGCGGCAAGGGCTTGAGCGCGCCGAGCCTTCCGGCCGCGGCGGCAAGCTGCGCGGCGGCGCCGGCGCTCTCCTGCAACTCCGCGATGCGCTCGTTCTGCCCGCTGACCGCGGCGCGCAACAGGTCGATGGTGTTGTTGGCGGCCGCGGTCTGGTCATTCGCCGCGCGCAGCGCCGCAGCATCGATCGCCGCCTGCGCCCTGAGATGCGGGATTTCGACATAACGATCCCAGAACACCACAGCCGCCAGGCCGAGAAGCAGCGCGCCAAGCACGCCGAGAATGTAGGGCATGAATCCGGCCAGCAAGCCGCCGGCGACAGCGCCGACAGCCTTCCCGGCGACCCCGGCCGCCGCCTCCACCGCCGCAGCGGCGCCCTGCATGTTCACAACCGCCGACACCGCAGTCTCGGCGTCTTTCACCAAGTTCGTCATGAATTGCCTCCTGGTTTCGGTTCGGTGTTCCCCTTCAGCGCGATGCCGGCACCCGCCAGCGTCACGATGCCGGCGCCCGAACCGATCAGGGCGCCGAGGGAGTACGCGAAATCGCGCGGGTTGAATTTGAAGGTCTGTACATAGTCCAGAACCGCCAGCAGCAGAAATGTCAGGGTGCCGAGCGCCCAGACCATGGCGATGCCGATGGTGATGACGCGCGCATGGTCCACCGTGCTGTTGTCCGCGCCGGTGATCATGTGGCGCCAGAAGTTCATGCGAGGAACTCCGCTTTCTCCGCCAGGCGGCGGCGCAGCAAGCCAGCCACCAACGCGCCGCCGGCGTGATCCCACTTCTCGAACCCGTCCGCAGCCGCGGCAAAATTGCCGCGGTTCACATTCCAGAGCAGAGTCGAGCCATCGAGATTGCGCACGCCGCAGTTGAACGTGAAATCCACCAGGGCATCGAACTCGCCCTGCGTGAGATCGCCGCGGATGCAGACCCGATTGACCGCATCCACGGCGGCCTGGATGTCGCGGCGCAGCGCCGCCTCGCACTGCGCCTGCGTCCACACCAGGCCCGGAACCACTTCCGGCCCGGTATGCCCGTAACCTATGGTCCAGGGAGCGCCGCCGCTGGCCGGGTCTGGATAAGCCTGATGCCTGCACCCCTCGAATTGCTCCGTCAGGTGCAAGCCGCCGCACGAATACTTCATCTGCATAAAACCTCCAGAAACGAAAAAACCCGCCTGCGGCGGGTTGGGTGTAAGGTGCATATTTGTAGGGTGGCCTGTGGCCGCCGTGGTCCCAAGTGGCAGCAGCTTTGCCTGCCGTAGACTACCCTGCGATTGGTCTCATTCTCTCCTTAAGTAAGCGCCGCTCAACCGCCCGCCCTCATTTCAACAATCCCATCCAGAATCAGCCCGAGCCTGGTCTCGACTGCGCCAAGGCGGGCGCCCACCAGGTCCACTTCCTCCAGCGCCGATTCCACCGTGGCATTCAGCCGGACCACATTCAAAAGCACGGACTGCTCTTCCAGGGCCTCGAAGCTATGCGGCACCTGCGCCGGCAGGGCGATGATGTCGCCATGCGTAATCCGCCGAACCTGCTCCCCCACCCTGGCCTTGAAGCTCCCCGCCAGCACCACGCTGACGTGGTTCAGGCGCTCGGTATGCGTATGCGCCGGCAGTACCAGCCCGGCCTTGGGAAACCGGTAGTGCGTGCCGAAGCTCAGGGGCGTGGGGTTGATGACCTCGGCCGCGTCGGGCAGCGGCACCGCGCTCGGCTTGATCAGCTCCGGATCGATCATGGCAGCCCCGCGCCAAGGATGTCGTTCGAGGTTCCCTGAATGAGGATGCTCGGGCTATAGCTCAGTCCGGCGGCGGCAAATCCCGGATCCGGCGGAATGGCGCTGGCGGCGAAACTCAGGTAATTGCCCGAGCGTACCGCCGGTGTGTAGACCGCCGGCGGCGCATACGAGCCGCCCGAAACCGCGAACAGCGTCCTGGCCACACCGGTTGAAATGCTGCCGCCGCTGAAGTTCATTCCCGACAGCGTCACGGTCAGGATGCCGGTCTGAGCACCCGGGCCGCCGATGGACAGGTTCCCGACGCAGCTACCGCCGCTCAGGCTCAGACTGGAAGCCGCGCTGCCCGAAGCATTCTGCCGGGTGACGGAGATTCCCCCGCCGTAAGTCCCGCCGGTGATCTTCCAGCCCGTCGCCACCGGCAGGTAGATGTTCACCGGGATCGAGGTCGTCACGCCGGAGAGCGTCTGAATATTGCCGCTCACCCCGTTCAGGGTCAGCGTGCCCGTGAAGCTGCCGCCCGTGACGCTGCCCACGGTGGATACCGCGCCGCTGAACGCACCCCCGCTGATGCCAAGCTGATAGTTGAAACCGTTGACGGTGACGCTATTGGAGAAGCTCCCACCGGAAATGGACGCGTTAGTCACCGCCCCGCTGAAATTGCCGCCGGAAATATTGGCAATGCCATTGGAGGAGCCCGTGATCATTCCGGAGTAGCTGCCGGCGGCGATCTGGCCCCTGGTATTGTTGCCGCTGGAGATGGCGATATTGCCGCTCCAGCCGCCGCTCGGCCCGGTGGTCACCGGGGCCATGAGCACCACGCTGTCGCCGCCGGAATTCGGCAGCCGCCCCGCCAGGGTTCCCGGACCGTAAGAGGGGCAGCAGCCGCCGTAACACACCGTCTCCGGACTGGAATACCAGTTGCCCGCGTCGTTCCAGTTGCCGTCGTTGCTGGTATAGCCGTCACCGAAATAGATGTTCGCCATGGCTAGTACCCGTTGACGAAGCTGACCAGTTCCCACTGGCCGCCGTTCTGCACGGCGTCATATTCCAGCGTCACGCGCGCCTTGTGTCCCGCCGCGATGGTCACCGGCGAGGCAAAACTGCTCGAAGCGGGCACCACGATGCCGGCCGCCAGGCTGAGCGTGTAGCTGCCGTCGCTGGCATTGAGCCAGAACCGCAGCCGCGCTCCGTCGGCATTCGAACTGGGAACGGCCAGGACAAGATTGCCCGTCAGCGCCACCCGATAGGTGTAGTTGTCGTTGCCGGGCAGCGTCAGCGTCGAGCTGTAAGCCTGCACCAGGAAAGGCTGCGCGCCGGCGACCAAGTGTACCGCGCCGGAGGCATCCTTCCACCTCCACATATTGTCCGCGGAGTCCTGGTACAGATTGAACGTGAGGCCGCCGCCCGGAGTCGCGGGCGTGTTGGCCGCCTGCGAAGTGCCAAGATATTCGCTCATTGATTGACCCACCGACCGGAATTGATGATGGTGCCGCTGTTACTGACGGGGCCGGTGGAGTACGCACACTCGCCCGGCGGAATCGTGCGGGTTTCCCCGGCATTGACCAGATAAAAGCCGCCATACGCTACGCTGAGCCGGTTGCCGGACTGCAGCTGTGCCAGCTGGCCGGAGGCCAGCACCAGCGGCGCCTGCAGCAGGCTGCTTGCGCTCACGCCGCCCACCGCAACCGGACCGGCGATCGACACGAAGATCGAGGTCGCGGAGATCGCAACACCCATCGCAAGCACCCAGCCGGAGCGCGGCGGCAGCTGCGTCAATGCGCCGTCCTCTCCCAGAAACACCGCCTGCTGCGGCGACCAGCTCCATGACGCGTTGCCGACCGTCTCGCCGTTGCCCGCCAAAGAGACC
>CAJCJI010000534.1 GCA_903970595.1 Verrucomicrobiota bacterium
CTCGATCGCCGCGCCGCGCTGGTACATCGCCGCCTGCAGGGTGGTGTCCTGGGCCTGGGCCTGGCGGTAGGCCTCGAGCAAGTCGTTGGCCCGGGCGTTGCCTTGCCCCGCCGCCAGCAGGCCAGCCAAAACGGTGATCGCGCGCTTGTGCATCGGTGTCCCTGGTCGTTTGCCATGAGACCGGGAGCAACCGCCGTACCAACTACTGTTGTGTTGATTTTAAAAGAATTTAATGGAAAATCCGCTCCACGGTGTTGTCCGCGGACAAACTTGCGGACACAGCGGACAACCGCCCTCAGCGGGGACTGAATCCACAGTCCCGGCCCCCGTGTTTGAACTTTGTGTTTTTCATGCCCGGAGGTTGAGGCGTTCCAGCATCCTGGTGGCGGTGAGGATCGGGATGCCCTGAAATGTGCCGAGGCTGAGCAGATCGGCGTCGCCGGAGACGATGGCCTCAGCCTTTGCAGCGACGGCACAGGCCAGCACTTGATCGTCGTCCGGATCACGCGATCCGGCAGAGGTCAGTACCGCCGGGTCGACCAGTTGCGTAAAACTCCGATATTGATCGAGAAGGGTAGCGGGGGATTCGCCGGCTGCCGCAAACTTCCCCGCAAATTTTGCGCGGCCCAAAATACCCTTCAGCTCGGCGAGGAGGGCCGGACTGGTATACAGGGTCAAGCGCTTGTCCCTCACAGCGGCCAGAACTTGCTTGGGCACACCACCCCAAAGAAATGCCGACACTACGATGTTCGTGTCAGCTACGATCCGCACTTTTTTCGCGGCGTTCGGTGCGTGCGGCCTCAATCTCTTCCTGAATTTCCTCGGGCGTGAGTTGCGGTTCCGCTGCGGCGAGCTTGTCCATCATGCCGAACAGCTGATCCGCCGCGCGCGCGCGCATCTGTTCATCGCGCAGCTTCAGGAAATCGACGAAATCCTCGACTTCCGCGAGCCGCTGCGGGGGCAGATCCTCAATTTTTTTGATCAGTGTTTGCGCCGTGGCGCCCATGAAAATCTCTCTTGCTGGCTGCCGTGGTGCAAAACGTTTAGCTTGCCAGACAGTGCCTATTGTAGTGCAGAGTGCTTTGCTCCGAACAGTCAGCCGTGATTAAAGCCGGCGATCAGGTCCTGCACGTCGCGCATGCGGTCGGCAGCGAGGACCTGCTGCGCCCGGCGGCGCAGTTCCGCCACGTTCGAGTCCATGATGATGCGCTTGACCTCCAGCACGCTGGCTGGATGCATGGAGAACTCGGTCAGGCCCAGGCCCAGCAGCAGGCGCGTGTGGCGCGGGTCGCCGGCCATCTCGCCGCACATCGCCACCGGCACGCCGGCGCGTTCGCCGGCCTCGATGGCCATGCGGATCAGGCGTAGCACCGCCGGGTGCAGCGGGTCGTAGAGGTAGTTCACTTCCTCGTCGACGCGGTCGATGGCCAGGGTGTACTGGATCAGGTCGTTGGTGCCGATCGAAAAGAAGCGCGCATGGCGCGCCAGCAGCGGCGCCGCCAGGGCTGCCGCCGGCACCTCGATCATCGCGCCCACCGGGATCTGGTCGGCGACCGCGTGCCCTTCGGCGCGCAACTGCGCGGCGGCGGCGTCGATGAGCTGCTGCGCCTGGCGGAACTCCTGCACGCTGGAGATCATCGGCAGCATGATCTTGATCGCGCCGTGGGCCGAGGCGCGCAGCAGCGCTCGCGCCTGGGTGCGGAACAGCTCGGGCTCTTTCAGGCACAGACGGATGGCGCGCAGCCCCAGCGCCGGATTGTTCGGCGTCGGCCCCTGGCGGCTGCCGGAGTCGACCTGCTTGTCGGCGCCGAGGTCAAGGGTGCGGATGGTGATGGGGCCCTTCACCGCCGCGACCACCCGCGCATAGGCTTGGTACTGCTCCTCCTCCCCCGGCAGGTCCTGCCGGTTCAGGTAGAGGAATTCGGTGCGGTACAGGCCCACGCCTTCCGCGCCGAGGTCCGCGGCATGCAGCGCGTCCTCGCTCATTTCGATGTTGGCCAGCAGCTTGATCCGGACGCCGTCGCGCGAAATGGCCGGCTTGTCGCGCAGCTGCGTCAGGGCCGCGCGGTCGGTCCGCTGGCGCGCGCGCTTGGCCTCGAAGAAGTGCAGGGCCTGCGGCTCCGGATCGGCCAGGGCATGCCCCAGGTCGCCGTCGACGACGGCCTGCTCGCCCTCGCGCAGCAGGCGCCGCGCTCCCGGCAGGCCGGCGATGGCGGGAATGCCGAAGCTGCGCGCCAGGATCGCGGTATGCGACAACGGCCCGCCGTACTCGGTGACGAACGCCGCCACACCCTGCTGCGACAGCAGGATGATATCCGCCGGCGTGAGATCGTCGGCGACGATCACCGGCGGCTCGGACTGCTCGGTACGCTGCGCCGGCACGCTCTTGTCCTGCTTGAGCAGGATGCGCAGGATGCGCGCCGAGACGTGCTGCACGTCGTCCTTGCGCGAGCGCAGGTAGGGGTCCTCCATCTGCTCGAACACCGCGGTCAGCGCGTCGCGCTGCTTCTTCAGCGCCGACTCGGCGTTGCATTGCGTGCCGCGGATCAGCGTCACCACCGCTTCGGTCAGCGAGCGGTCGTCGAGCATCAGCAGGTGGGTATCGATGAAGGCTGCGATCTCGCCCGGCGTGCCGCCCGGAATCTGCGAGCGGATCTGCCGCAGCTCGTCCTTCGCGCGCCGCTGCGCGCCGACGAAACGCGTCACCTCGTGCTCGACGTCTGCGGGTTCCAGCGCGTACTCGGGAATCTCCAGGTCGCCGCCATGCAGGCGCTGCACCCGGCCGATGCCAATGCCGCGCGACACGCCGATGCCGGAAAGCCAGAGGCTCATGCTGCTTCCCTCACGCTTCCTCCTCGAACCGGCTCGCCACCAGCGCGGCCAGCGCTTCCAGCGCTTCGGCCGCGTCCGGCCCCTGCGCCACCAGGGTGACGTGGCTGCCCTGGGCGGCGGCCAGCATCATCACGCCCATGATGCTCTTGCCGCTGACCTCGCGGCCGTCCTTGCGCACCCATACCTCGCTCTGGTACTTGGCCGCCAGCGTCACCAGCTTGGCGGCGGCGCGCGCGTGCAGGCCCAGCCGGTTGACGATGGCGACGGTCTTTTCGAGCGGCGGCTGTTCGGCGTGCGGGTCCATCCGGGGTTCCTCGTTCAGCCCTTGGCCGCGGGGGCCGGGCACAGCACCACGCCGCGCTGGCCGCCCTCGACCGCAGCGCGGGTCATCGCCGCCAGGTCGAGCCGCGGGTAGTTGAAGACCTTCACCAGCATCGGCAGGTTGATGCCGGCCACCACCGCGGTGTGCGGCGCCTCGGCCAGGCGGTTGGCGATGTTGCTGGGGGTGGAGCCGAAGGCATCGGTGAGCAGCAGCACGCCGGCGCCCTGGTCGAGCCGCTCGAGCATGCGCCGCCCCTGCAGCAGCAGCACGTCGGTCGCCTGCACCCGCCGCACCTCCAGCACATCGGCCGGCAAGGGCAGGGTGCCGATCATGTCGCTCAGGGTGTCGAGCATGAAGTGCCCGAGTTTGCCATGCATCACCAGCAGCACGCCGACCGTGGGCTCCTCCGTCACAGTCCCAGCTCGCGGTGCTTGGCGATGACCTGGCTGAAGCGGCCCTGGAACGAGGCCGCCAGGCGCTCCACCATGTAGACCGAACGGTGCTGGCCGCCGGTACAGCCGATCGCCACGGTCACATAGCTGCGATCCTGCTGCTGGAACGCCGGCAGCCAGTGCGCCAGGAAATTGCGGATGTCGTCGAGCAGCGCGCCGGTTTCGGCGTGGCTTTCCAGGTAATGCGCCACCGCCTCGTCGCGTCCGGTTAGCGCGCGCAGTTCCGGCACCCAGTGCGGGTTGGGCAGGTTGCGCACGTCGAACACGAAATCGGCGCCATCCGGCAGACTGTTCTTGAAGCCGAAGGACAGGAACAATACAGCCAGCCGGCCGCAGCCGGCCTCGGGCTGGCGCGCGTGGATGGCGTTGCGCAGATCGTGCAGGTTCATCGACGAGGTGTCGAGCAGGTCGTCGGCCAGGGCGGCGATGGGCTCCAACAGCTTGCGCTCGAGGCGCAACGCCTCCACCAGCGACACCTCCGGCCCGGTCAGCGGATGCTTGCGGCGGGTCTCGTTGTAGCGGCGCAGGATCGCCTGGTCGTCGGCGGTCAGGAACAGCACGTGCACGTGCACGCCCTGCGCGCGCAGCGCCTTGAGCACCTCCGGGAAGGTCCTGATCTCCACCGGGTTGCCGCGCGCGTCCACGCCGATGGCGAACTCGCCGTAGCGCGGCTCCGGGTGGCTGACCGCATGCGCGATCAGCGGCTGC
The DNA here is from genome assembly GCA_903970595.1 of Verrucomicrobiota bacterium. Classification (GTDB taxonomy): domain Bacteria; phylum Pseudomonadota; class Gammaproteobacteria; order Nevskiales; family Nevskiaceae; genus Nevskia. Next base: position 4,315 of record CAJCJI010000534.1, read on the forward strand.
ACCAGGTCCAGCGGTATATTGTCGATGCAGTAGTAGCCCAGGTCCTCGTACAGCTTGAGGGCCACCGTCTTGCCGGTGCCGGACAGTCCGCTGACGATGACCAGCCTCATGCGGCTGGCGCCGCATGAGGTGGGAGGCGAGAGGCGAGAGGCGGGAGGCGCCACTGGCGAGGAGGCGGATATGAAATCTGCAAAACCGTACGCATCGAAGCTTTCTGCTTCTGACGCCTCTCGCCTCCCGCCTCTCGCCTCACGTCTCGCTCCTCAGGTCTCATCCAGTTGCCGGCGCTGGCGGCGCGCCAGGTCCTCGTCGGCGCGATAGCCCGACAGGCGCAGGCGGTGATCGCGGCAGGCCGCTTCCACCAGCACCGCCAGATTATGCCCCACGCGGTGCGGCAGCGAGATTTCCGGCACCGTCACGCCGAGCACGCTGTAGCTGTGGCGGCGGCCGTGCAGGCGCTGCTCGGCCGTGCCTTCCGCGCGCGCGCCCAGGTCGATCGCCAGATCCAGCGGCGCCTCCGCGATGACCGCAGCCGCGCCGTACAGCGCGCGGGCGTTGAGGATGCCCAGGCCGCGCACCTCGATGAATCCTTCCAGCAGCGGCGGGCAGCGGCCGCAGACGCGCCCCTCGGCAGGGTGCCATTCGACGATATCGTCCGCGATCAGCTGGTGGCCCCGGCTCAGCAGTTCCAGGCCCAGCTCGCTTTTGCCGGCGCCGCTGGCGCCGCACAGGAATACGCCCAGTCCCTCCACTTCGAGGAATACCCCATGCGCGGACGAGACGGTGCCCGGAGCAACGGCCGGAGTGGGGGATGGGGCGGCGGGTGGATCGGCCGGATTCATCGGCGCGGCCGCCATGATTCGAGACGATAATGGCGTCGATTCCAGTTTCGGCAGCGATCTTGGCATCCTCCCAGG